>BTQX01000158.1:0-4378 GCA_036986095.1 Gammaproteobacteria bacterium
CGTCGGTATACCCTCTATTGGCCAGTGACTCCAGTTCGCCCATCAGTGATGAATCGAACTCCCTGCCGGCAAATGCATCATCTATCGCCTGGCGGTAGATCTGGCTGGTCCTGGCTGCATAGTAATGGGACTTGGTGCGCCCTTCTATCTTCAGGCAATCAACACCCATCTCCACCAGTTGTGCAACATGTTCAACGGCACGCAGATCTTTGGAGTTCATGATGTAGGTACCGTGTTCATCTTCCTCGATTGGCATTAACTCGCCAGGACGATTAAATTCTTCCAGCAGCATTACATGCTGAGCATTTTCATGCCGGGTATCTGACTGAAAGTCCTGACTCCCCTGCGCAATGCCAGCCTCAGTTTCCATACCGGCCACCTTATAATCCCAGCGGCAGGAGTTCGTACAACTGCCCTGGTTGGGATCGCGATGATTGAAGTAGCCGGACAATAGACAACGGCCGGAATAGGCAATACAGAGTGAGCCATGGACAAAGACTTCGAGCTCGATATCCGGGCATTTCTGACGAATATCTTCCACCTCGCCCAATGAAAGCTCACGTGACAGGATAATTCGCTCGATACCCACACCCTGCCAGAACTTTACTGCTGCTGCATTGACCGTATTCATCTGTACAGATAGATGGATCGGCATATCCGGCCAGTTTTCCCTGATCAGCATAATCAGCCCCGGATCTGACATGATCAAAGCATCTGGTTTCAGAACAACAATTTTTGCCATGTCGGCCAGAAAGGTCTTTAACTTACTACCATGCGGCATGATGTTGACGGCTACAAAAAAACGTTTCCCCAGAGCATGCGCAGCCTCAATACCGACAGACAGATTTTCGGTATCAAAATCATTATTGCGTACCCGCAGCGAATAGCGAGGCAGGCCGGCATACACCGCATCAGCACCAAAAGCCATCGAATAATGCTGGCTCTTCAGGGTGCCTGCGGGTGACAGTAATTCTACTTTTCTTTCCGTTTGTGGCATTTCAGCCCAACCTCAATTGCTCTTGATTTACATGTAGGAGTGCCGTCCTCGGCGCGATTGCTATTGACTCAAAAAATCTTAAAAAAAAGAATCGCGCCGAGGACGGCGCTCCTACTATATATTCATTATACGCTCCGCCGTCCGTTATTAATAAAGGAAGCACTACTAAGCCGAACCATGATTAGGCTTAGCAACTCTAAACCATGCAAGCACTGCGGCAATGAGTGCCACCAGACTGGCAGCTGCGAATGTAAAACTTGCACCGAACCAACCCATCATATAACCACTGGTGAGGCTACCCACCGCACCGCCCGCACCAAAGCTGATGCTGCCGTATAGCGCCATTCCCCGGTGCTGGTGCCTGCCGGTAAAATAGCGATGTACCATTGATACAGCCACACCATGAAACAGGCCGAAGCTTATCGCATGCAATACCTGAGCCAGCACCAGCAGCAGTAGTGATTCTGGGAACAGCCCTATAATCAGCCAACGCAGGACGGTGACAATGCAACTGCCGATTATCAAGGCTCGAAAGCGTACAGGCCTGAGAAACCGGTGCAGGGAGAGAAAAAGTATGACCTCGAACAGCACTCCCATAGCCCACAACATCCCGATTACTGTTTTACTATAACCGTAGTCAGACAGGTAGAGCGTATAAAAGGCGTAATACGGTGCGTGACTGGCCTGCAGTAGAAAGCTGACCATAAGGAAACTCATTAGTTCGGGGTATTGAAGTATATACCTCACTATCCCACCCTGCTCAGGGTGTGCCGGCTTTCCCGCATCAGGAATGAATACTGTGGAAATGAAAATAGCTGTCAGAAATATCATAATTACCGGCAATACCAGTGAAGCCGGATTGCTATCAAGCGCATAACCCACAAACAGAGAAGAGACAATAAAGCCTACCGACCCCCAAAGACGTATCTTGCCGTAGCGATTATCATCATCACCCAGATGATTCAGCGTAGTGACTTCCACCTGCGGCAACTCAGCATTCCAGAAGAAGGTGAACAACATCATCACACCAGATAACCACCAGAAACCTGTACCAAAAAATACACCAAGGTAGAAGATGGCAGACAGCAAAGCCGACACTCGCACCAGTCGCATACTGGTTCGGCTACGGTCAGCCAGCCAGGCCCATATAATCGGGGCAATCATTTTGGTGGCCATGAGAATGGCCATCAATTTCCCGATTTCAGCCAGCGAGTACCCCAATGACGCCAGATACGGTGACCAGTACGGCAGTAGCACACCGAGAGTGCCGAAATAAACGAAATAAAATGATGACAGACGCCAATAAGGCATGGACTACTCGGCAGCTACGACAACGGCTCCGCAATGACATCGGCGTTCTGGCCCCGATGCCGCAAAACATGATCAATCAGCACAATTGCCAGCATCGCCTCAACGATCGGTGTCGCTCGAATCCCGACACAGGGGTCGTGCCGTCCGGTAGTAACAGCCTGAGTAGATTCACCTTTTTTATTGATGGTCTGTCCGGGAAGACGCAGTGACGAGGTTGGTTTAAAAGCAACACTGGCCAGAATCTCCTGGCCACTGGATATCCCACCCAAAATACCGCCGGCATTATTAGACAGAAAACCGTCAGGCATAATCAAGTCACGATGCTCAGTACCTTTCTGCTCAATACAGTCAAAACCGGCACCGATTTCGACACCCTTTGCGGCATTGATGCACATCAGTGCATGAGCGATATCGGCATCTAGTCGATCAAATACCGGCTCACCTAAACCCACAGGAACACCACTGGCAACCACATTGATTCTTGCACCAACTGAATTACCCTCTTTGCGCAGGGCGTCCATATAAGACTCCAGCTCAGCGACTTTTTCCACATCGGGGCAGAAGAAAGGATTTTGTTCGACTACATCCCAGTCCAGCCGATCAATTTTGATCGGTCCCAGTTGGGCCAAATAACCGCGGATAAAGATGCCGTAGCGCATCTTCAGATATTTTTTTGCAACAGCACCAGCTGCCACTCGCATGGCTGTTTCGCGTGCAGAGGATCGACCTCCACCACGATAGTCACGAAACCCGTATTTTCTTTCATAGGTCAGATCAGCATGACCCGGCCTGAAAACATCTTTGATATCAGAATAATCTTTGGGGCGCTGATCTGTATTGCGAATCAGCAGTCCAATTGGGGTGCCGGTAGTCAGGCCATCAAATACACCGGAGAGAATTTTGACCTCATCCGACTCACGACGCTGGGTCGTATGCCGCGAGGTACCGGGTTTGCGCCGGTCGAGATCAGGCTGGATATCGGTTTCGCTTAACTTTAAACCAGGAGGGCAACCGTCAATGATACAGCCGATGGCCGCACCATGGCTTTCACCAAAACTGGTGACTGTGAAAAGCTTGCCTATTGAATTGCCGGACATAAGTTTATCTTACCATCAGTCCTCGTCGAGACCTTGTCGAGCAATTCTATCAAGTTCTTTCAACAGATGCTGAACAGGTAGCCTGCCAGACTGCATATTTACCAACAGCGGCAAAAAACCTTCGTCTTTGAACTCACCCGGTACAATCTCACTAGCTTTAACCGCTGTCTGAAACTTCTTTAATTCAGTAATAATCACCTGAAATGACTGGATCATTCCATCCATATCATTATCAAATTCTTCATCTGCACAATAGATAAGTTCTTCCATTTCGAACACTGCATCATCGATGAGGCGGAAATATTCGTTCAGATTCTTTGGTTTATACATAGTAATGTGCCGTTAGTGCTCTCAGGTTTTAGGCAGGGTGACGCCGGTCTGTCCCTGATATTTTCCACCGCGATCCTTGTAGGAGGTTTCACACTCTTCATCACCCTCAAAGAATATCACCTGTGCCACGCCCTCGTTGGCATAGATCTTGGCAGGTAATGGCGTAGTGTTGGAAAATTCCAGTGTTACATGCCCTTCCCATTCCGGTTCAAACGGTGTGACATTCACGATGATGCCGCAGCGTGCATAGGTCGATTTACCCAGGCAGATCGTGAGCACATTGCGTGGAATCCGTAGGTATTCAACTGTTCTCGCCAATGCGAAAGAGTTTGGCGGAATGATGCAGACATCACCTTTGAAATCAACGAAGCTGTTCTCATCGAAGTTCTTCGGATCCACCAGCGCTGAGTTGATATTGGTAAAAATCTTGAATTCATCAGAGCAGCGAATATCGTAACCGTAACTGGATGTACCATAGGAAACCACCTTGTCACCAGCGGCATTGGCACGCACCTGATCCGTTTCAAACGGCTCAATCATGCCTGCTTCCTGCGCCATTTTACGAATCCATTTATCGGACTTTACGCCCATTTCCAGATACTCCTGATTATTTATACTTAAATTTACACATTATCACTGAAAA
>BTQX01000159.1:0-4348 GCA_036986095.1 Gammaproteobacteria bacterium
GATTATGTGGAGGAATGGTAGTTGCCATGCCGACGGCAATACCTGCGGAACCATTGACCAGCAGATTGGGTATCCGGGTCGGCATTACCAGTGGCTGAGTTTCAGTCTCATCGTAGTTGGGGCCGAAATCTACCGTTTCACGATCGAGGTCAGCCAGCAATTCGTGCGCGATCTTCGATAGTCGGATTTCGGTATAACGCATGGCCGCCGGTGAATCGCCATCTACCGAACCAAAGTTGCCCTGCCCATCCACCAGCATGTGGCGCATGGAAAAAGGCTGCGCCATACGAACGATGGTGTCGTAGACAGCCGTATCACCATGCGGGTGATACTTACCAATCACATCGCCGACCACACGCGCGGATTTCTTGTAGGGTTTGTTCCAGTCGTTATTGAGTTCGTGCATGGCATATAGCACACGGCGATGTACCGGCTTTAATCCGTCCCGTACATCAGGCAGTGCACGCCCGACAATGACACTCATGGCGTAGTCCAGATAGGACTGACGCATCTCCTGATCGAGGTTGCTGGGAAGTGTTTCCTTAGCGAATGATTCCATGCATTTTCCGCAGTTTTATAGACCGTTTGAGCGGCAGTATCAGGTATTCATGACTCCTTAAAAACCTCATGGGACACAGCTTCCCAGAGCCCTTGTTTGAATACCCATAAAAGGAGAGATTCTACCACGAGAGGCAGGAGATATGCACACCTTCAGGCAACCGAAATATACTGGGATGGCAGGATTTTTTACTGGTCATTGTGGCTAAAAGATTGCTGTCTGATGTCTGGGTTAAAATTCGTGCAAGTTTGAGCTATCTACATGGGCGATTTTGTGTGATTTACGCTGATTTGTGAATCCCAATGAAGCCTTTACCTGAGATGAAAAAGAAAAATATGACGCCAGAGATTAAGAAAGGTAAAATGGTGGGTTTACCTTTTCGATTACAGATATTTCTGAAAACAGGAGACATTCCATGAGACTTATTCTTTTAGGCGCACCGGGTGCCGGCAAGGGCACTGTTGCCAAACTTTTAACCCAGATCGACGGTTCAGTACAGATCTCCACTGGCGACATACTGCGCGGCGCAGTTCGTGACGGCACCGATCTCGGCAAAGAAGCCCAGGGTTACATGACCCGCGGTGAACTGGTACCTGATTCACTGATCATGGGTATCATGGGTGAACGTCTGTTAGAAGATGACTGCAAAAGCGGCTTCCTGCTCGACGGCTTCCCCCGTACCATCCCACAGGCCGAGAAACTGAAAACCCTGCTTGAAAAACTGAACATCAAACTCGATTTTGCCGTTAACCTGAATGTGCCGAAAGACGTCATTCTTGACCGCCTTACAACTCGCAGAACCTGTTCCAACTCTGAATGCCAGGCTATCTACAACATCAAGAGCATGCCAAGTAAAGTTGAAGGCATCTGCGACAAATGCGGCAGCCCGACTATCCAGCGCGATGACGAGACAGAAGAAGCCATCACCAAACGCCTCGATACCTTTAACGAACAGACCGCTCCGCTGGTAGATTTCTATGCTAACGAAGGTATGTTGCTGGATGTCAATGCCACATCAAGCGATGTAGTTGTTAACACTATAAAAGATAAGTTGGCTTCTTAACGACCGTACTAGTATGCAAGCTTGTTGAAAGGCCTCCAGTTTGGGGGCCTTTTTTATGCCTAAAAGCAGACTAAG
Organism: Gammaproteobacteria bacterium; assembly: GCA_036986095.1. Taxonomy (GTDB): domain Bacteria; phylum Pseudomonadota; class Gammaproteobacteria; order BMS3Bbin11; family BMS3Bbin11; genus BMS3Bbin11. The sequence continues at coordinate 1,698 of BTQX01000159.1, forward strand.
GACAAAGGATTAAGGACAAAAGAAACCCCTTTCTTTTATCTTTAGTCCTTAGTCATTTGTCTTTAGTCTTTCATCTGCCTTTAAATCTGCGACTCAATCGGCATCAACCGCATGAAGCTAACGAAAAAGCGCTGCCAAAAGGAAGTATAGGGTTCTGTCGTATAGGTTGTAACTTTTCCATCAATAAGACCTGTCCATGTCATGTGTTCAATGCCTTCTTTGTCTACATCCAGCCCTAGCCGGAAGGCAACTCTGTCAATGTTTTTATCAAAACCGTTAACCATGAAGTCGGCGATCTCTTTTGAATACACCACAATCCCAATTTCGGTGTTCTGAACAACAGAACGGGCATCCAGGTTGAGGGAACCAATAAAAGCAGTCTTCCTGTCAACAATGAAGGCCTTGGCATGTAAACTTGTTTCTGAGACACCAATTTTTCCTTTTTTGACAGCATTCCGGCTTGATTTGGCCGTTTTTTTATTCAATTCAAACAGCTCAATACCGGCGCGTAATAACGGCTTGCGATAGCGGGCGTAACCGGCATGCACGACACTGACATCTGTCGAGGAAAGCGAATTTGTCAGAACTCTCACTTTTACGCCTTTGTTACTTAACCCTGCGAGAAACTCCACGCCCTTGCGCCCTGGTACAAAATAAGGGGAAACGATGATCAACTCTTTTTCAGCAGCCACCATATAGGGTTTCAAGTCAGCCCACATCTGGTAAGCCTTGTCGCCAGTCTTCTTCAACAGTTTATCAGGCGGATCTACAATAACTTTGCCATTAGCCCAGTAGTAAACAACATTCTTATTTCTCACACTATTGGCAAAGTCTGAGTGACGCAGACTTCTAATATAAGCAGATTCGGATTGTTCGGCGATATATTTATCCAGCCTTGCCCTGCCCTGGCGATAGTCTTCTTCCGTAGGATGCTCCCTGACTAATAAACTTATCGGATAGCTGAGCTGATGGTTCCAGTATTGATCAAATGATAAAGATACGTCCTGCGCCACAGGTCCTATCGCCAGTACATCCAGGTCGGCGAAATCCATTACTCCATCCGCATCAAAATATTCATCCCCGATATTCCGCCCGCCGACAATAGTGGCTATATTATCGACAGTGAATGATTTATTGTGTGAACGACGGGTCTGTTTACCAAACCCTGTGACAAACTGTATGGTCTTACCGGTGTTGCGGCCGAAGGGGTTAAATATCCGCACTTCGATATTCGGGTGGAAATCGAACTTGGCAAGGCTGAAATCCCGATCGCCTTCATCCATGTCATCAAGCAGGAAACGTACTCTTACGCCCCTGTCGGCAGCCTTCAGTAACTGATCCATATAGAGCAGACCTACCAGGTCGCCATGTACCATGTAATATTGTGAATCTATGGAATACTCGGCGATCTGGGCCAGTGCTGCCCGCGCGACGAAGGCATCAAGACCATCAGATAACAAGTTATACCCGGACTGGCCGGCAGGATGTGGTTCTGCCCGTTTAGCGGCTCCCTTACCGAGTGCCGTTGATAGTGGCTGATCAAAGGCATAAGACTTCAGCTTGCCTGTATTTTCTGGTAATGATGCACAGCCACCAGCAGTAAGGAAAAATAAAACTGACGTTAACTTAAGGGTGTTTTTAAAGAGCATAGTATTTTGTATCAGGTCACTTTTTTATATAACGTGAATTCAACTTTTAAGTGCAACTCAACTTGTCCGTGAACAACGATACCAGATTAAGGGATAAATGAAAGCAGGGAATAACCAACCTGAAATCACAGAAATATTGGGTATTTGTAGATCGACGATTTGTCGCGAGACAAGCCGAAATTGTGGTCAATGTGACTACCGGCCTAAGCAGGCACATGAATTAGCCTTCACAGGCAAAAGGTCAGAGCAGTGTAGTAAATACCTTGCGGAAATCCAGAGTACGTTTACGAAACCACTTTATTACATTTTGCCAGACCTCTAACTTTGCATTTAGTCCTGCCAGTCAGGGGGCCTGAAAGACCTCGGTATCCGGGTGAAAGGCATACCATGCGAACCAGAAAGACATGACAGTGGGTATTTCTTTGCCCTGCTCATCCTTTGCACCAGCACTGCTATTTTTCCTGTCAAAGATAATTTCTATTACCTGGCCAGAAATATTATCTTTGATGCGACCGGAAGTCTTCGCCAGTTCAGAAAAAGGATAGGCCTTGAAGGTCTCGCCTATGTTTACACCCAACACCCATTCCTTGTTATGAAAACGCTGATCACTGGCAGCTACAGGAAAAAAGATCTGATTACTTTTCTCATAACCACCATAGGGGCTTTTAGTATAATCCCTTGAATAGCCAGTGTTGGTAGACAGGACAAGACTATCTGGATATTGTGTTTTCCAGCCCTGCCAGCTGGTGTGGGTGAGGGGAAGTGACTTCAGATTCTTCCCTTTAAGCGGGCCACTTATCGCCTTTGACATAATCTGGGACCAGAGCGATTCTGTTTCTCTGTCATAGAGCAACACATCACTGTTATACAGCAGCCCTGAGACACCGAATTCTTTGACCGGTAGTTCCGGCTCAAACGCCATTCCTGTTCCGCATAAAGGACAATAAGAGATTACTACGGCCTGACCAGCAAACTCATCATTAACAATTTCATGCCAGTTGA
>BTQX01000160.1:0-4331 GCA_036986095.1 Gammaproteobacteria bacterium
ATTGTATGGCTTATGACCATGACAGCGATATTATTAAGCCGCAATTCGTCGTTGAAAAATTGTACGAAGTCACACAGGGCGATGCCTTTGTAACCTCCGACGTCGGCCAGCACCAGATGTTTGCTGCCCAATACTACAAATTCAACAAACCGCGGCGTTGGATAAATTCCGGTGGGCTGGGTACGATGGGTTTCGGTCTGCCTGCTGCGATGGGTGTGCAAATTGCACATCCTGATGCGACTGTGGCCTGTGTTACAGGTGAAGGAAGTATTCAGATGTGCCTACAGGAGCTCTCAACCTGTAAGCAATACGATTTACCGCTGAATATTGTCAACTTGAATAACAGATACCTTGGAATGGTTCGTCAATGGCAGGAATTTTTCTATGATCGCCGCTACTCCAATTCCTATATGGATGCATTGCCTGATCTGGTTAAGCTGGCTGAGGGTTATGGCCATGTTGGGATCAAAATTGAGAATCCTTCTGATGTGGAAGGCGCCTTAAAAGAAGCGCTCTCTGACAAATCAAGATTGTATTTTCTCGATTTTATTACCGATCAAACTGAGAACGTCTATCCAATGATTGCGGCGGGTAAGGGACATCATGAAATGCATCTTTCACCCAGAAGCGCGGGTGATGATGAAGAAAGGGAGCTGGCCTAAAATGGAACCTGTGACCAGGTCCGCTTATTTCAGACGTGTTAAAATCGATCGTATCTTTTACGAAGATCGCAGCAATAGAACAACTATTACGACTCACTTCGTAAAAGATACGATCGATTTTTCCTGCGCCTGAATCTAACCAACTTAATCAAAGGTTCCATATGCGACACATCATCTCAATTTTGCTGGAAAACGAATCGGGGGCACTGTCCCGAGTAGCCGGCCTGTTTTCAGCTCGTGGTTATAACATCGAGTCATTGACCGTTGCACCGACAGAAGATGCAAGTCTATCGCGCATGACCCTGGTGACGAGTGGTTCTGACAGAGTAGTTGAGCAAATCACCAAACAGCTAAATAAACTGATCGATGTTGTGAAGTTGATTGATCTTGTAGAGAACGAGCATATCGAACGTGAGATCAGTCTGATCAAAGTTCGTGCGGCGGCTAACGGCCGGGATGAAATCACCCGCATGGTTGAGGTTTTTCGCGGTCGAATATTAGATGTCACAGATACCAGCTATACCATCGAGTTGACCGGCAGCTATGGTAAAATCGACGCCTTTTTGAAGGCAGTGCCGAATGACAGCATAATTGAAGTCGTGCGCTCCGGCGTGCTGGGCATCGCCCGGGGCGAGAAGGGCTTACGACTTTAACGACATATTCAATAAAATAGTTTTTTCCGCCGGACTTCCGGCATGTATTAGTTCAAGAGGATTATCATGAAGGTTTATTACGACAAAGACGCTGATCTTTCCGTTATTAAAGGAAAGAAGATTGCTATTATAGGGTATGGTTCACAGGGGCATGCCCACGCAAATAATCTTAATGAGAGCGGGCTTTCCGTTATCGTTGGGCTACGTGAAGGCTCTGCCTCGCGCGTCAAGGCTGAATCAGCCGGACTGCAGGTGGCAAATATCGCAGTCGCGGTTGCCATGTCTGATATCGTCATGATACTTGCTCCAGATGAGAAACAGGCTGAGCTTTATAGCAAGGAAATAGAGCCAAATCTTAAAGCGGGTGCCGCACTTGCCTTTGCACACGGTTTTAATATCCATTTCGGTTATATCAAACCCAATGAAGATATGGATGTATTCATGGTTGCACCTAAGGGGCCTGGTCATCTGGTTCGCTCTACCTATACCCAGGGTGGTGGTGTACCGACGCTGATTGCCGTAGCACAGGATGCGACAGGAAATGCCAGGAATATTGCTCTGGCCTATGCTTCAGCAAATGGTGGTGGACGAGCCGGTATCATTGAAACCAGTTTCCGTGAAGAGACTGAAACTGATTTATTCGGGGAACAGGCTGTACTCTGTGGTGGTGCAACTGAACTGGTGCGCGCAGGTTTTGAAACCCTGACTGAGGCAGGCTATGCACCGGAAATGGCCTATTTTGAATGTCTGCATGAGCTGAAACTCATTGTCGATCTCATGTATGAAGGCGGCATCGCCAACATGCGTTATTCAATTTCCAATACCGCCGAGTACGGTGATCTGACTCGTGGTCCGCGCATTGTGACTGACGAGACCAGGGCCGAGATGAAAAAGATTCTCGGTGAAATCCAGTCCGGCCAGTTTGCCAAAGAATGGATGGATGAAAATGCCAGCGGCTGCAGTAATTTTTATGCGCTGCGTGAAAAAGGTAAAACACATCCCATCGAAGAAGTCGGTGCAAAACTACGCGATATGATGCCGTGGATTTCAGCCAATAAGATTGTTGATAAGTCTAAAAACTGATCAGCATCACAAACATCCGGCTACACGATTGTGAAGAATTCATACCCGATGTTTGCTCGTGAGGGCTGGCCGTTTATTGCGGGCAGCCTGGTAATATCTGTTGCAATTACCTTTGTCTGGGGATGGTTCTGGGCATCCCCCTGGTGGCTGATTGCAATCTTTTGCATACAGTTCTTTCGTGATCCGACTCGAAAGCTTGATGCTGGGCCTGATGATGTTGTTTGTCCAGCTGACGGCAAAGTCATTTTTGTAGGTAAGATGAAAGACCCTTATCTTGATCGTGAAGTAACGAAAATCAGTGTGTTCATGAATGTATTTAATGTGCATTCGAACAAATCCCCGATTAAAGGGGTGATTAAAAAACGCTGGTATCGTCCAGGTTCCTTCGTCAACGCCGCTTTTGATAAGGCGGCCGAGGAAAATGAACAGAATGCCTTATGGATAAAGACCGAAAATGATCTGGATATCACCTGTATCCAGATTGCAGGTCTGGTTGCCAGACGTATCCTTTGTTACGTGGATGAGGGTGACACATTGGAACCCGGGCAGCGCTATGGCTTTATTCGTTTCGGGTCGAGAGTCGATCTCTATTTACCGGAAGGAACAGAAATGAAGGCAAGCATTGGTGACACAGTTAAATCCGGCCTGGATGTTCTTGCTGTGTTGCCGGAAAAAGTAGTCTGAAATCAGCTGCTTTTTCATTTACACATATGTATGGCATGAACTACAAAGACCACCCCTATGAAATCTATCATCCTCAAAAGCAAAGCCGGCAGGCGGTTTAAGCAGGGTCATCCCTGGGTATTCAGTAATGAATTAGAAAAACCGGCGGAACGTCCGCAGGCAGGAGACATCGTCAGCCTGCGCCAGCAGGATGGGGCATTTCTGGCTTACGGTTTTTATCATCCCAATTCGCTGATAGCCTTTCGTGCATTGACAGGAAATGATGAACTGCCTGGCGACGCATTCTTTTCACAACTGATTGACCAGGCCATCTCACTAAGAGAAAAGGTTTACCCGCAATCAAATGCCCGACGCCTCATCCATTCTGAAAGCGATGGCCTGCCAGGATTGATTGTTGACCAGTTCGATGATGTATTGAGCGTGCAGATCAACTCTGCCGGCATGGAGCGACTCATTGATACACTGTTGCCTTTACTCAAGCAGAGGTTGTCTGCGAAAAGCATTGTCATGCGCAATGATTCCTCTGTTAGAAATCTGGAAGGTCTCAGGCAGTACTCAGAAGTCTGGCAGTCGGATGAAACAGAGGCGACGGCAGATATTACGGAAAATGACATCCATTACCATGTTGATGTCATCCATGGTCAAAAAACAGGCTTCTTCATAGATCAGCGAGAGAATCGCCTTGCCTTCAGGCGGTTTATTGAAGAAGGGGACCGGGTCCTGGATGCCTTCTGTAATGATGGTGGCTTTGCTCTAAATGCGCTGGTTGCCGGTGCTGCACATGTCGATGCCGTTGATATTTCTGAATCGGCTCTTGCCAGGGCTGAGAAAAATGCCGGTCTTAATAATCTCAGTGAAAATATCCAGTTCAGCAAAGTAGATGTAATGAAATGGTTGCCGGGTTTGAAGCCGGAAACTCTGTATGACGTGGTCAATCTTGATCCACCTGCCTTCGCATCAAACCGTAAATCCATACCGGTAGCCCGTAAGGCTTACAGAAAGTTACATGGTTCGGCTATGCAGGTATTGAAAACAGGCGGTATTCTCTCTACAGCATGCTGTTCACACCATATTTCTGAAGAAGATTTTCTTGAGTCCATTCAACAGGCGGCCGTCCGAACTGGACGCCAATGCCAGATGCTGTTTCGCGGTGGTCCGCCGGCAGATCATCCTGTGTTACTGGCGATGCCGGAATCAGGCTATCTGAAATTTCATATTTTTCGAGTGTTATAGGGCATCTCTATTTATT
>BTQX01000161.1:0-4329 GCA_036986095.1 Gammaproteobacteria bacterium
TTTTTCGCCTTGTTGAGATCAAGCCGCCGGATAATGGCCTTGGCTTCGAGCAGGTTGGCGGGATCCATGCTAAGCTGCCGTAGACCGAGGCCCAGCAGGACTTCGATCAGCTTCGGGTCACCGGCCATTTCACCACAAAGGGTCACCGGAATTTTAGCCTTATTGGCTGCGCGTACCGTCATTTCTATTAACCTCAGTACGGAAGGGTGGAGCGGGTTATATAAATAACTGACCTCATCATCTACACGGTCTATGGCGAGGGCGTACTGGATCAGGTCATTGGTGCCGATGGAAAAAAAATCCAGATGCGGGGCGAACAGGTCTGCCGCAATGGCAGCGGCCGGTACCTCTATCATCCCGCCAATCTGCATCTTGGGATTAAACGGGATGCTTTCCTCTCTCAATGCCTTGCGGGTTTCCTTGATCAGTGTCAGCACCTGAAACAATTCGGGCAAACTTGACATCATAGGGATCATCATCCGCACCCGTCCATGAGCCGAGGCACGCAGGATTGCACGTAGCTGAGGAATGAACAGTGACGGGCTGCCAAGGCTCATTCTTATACCACGAAGTCCCAGTGAAGGGTTGAGAGTCGTTTCACTATCACTACCCAGCTGTTTGTCAGCACCCAGATCCATGGTGCGGATGGTGATGGGTTGTTTGTTGAAACGGCGTATTACACGCATATAAGCATTGAAATGATCACTCTCAGTCGGCATTTCCTCCCGGTTCAGATAGAGAAACTCAGTACGGAATAGACCAATCCCGGCTGCTTTGACATTCAGTGCCTGGCGCGTGTCCTGCGGTAGGTCGATATTGGCCAGAAGGCTGATGCGTTCACCGTCCTGTGTGACTGACGGACTTTTTATCAATGCATCAAGTTTGCGTGTACGCTCCAGCGTTAGTTTTTTTAGCTTACGGTAGGCCGTCAGTGTATTTTTGTCCGGTGCAATAATGACATCGCCGTTTCGCCCGTCAACAATCAGCTTATCGCCGTGGCGTATATAACGGGTAGCCGCGTGCAGGCCGACGACAGCCGGGATGCCCAGGCTTCGGGCAAGGATAGAGGAGTGCGATATAGGGCTGCCGAGATTGGTCAGGATACCGCGAATATTACGTGATTTCATGGCAAGGGTATCAGCCGGTGCAAGGTCACGTGAAACAATAATCGGATCAGAGAACTCATTACTGATATCCGTACTGCTTATCGGCTCTATACCCATCAAGTTCTTTTGTATGCGGTCTACCACCTGGCGGATATCGTCACCCTTAGTGCGTAGATACTCATCTTCCATTGCTTCAAAAACGTCTATCAATGACTGGCTTTGCCGGGCAATTGCCTGTTCTGCATTGATCTGCAGACGGGTGACGAGTTCTTCCGGCTGTTGCGCCAGCATCGGATCATCCAGCATCATAAGATGGGCCTCGATAAAGCCAGTGGCTTCCGGCGGTGAGTCAGCAGTAATCTGCTTGCGAATCTGGATCATCTGTATACGTGTAGCAGCGATGGCCTCGCGCAGCCGGTGCACTTCATCACTGATGTGTTTCTTTGCTATCAGGTACTCGGGGACTTCGGATGATTCCTTAGACACAACACAGGCAGTACCGATAGCGATTAGCCTGCCGATCCCTGAGCCGTGCATGGACAACATTACTCGTCTTCTCCAAAACGATTATTGATTAGTTCGAGAAGCGCCCTTGCCGCCACAGTTTCATCTGTACCATTTACCTCTAACAGTAGATTAGTGCCCTGTGAGGCGGCCAGCATCATAATACCCATGATGCTTTTGCCATTGACGCTCTGTTCGCCGTAGACAAGAAAAATATCGCTGTCATAGGATGATGCCAGTTTGACAAAGCTGGCCGCCGCCCGCGCATGCAGACCAAGCCGGTTGCTGATATGGATCTGTTCGCTGATCACAGGAACCTGCCCTCTTTAGTGGGTGCATCGCTGGTTGTGGATATACCCATAACGCCTCCCTCCTCGGCAAAATGTGACAGTGTGACAAGATTTTCATCGCGGTGATGGAGCACACGCAAAAGCATTGGCAAGTTAAGCCCACTGACTAATGAAACCCGGGACGGCTCAACGAATTGCCGGGCAATGTTGAAATGCGTACAACCGCGCAGGTCTGCCAGAATCAGGCATTGTCCTGCTGATTTTAGTTGCTCGATGGCTTTTTCTATCTGCCCGGGCAGATAGTCGGCAGTATCAGGGCCATCATATACATCAATCACCTTAATCTGCTCAACTGACTGATTCATGATATGCCCTGCGGCCTCGAGCAGTTCAAAGCCTGTCCGGCCATAGGTAATCAGAATGATGCCGGTCATATCAGGTCCCTGTGGCGCAGATGTACTTTTGAATCATCTTTTTTTAATTTCTCTGCCAGTTGTTCTGCCACATAAACAGAGCGATGGCGACCGCCAGTGCAGCCGATAGCGATAGTGATGTAGCTCCGGTTCTCTGCCTCAAAGGCCGGCAGCCACTCAGTCAGGAAATTATATATATGGTCAATCATAGCTGCAGTCGAAGGTTTTGTTTTGAGAAAGTCGATGACGTCCTGATCAACACCTGTTTGCTCCCGTAAGCACTTTTCCCAGTAGGGGTTGGGCAGGCAGCGTACATCAAAGACAAAATCTGCATCACTGGGATTTCCGTATTTATGGCCAAATGAAATTACCTGCAGCATCATTGCGGTACCGTCTCGTGCACCCACCAGGTTACGAACCTGGCTGCGCAGTTCATGCGGGGTAATGTGGCTGCTATCAATTTCCATATTGGCGCTTTGTGCCAGCGACGTAAGCAGTTGATGCTCCTGTCGTATGCCCTCTACCAGTGATATTGACATGTCTGTCAAGGGATGACGTCTGCGCGTTTCGCTAAATCGCTTGATCAAGGTCTCTTCATTGGCATACAGGTAAAGTATACGAAATTCTATGCCAAGTCGCTTAAGGCTCGCCAGACTTTCTGACAGGGTTGCCAGAAAATGACGGTTGCGGATGTCTATGCCAACAGCAGCACGGCTATCCGGGTTGTGCATCAGGCTGGAAGCAAAATGTGGCAGCAGATTGGCAGGCAGATTATCAATACAGTAATACCCTATATCTTCCAGTGCCTGCAGGGCGACTGTCTTCCCAGAGCCTGACAGGCCGCTGACTATAGTTAGATCCATCGTTATTGCTTAGCGCGTTGTTGAGTTTATGACATCTTGCTGGATCGTAATGAAATCCTCAACCGCATTATAGCCGCGGCTCACCAGGATCTGGTTGCGAACTGCGGCTTCAATCATGACAGACAGATTACGACCGGAAGTGACCGGAACGGTAATTTCAGGAATCTGTATACCCAGGATGTTACGATAGCTATTCTCCTGGTGCAGGCGGTCCATGGTACTTAGTCGCTGAGGATCCATGCTCTGCAGATTTACAATAAGTTCAATTCGTTTTGTCAGGCGCATGGCTGCTTTACCGTACATTTCGCGAATATTGAGTATCCCCAGTCCGCGTACTTCAAGAAAATGGTTGAATTTCGGGTTGCAGTAACCTTCCAGGTGTTCGGGTGAAGTGCGACGGATAGTAATAGCATCGTCTGCGACCAGGTGATGCCCCTTGGCAATCAGCTCAAGTGCCAGTTCGCTTTTGCCTACACCGCTTTCACCGGTAATTAATACTCCATGACCCATTACTGAGAGCAATACACCATGCATAGAGGATTTGGGTGAAAGGGCGCGTGCAAGATAGAACTGTAAATGATAGATCAGCTCCGGCGCAGGCAACTGACTCACAATTAATGGCATACCGGCCTCATCTGCGATTTGTAACAGGTTCTGAGGCACATCCATGTCGTCACTGATAATAATCAGCGCGGTTCGGGGTTGATGAAAAATGCGGGATACCGTGCTGGAGAGGTGCTGCTTGTCCAGTTTATTCAGATAGTCAAGTTCTTCAGTGCCGATGATCTGAACACGGTTGGCATGGACGGTGTTCAGATAACCGACCAGTGCCATGCCGGACCAGCGGGCATCGGGGGCTTCGAGGCTGCGTTCGTCACCACTTTTTCCTGCGGCCCAGTGTAACTTCAGTCGTTCTTTGTGGGACTCAAAGACATTTCCGGCTGTTAATGCCGTTCGTGGAGTCATGTCAATAGTGGTTCTCACCATTGACAGACATATCTAAAGTTTCTCGAATCAGGGATGGATCTGTGGTTTCCAGTAATTTCTGCCGTTTTTCATCATTACGAAATATGCCGGCCAGGCAGGCAAGCAGATTCAGATGCTCCTCTGTCGCATCCTCAGGCACCAGAATGGCGAAGACCAGGTTCACCGG
>BTQX01000162.1:0-4258 GCA_036986095.1 Gammaproteobacteria bacterium
TATACTGTCTGCCATTTCTTTTGATTAGCAGGGTGACTTTTTCACCGGGTTTTTTACCTGAAATGACTGCCAGTGCGTCCTGGCCGCTTTTGACCTTTTTACCGTCAATGCCGGCGATGACATCGCCCGGCTCCAGCCCTGCTTTATGGGCGGGTCCGTTACGAACGATTGCTGTAATGATGATGCCTTCAGTGGTTTCCAACTGCAGGGATTGTGCCAGTCTCGGGGTTAATGCATGACCTTCAAAGCCCAGCCATCCACGTACTGCCCGACCGTATTTTATAAGTTGCCCCATGATGCTTTTGGCCATCTTGCTGGGGATGGCGAAGCCTACCCCCTGTGATCCGCCGCTGCGTGAGAATATGGCGGTATTGATTCCTATCAGTCTGCCATATGTATCGACCAGTGCGCCACCGGAATTGCCGGGGTTGATGGCGGCATCGGTCTGGATAAAGTTTTCGAACGTGTTGATGCCAAGCTGGGTGCGTCCTGTAGCGCTGACTATGCCCATAGTCACTGTTTGACCGACACCAAACGGGTTGCCTATGGCCAGTACTACATCGCCGATTTCCAGTTGTTCAGAATCACCGATAGTAATTACCGGCAGATTGTCGAGATCGATCTTCAATAAGGCAATATCTGTTTCCGGATCAGTGCCAATTACTATTGCAGTACTGCTGCGACCATCTTTTAGAGAGACAGTGATAGTGTCGGCCCCCTGGATGACATGGTTGTTTGTCAGTACATAGCCATCCGGATTGATAATTACACCGGAACCCAGGCTGTTTTCTATGCGCTTGCGAGCTCTGGAGCCTTCGATCATCAAGTTGCCAAACATTTGTTTGAAGACGGGGTCACTGAAGTAGGGGTGGCTGCGAACAGTAACGATTTTTTCTGTGTTGATGTTGACCACCGCTGGAGAGGCGGCCTTGACCGCTGACGAGTAGGAAACGGGACCGGAAATCGAAGGGGGCTTTGCTTCCGCAATTTGCAAAAAAGGCTGATTGCTGTCGTCCTGTGTTGTTAATGCGCTGAAGTTGGTGAAGAAGTAAGTAAAAAAAGCGGTCACAAACAGGGCAACTGCAATGATTTTAACGAATGCTTGCATGGATGTTCCTATAGTTTTCAATTTCAACAGAAAAATATTTATTTTAGGGATCAAGTCAAGAACCCCAATCTTTTTAAGAGCTATAATACGCCCTCGTACGACATACGTCTTGATAAAAGACTACACCGTGATAGAATATCAGTACATACTAATATGTGCACAACATATTTTACTCACAAAATATTCGTGGTTTTTGCTATAATCCGCGATTTTTTTAAGTTAGATGACTGGAAAGCGTGACCGGGGTGGTCATTATTTTGTGCCATATAGTTGATAGAAAAGTCCAATGATGTCCAGTTTGTCCATCCAGGCAGGTTCGATTTGAGGTAATTTCATGAGTGATCAGATTGTAAATAAAGGCAGGCGACGCATGTTGGTCCTGACCACATCAGCCATCGGTGCTGTTGGTGTCGGTTTCGCAGCAGCGCCGTTTATCCTTAGTATGACACCAAGCGCCAGAGCAAGGGCTGCAGGTGCTCCGGTTGAAGTTGATTTTAGTAAACTGGATGTGGGAGTGTTACTTACCATCGAGTGGCAGGGCAAGCCGATATGGATTGTTAAACGCACCGATGCCATGTTGGAAAAGCTTGGCACGATCGCTGATATACTTGTTGATCCGGACTCTAATGTCGAATCACAGCAGCCTGCTTATACAAAGAACTTAACCCGCTCCCAGGAAAAATATTCATACATATCTGTCATGATTGGCATTTGTACCCATCTCGGATGCGTGCCATTTGATAAATTTCCTGTTGGTCATCCTTCGGGTATGGGTGCTGACTGGCCGGGTGGTTATTTCTGTGTCTGTCATGGTTCCAAATTTGATATGGCCGGTCGTGTTTTCAAGAATGTTCCCGCGCCTACCAATCTGGTCATACCGCCGTACCGCTATATTACTGAAACACAGATTGTAGTGGGTGTACATCCTGAGGGGTATAAAGGCTAATGGAAAAGTTAATGACCTGGATTGATGATCGCTTCCCACTGACAAAGGTCTGGGAAGAACACATGGCGAAGTATTACACACCAAAGAATTTTAACTTCTGGTATTACTTCGGATCGCTGGCGATTCTTGTGCTGGTGCTGCAGATTGTTACCGGAATCTTTCTCACGATGCATTACAAGCCGGATGCAGGTATGGCCTTTGCTTCCGTCGAGTATATTATGCGTGATGTACCATGGGGCTGGTTGATGCGCTACATGCACTCTGTCGGAGCATCAATGTTTTTCATCGTGATTTATCTACACATGTTCAGAGCCATGATGTACGGTTCCTATCGAGGCCCTCGTGAACTGATCTGGATTTTTGGCATGGTCATATTTATTGCCCTGATGGCAGAGTCATTTATGGGTTATCTGCTGCCATGGGGAAATATGTCATACTGGGGTGCACAGGTAATCATTTCACTATTTGGTGCAATTCCTTATGTTGGAGAAGCCATTGCCGAGTGGTTCCGTGGTGACTTTATAATTGCTGATGCCACGCTGAATCGCTTCTTCGCTTTCCATGTGGCTGCTATTCCCCTGGTCCTTGTAATCCTGGTATTCCTGCACATTGTTGCACTGCACAAAGTTGGTTCGAATAACCCGGATGGCATAGAAATCAAGAAATATAAGGATGAAAACGGCATTCCTTTAGATGGTATTCCTTTCCATCCTTATTTCACTGTTAAAGACATCGTCGGTGTTATTGTTTTCCTGATGGTGTTCTCGGCGATTATATTCTTTGCACCGGGGTTTGGTGGCTGGTTCCTCGAGGCGGATAATTTCATCCCGGCAAATCCGGTGTCCACACCGCCACATATTGTCCCGTTGTGGTATTTCACACCGTATTATTCAATCCTGCGTGCTGTGACCTGGGCATGGTTGCCGGGTGGAGCGAAACTGTGGGGCGTTATCGCCATGGGTGCTTCGTTGGTGATCCTGTTCTTCCTGCCCTGGCTGGATAGATCGCCCGTAAAATCGATTCGTTATCGCGGCTGGATTTTCAAAACCGCACTGGCACTCTTCGTCATTGCTTTTCTGGGGCTGGGCTGGTTAGGTACGCAACCGGTCGGTGGGCTCAATACCGTATTGGCTCAGGCCGGCATGTTGATCTACTTCGCTTTCTTCCTGCTGATGCCTGTTTATACAAAGCTGGAAAGCACTAAGCCAGTTCCAGAGAGGTTAACATAATGAAAAAGCTATTCCTGTTGATTACTCTGGTAAGCATGCCAGCATATGCATCTGTCGGAGAACATCTGGATGCGGTCGATATCGATATGAGTGATACTGCATCACTGCAAAGAGGTGCGGGTATTTTTGTTAATTACTGTCTGTCCTGTCACAGTGCCGCATTTGTGCGCTATAACCGCGTGGCAGAGGATCTGCAGATCCCAGAAGATGTGGTAAAAGACAACATGTTGTTTACTGCTGACAGAATTGGTGGTTTGATGGAAGCAACTATGTCGGCTGAGGATGCCAAGAAGTGGTTTGGCACGGCGCCGCCAGATTTGTCTTTGATTGGACGTTCACGTGGCCCTGAATGGATTTACACTTACCTGCGCAGTTTTTATCTCGATGACAGTACCCCGACAGGCTGGAACAACGTCCTGTTTAAGAGTGTTGCCATGCCACATGTTTTGTACAGCCTGCAGGGTTCTCGTCGCGCTATATTCAAGAAAGATGAAAACGATATGCTAGCACTTGATCGTTTTGAAATGGTCAAACCGGGCTCATTGAATGAAGAAGAGTTTGACGCAGTGGCTCGTGATTTAACCAACTTTCTGGTTTACATTAGCGAACCCGTGCAGATGATAAGGTATAAACTGGGCGTATATGTTCTCATTTTTCTGGCAATTTTCCTGGTCTTTGCCTATCTGCTGAAAAAGGAATACTGGAAGGATGTACACTGATTCTACCAACATCTGAATGCCAGTACGGGGGTAGTAAGCCCCCGTAAGTGTTTTCAGGTGGTATACTTTAAACAGCATTATCAGAGGCTCCCTAGATCTACTACACAGGATAATGAATATGAACATGTCTTCACCAGCAAGAAAGCCTATCATGACGCTCTACTCAGGCTATGACTGCACCTACAGCCATGCTTCTCGAATTGTATTGTTTGAGAAAGACGTTGATTGCAAAATTGAGTATGTGGATTCAAGTGAA
>BTQX01000163.1:0-4225 GCA_036986095.1 Gammaproteobacteria bacterium
CAACCACTCACCAAGATCTGAAATCTCCTCAGCCGAAACCGAATGCCCCATAGGGTATGTCGTCCACTGTACATTAATTTTTCTTTCAAGTAGCAAATCGCGGGTAAACAGACCAAGTTCTACAGGCACTATAGGATCCTGGCTGCCATGGCCCATAAAAACAGGCGTGCTACTGACGAATTCTGACGAAATCTCATCAAGAGTGTTATGCAATGGCAGATAACTGGATAGAACGATTATTCCTGCAAGCTGCTGTGGGTGCTGCAGACCCTGATACAGTGCAATTGCCCCTCCCTGTGAAAATCCAGCCAGTATAATGCGTGATGAGGGTATTCCCAGACTGATCTGCTCTTCAATCAGGCCTGTGAGGGTCCTCGCCGACGCTTTTACCCCTTCTGCATCTTCCTTTTCATTGATAGTGATACTGCGGATGTCATACCAGCCACGCATTTCCATCCCGCCATTGACCGTGATCGGTCTGATTGGCGCATTAGGGAAAATAAATCGTATCGGCAAGGAATCCGGTAAGCCCAACATGGGGATGATGGATTCAAAATCGTATTTATCCGCACCCAGGCCGTGCGCCCAGATGACACTGGCAACAGGCTCTTTGCCTGTCTCTACTACTAGAAAATCACTCTTCGTCTGCATTGGAAGCAGCTCAATCAGATTTCAGCAAGCAGGTTAGAATATAGGACCTCTATTAATTCAGCTCACCGCCATTCAGACTATCCAGTTCAGCGTGCTCTGAGCGCTTGCCCGAAGGGTCTGTATAGCGATCATTCAGCCGTTCAGTCTGCTGATTAGCAGACTGAATAATGGACTCCAGCTTTCTCAATGTGCGCTTGCTCCAGCCGATTGGAGCCGGCTGAAAGACACTGCGGTTAAACTGTGCGCTGCTACGAAAAGCGAGACGCAGATTTGGATCACCAGGCCCTTTCTGGATCGGGATTCTTTTCTCGATGTTCCTGGCAACTCTTCTGCGCCACCAGAAATGAAGCAGCAGGTAGACAGCAAAAACAGATGCAGCAGAAAGTATCGCCAGTACAATGTTTGCCGATGCCCAGTCAGAAACTTCCTTATAGCCCATTCCAATGCCTGAGAGAACCGCAGCTATACCCACTGCAATCAGTGTTGCAAATACAGCATCGCCCCAAAGCACTCGAGTGCGCCAGCGCGAGATATATCCATTTAGTTCAGGAACAATTGATTCTTCGATATATTTGGCAAGCTTTTCTATACCGCCAACAATACCGTATGAGCGCTCAACTTCAACTTCTGCCATGCGTGCCTTGATGTCAGCCAAATCGGCATCACGTTTCGACTGAAAGCGCACCTTGCGTGTCTCGTCGTCTATCTGTACTGCCGCCTTCTCATTATAGATGGTAAAGAAGCGGCCAGCGGTCAGGCCTTTTTGTGCCAGGGCACGTTGCCAGGCGCCGACTACATCTTCAGGGTTATCCTCCCTGGCAGCAGTATCGATCTGATTCAGGATATACATAAACTTATTGGCATCCTGTCGGTCAACCGTAGCTTCGACAAGATGATTTAGCGTATCCTGCATCGCACCCGGCTCCGGATGGCGTGCATCAAAGAATAATAATACTAAATCCGATAAATCTATAATGTGCGATGAAATTCGTAATATTGAGGTACGCTGGGCATCGGCATCGAACCCCGGCGAATCGATAATAATTTTGCGCTTTATGTGATCGGCATTACTGGTTTTAAGCTGCAGGAAAGAGTCGATTCTGCGCCCCTCTCCTTCAGCAACTTTCTCAATCTCACGACTAATTTGATAGAAAGGAAATCTCGCATCACCGTTTAATGCCATGCCCGGCAAAATCCGAGGTTCGCTTTCCCCGCCATAACAGATCACAGTAAATTTATCATCAACCGCCTGGTTCCCTGTAGATTGTAGATCCTGATCGAGATAATCATTAATAAATGTAGACTTGCCTGATGAAAATGTCCCAAGAATTGAAATCATTGGCCACCAGGCGATACGCAGAGCGAATGATTCATCCCTGCTTAACAAACCCATGCGATAGGCTAGTTGATCAAGTTGCTTATAGGATACCAGTGCTTCGGAGAGTACCGAATTCTCCATAGTAATATGCTGTTCCAGCTTGGACAGCATCGATTTCAGGCGTTTTGTTGTGCGCAGCGAAAATGGCCACATTATTGTTACTCCTGTCTAGTGTAGTGTTTCATATTATTTAACGATTAAGCGTGACGAGAAGCTGTTAGGTACTAGTGCTCCTTCAACCTGATAATGACGGGTTCAGTTAGCTTGTCAAGGCGCATGGCAAGGCGCGCCTCGCAGGCAATGGTTATTCCCTTGTCAAGAGGCGCAACGTAGTCCATGGGCGTTGACAAGCTAACCCAAAGGGCGTCCCTGTGGTGTCTCGCCGCTTCGTTGCAGTTCTTGACAAGGGAATTACCATTGCCTGCGATCTGCGTCTTGTCTGGTACCATTTGTGGGCCTCTTAATCGTCAAATAATATGAAACACTGCACTAGAATCTTCTTAACGGAAGGGTATATCCATAAGGGTAGTAGGTATATGTCACCTGAGCAGCAGATGTAGTATAGGCCGGGTTCGTTGTTGCCGGAGCAATTTTTACAGGCTGTGGCACATAAACAGTAGGCTGACGTGGGCGCATAGGCGGGAGAATGCGGCTGTTTGACCGTCCATAGGGTCTGGAAGAGCCAAACGGCATCATCTTCTCAAACACATTAAACGGCGCCGACACATTGCGGTTTAATTGCCACATATTGTATTGCATGTGGCTGATATTAGTATTCATATCATTGATATTGCCGGCTACCGCACGTAAATCTTCTGAAATAGGGCGCATGTACGCGGTTGCATCTGCAATCTGGCCCATTTCCCCCGAAATCTCGCCCAGATCTTCAGTCACACTTATCGTCATCTCACGCACACTCTTCGCGACATCAGAAATATCATGCGTTAGGTTATAGATCAGAAAGAAGCCATATGCGGAGAGAAGTATGAAGGCAACCAGTGATGGATACACGATCAATTCCCATCTGCGGGCACTCGCTTCAAAACTGTCTGCCAGCCTGCCCATGCACTCTGCGCCAACTTCGATAGCCTCGGTACTTAATGCATTTGTTTGATCTACTGTATTACCCATTCCTGAAAACATATTTTAAAAATCTCCCGTTGCCCCCTTCTGCATAATGTCAAGAATGATCTTCTTTACATTCATGGCCTCTTCCTTGAGTTCAGGCGGTAATGGTTCACCCCCATAAATCATTAGGTCCATATTCAGGCTGTACAACCAGGCCTGACCCTGTTTATCTTCAACAAGCGCTACCCGACAAGGTAAATATGCCGAATACGCATCATTGTAATCCATCATTTTTGCCGCTGTAACGGCATTGCAAAACATAAATATTTGCGCATGCCGATATGGTTTCCCCGTCATGGCCTCAACTTCCTTATATAAAGGAAGCTCTCCCACATGTTTAATATTGTGGGCATTGGCTGCAATCTTCATGCTTTGAATGGCATCATCAATTGAAACGCCATCTTCCAGCTTAACCTTCCAGGTCGTCGCTTCAACCGCATTTCCTGTTTCAAGCACATTTTCGACGAGCTCCCTGTAGGCTTTAAATGCACCCGGATCGAACTCAGTCTGAAATTTTTTAATTTGTGGGTACATCATGCCCGCTGCGACAACAGCGGCTAACCCAATAAGTGCCAATATATTACGTAACAGCCTGATTAAAAACACATTTACTCCTTTCCTTTGGCGGGGCTGATAGGGACCACGTTGCTACGCGGCAAGCTACCAGTATTTTTTTTGTAGTGTTTCTGCTGTCACGGGGTCGTACTGCGACAGGAGTTTTATAATGCTAATAGCTTCTTGCTCTCGATGCAAATTTAAATAGCGTGGAATAGCATTTTTATAGGCCCATGTGGCACCATTCTGATTACCCTGCTGCAACAGCAAATTACCCAATTCTGCGGCAGCTTCAGGCATATTTTGATATTTAAACATCAAGCTTTCATAGGCTGCCTGAGCAGGTCCGGCTTTACCTTCCCAGTACAATCGTCGAGCCTCTTCCAGAGCAGGAAAATAATCTGCTGTCGCAGTTGCTGTATTTTCTGTTTCCATGTCACCAGCATGAGGCGCCGCTTTCGCGGGATCATTCATAGCCATTGACTGCATGTTGCTATCTACTGCAGCACTGGA
>BTQX01000164.1:0-4205 GCA_036986095.1 Gammaproteobacteria bacterium
GCTGGTATTTTTACCGGCGCTGGCGGGTGAATTCGATGATTACGACAAACAGGTAGACCAGCTGGTGGATGACAGGCCGGTACCAAATCAGGTGGTCATACCTGCCTGGTTCAAAAATAGTTTTCTTAATCTGAAAGACGACCTGGAAGAAGCGAAAGAGGCGAAGAAGATCGGTTTGGCAGTTTATTTTGGCCAGAAGGATTGCGCCTACTGCAAAGCACTGATGGAGATCAATCTAAAAATTCCCGATATCAAGAACACTATGCGGAAAAACTTTGATGTGATACCGATCGATATCTGGAACAGTCGGCAGGTAAATGACATAGAGGGCGTGAGCCTGACCGAACGGGAGTACTCAATCCGTGAAAAAACCAACTTTACTCCCTCATTCATCTTTTATGATGTTGATGGCAATATTGCCTTACGCCTGCGTGGCTATTATCCGCCCTATTCGTTTCGTGCCGCACTGAGGTATGTCGTCGAGGGGTTTTACAAAGAAGAAACTCTGCAGGCCTATATGGAGAGAGCAGATCCGCCGGGTAAATTTGACCTGGAAGAGTTAAATAGTCAGTTATTCTTTGACAGGCCACCGTACGCCCTTGACCGCAGTCATTTCAAGGCCGAGAAACCATTAATCGTGTTCTTCGAACAGAAGAGCTGCCACGCCTGCGACATTCTGCATACCGAACCACTTGGAAATCCCAATGTACTGGACTTGATAGAAAAATTCGACGTGGTGCAGCTAGACGTCGAAGCGGATGATCCTGTGCTGACCCCGGCAGGTGAAAACCTGACAGCACGAAAATGGGCCGACCAACTGGGTATCTTTTACACTCCCGCGCTGGTCTTTTTCGATCGATCCGGTAAGGAAATCATTCGTCTGGATTCGGTGACCGGCCAGCACCGTCTGCAGGGTGTGATGAGGTATGTGCTGTCTGGTGCCTACAAAAAGTACCCTACGTATCTGGAGTATCGGTTCGGGAGGATGGATGCGTATTGAAACAAAGTTTCAGGTTTCAGGACGAAAGACGAAAGATGAAAGAAAAACGGGTTACGATTTTGACAATCCTTAATCCCAGAATCTAGATCTTATCAATATACTGAGCGAACTCTCTGGTTTCTACGGGTGTGTCGGGGTCTGCCATGTCATCGGCTTCAAGGTCATCGAAAGGGCCTGACCAGTCTTCCGGCGCTGCGGCCGAGGTGAGTTCCATTTCATCCCATAAATCTACATCAATTTCCTCGATTGCGCCGTCAAAGTACTGGATATCGATCGTTTCGTCATTTTCATCTATCGCCACGATCTCGAATAATTGACCGTCTGCGTTATCAAGAAACCATTTGCCGATGGCTGGTGTAGGATGATTTTTCATTATGCCCCCCGATAGAATTGTAACGTTTTAAGATTAGCGCCCAAGGCTCAGTTTGCCTCTATACCTATATTTCTACTCCTCTCCATCAGCAGTTTCAACTACTATCTGGGCAAGCAATTTGTATGCCGTAGGCTGAATTTTTCTTTTTCTTTCTGCTAAAACAGAAGCATACAGAATAATGTCAATATTTCTCATTAATTAAGGAGCCTCCTGACTACATGCCGGGTCTCGCTCTACGGGGCTTGCAGGCTGATCCACACGCTGGCTGACACTTTTCACCAGGCGCATGCATGCTGTCAAAGTATCACCTTGGCTGTGGATCAGCCTGTAAGCCAGAGATATGGCATAATTGATTAGAGGTTCCCTGAGCTTATTCTCTTTCATGGATGAGCCGGGCAGGGTAGAGTAATCGTATGAATATCGCTTTCACAAAAATGCATGGCCTGGGTAATGATGTTATCGTTATTGAGGCCCTGGATCATGGTTTCAATGCAACACCTGAGCAGATCAGGCAGCTGGCCGATCGCCATTTCGGCATTGGTTTTGATCAATTACTGCTGGTTGAGCCTCCAACGTCAGAGGAAATGGACTTCAGTTACCGGATTTTCAACGCCGATGGAAGCGAAGTTGAACAATGCGGAAATGGTGCTCGCTGTTTTGCACGCTTTGTCTATGATCGTGGACTGACCGAGAAAACGGAAATACGCGTGGGCACCCTGTCCGGCATCATCGTGCCGCGCCTGCTTGATGATGGTCTGGTATGTGTCGACATGGGGGCACCGGAGTTTGAACCGGAGAAAATCCCCTTTATTGCCGAAGGCAGGCAACGACTGTATCCGTTGTCGCTGGACGGGGTAGAAATAAGCATCGCTGCTGTCTCAATGGGCAATCCTCATGCGGTGCAGATCGTCAATGATATTGATGATACCCGTGTCAGCGAAACGGGTGCCCAGATTGAACAGCACCCCCGTTTCCCGCTACGTGCCAATGCTGGCTTTATGCAGATAGTGAATCGCCAGGCCATTCGATTACGTGTCTGGGAGCGCGGTTCAGGCGAAACTCTGGCCTGTGGCACAGGCGCCTGCGCCGCAGTTGTTGCTGGGATAGACCAGGGTTTTCTGGACAGCCCTGTTAAAGTGTTTTTACGGGGAGGGTCACTAAGCATAGAATGGGCAGGAGATGACGCGCCTGTTTTGATGACTGGGCCGGCAGAATACGTTTATGAAGGCATGTTTGAAATGGAGAAATTATGAGCAAACAAGATGGAAATAGTGACAGCGGGAATGCAGTGTCAGAAATAAGCGAAGAGGAGATCCTCTCCTATCTCGAAAAACATCCCGATCTGCTGATGAAACATCCTGATTTACTTGAAAGACTGCAGATTCCACACAATACGGGCCAGGGCATGGTCTCGCTGATAGAGCGCCAGGTAGAGGTATTGCGTGACAAGAACCGGCAACAGGAGGAACGGCTATTGGCACTGGTGAGCAACGCGCAGCAGAATGAAGAAATTACAGAAAAGCTGCATCATTATAGCCTGCAGCTATCCAGCGCGTCCGGTATAAAAGAACTATTACAAAATACAGTTACTGAGCTGCAGCAGTTGTTTGATCTTGCTGCCGTCAGCATACATATTCGACCGGAGTACCAGAAAGACAACCTGCAGACATCCACACTCACCGAGAAGACATTCACTGCTCTTTTTGACACACTGGGTAATGAGACCAGCAGTTGCCATAATGCACTCGACGATGAACTTTTAACATCGTTGTTTGGCGACGATGCCTCCGCTGTTAAGTCCTGTGCCCTGCTGGCACTGGACACACCACATCGGGTCGGTTTGATTGCCCTCGGTGCCAGTGAACGGGAGCGATTTTCACCACAGATGGGGACACTGATTCTGTCACGCCTGGGCGAGCAGTTTTCCACAGCGTTGAAGCGTAACCATGATTTTTGACCTCATCACCGGTTGAAATGCATGCTGCAGCACAACATCAGCGGGATGGTTTTATTGATTATCTGCGCTACGAACGCCGAAATTCACCCCGCACTATTACCGCCTACCAGCATGATCTGACACGACTGACCATTTACTGCGAGGCACAGGATATCGCCAGCTGGTCTGGGATGGATCTGTTGCATGGCCGGAAATGGCTGGGTAGCCTGCGCCAGCATGGACTCGCTAGTGCCAGCATTCAGCGGACTTTATCGGCCTGTCGGAGCTTCTACCGCTGGTTGATCAGAGAGGAGCATGTCTCGGTAAACCCGTTTGATCTACTCAAGGCACCGCGCCGACCACGCAGACTGCCAAATACGCTGGACATCGATACCGTGCAGCAGCTGGTGGCCCTAAAAGGTGATGATCCTCTGACCATTAGAGATAGAGCAATTCTGGAGCTGTTCTATTCATCCGGCTTGCGTTTGTCTGAACTGGTGTCACTGGATATGGGCGGGGTGGATTTATCCGCAGGCGAAGCAAGGGTGACCGGCAAGGGCAATAAAACGCGTATCGTTCCGGTTGGCCGTTATGCTCGCGAGGCGATAAAGAACTGGCTGTCTATACGCCAGACTATGGCAAATGAAACAGAAACGGCAATATTTGTCAGCAAGCGCGGAGGAAGATTGGCAGCACGTAGTGTCGAAAAACGAATAAAAGACTGGGCCATACGCCAGGGACTCAGCAGGAATGTTCACCCGCACATGCTAAGACACTCCTTTGCCAGCCATATCCTTGAATCCAGCGGCGACCTGCGTGCGGTACAGGAATTACTCGGCCACCAGAATATCTCTACTACACAAATCTACACCCATCTGGATTTTCAGCACATGGCG
>BTQX01000165.1:0-4187 GCA_036986095.1 Gammaproteobacteria bacterium
TGAAGCGGTATGCTGAAGGTGATACCCTGGAAAGCGGGGCAAAACTGGAAAAGATCCTGCCGGAAAGTATCCAGTTGTATTACCAGGGGACCCGGTTCCGGTATGACAGATAGTCAGCTATTTTGTCTTGCCGGTACGAATTTCTTCCTTTGTTGCATCACGGATACCCTGGATCTCGACCTCGAATAACAGCGATTGACCGGCCAGTGGATGGTTGCCGTCAAGGCAGGCGATACCATCCTTTACTTCAGTCACAGAAAAAGTCATCTCATTTCCCTGTTCGTCGGTGCCGGTTATTTTTCCGCCTGTTTCGATGTTCTCTCCCGGTGGCAATTCGCTTAACGGTACTTCCTGGACCAGGTCGGGATCACGCTTGCCAAAGGCGTCACCGGGCAGCAGCCTGGCGGTAACGATATCACCAATCCTGTGGCTCTCCAGAGCCTGCTCGAGCCGGGTGAAGAGTGCACCGACACCATGCAGGTAGGTGATCGGTGTGCCGCTGGCTTCACGTATAATGACACCATCCGTATTGCTCAGGGAGTACTGCATGGTGATGACTTTATGCGGTGTAACTGTAAGTTGTTCTTTCATAAGAGTGTGTATTATGCATATGGCGTTTTTATTGGCGAACTTGCTGCTGCGAACAGGGTCGAAATTACAGGTATAGACGGGATTATATAGATGAAACAGGCAAAATTCTCAATCGGTCAGTGTGTTTATCACAAGCTGTTTGCTTACCGTGGTGTGATAATAGATGTGGACCCTGTATTCATGGGCCCGGATGACTGGTATGAAGTTGTCGCCAAAAGCCGTCCGCCAAAAGATAAACCCTGGTATCACGTGCTGGTCCATGATGCATTCAGCGAAACCTATGTGGCGGAACGTAACCTGGCAGATGACGAATCGAATGAACCGGTTGAACATCCCCTTGTTGGAGAATTCTTTGATAAATTTGACCGGGGCATGTATCACTCCGACAGGCAAATCAACTAGCCCATATCTGTATACGCTGTGATTTATCTCGCAAAAATTCCAGGAAAAACATAAAAGCCAATTGCCACAGAGGGCACAGAGAACACAGAGAAAAACAATTCAATATAAAGGCTGATCTAAGGAAGCTCTGATATATTCGTCATCCCGGCATTCGCCGGGATGACGGCAAGGTAATTAACCAGAGATTCCCTAAATTACCCCTCTCACGAAGTGAGAGGGAGTTAACGGAGTAGCAGGTGGATCAAACAGGTTTTATTCTTTCCTCTGTGTTCTCTGTGCCCTCTGTGGCAATGTTTTATTATTCATGGAGATATTGAGAAGGTTATTCTTTCTGGATGCACACTACCTGGTTTAAAATCGGAAAATGATATCAACCATTCAGGGCTTGCTGAAGAAATGTACCTATGACCTGGAGGATAACAGGGCGGGGCGCGAGGAGGCCTTGCGTACGGCCGTTGCTGTATTGTTAATGGAGGTGGCGCGGTCGGAAGACGGGGTTTCAGACGAGGAACGCCAGGCAATACATCGAATTATTGAAGCGCAGCATTCCGTATCCCCCGAAAAGGCCCGTGCAATTGCCGCTGCGGCAGAGCGGGAGGCTGAGCAGGCCACCTCATTGCATCCGTTTACCCGTCTGGTTGTCGATGAATGCAGTCTCGAGGAGAGAACAGAGGTTATCAGGATGTTATGGGAGATTGGTTTTTCCGATGGAAATGCGGGGGCGCATGAACAACACCTGGTCAGGAAGGTTGCCGGTCTTCTTCATGTACCCCATAGCGATTTCATTCGAATGAAGTTGCAGCAGAAAACTTCCTGAGAATGGCGTAGCCCGGATTTCGCTGCGCTTCATCCGGACTACATGACTTGTTTTTTTACAGGTAAAATAAGAACGGGGCCATCATGTGGCCCCGTTCCCGTGTATTCACACTGCTTGTTTCAGACCATTTCTTTCAGGCCTTTAAGTGCAAGAACCTTGACTACATTACGTGCAGGTTTTGCCTTGAACATCATTTCTTCGCCTGTAAACGGATTAACTCCCTTGCGTGCCTTGGTAGCCGGCTTGCGCACGACCTTGACTTTCATCAGCCCCGGGACAGTGTAAACACCCGGGCCTCTTTTCAGGTCACGCTTGATAAGAGTGGCGAGTGAATCGAAAACCGAACCAACTTCTTTCTTGGTCAAGCCGGTTTTGTCGGCAATATAGGTGAGTGATTCTGACTTGGTTGTTGGTTTCTTTGCAGCCTTTGCGGTTGTCTTCTTTTTCGCCTTCGCTTTTTTCTTTGCAGCCATTCGATAAAGCTCCTCTGTAAGTATTGGATGAAACAGCACGCGTAAGATAGCACAATAAAATAAATGTTAAAGTCTTTTTGAACGCAGGAAATGCCTTCTATAGTAGTATTTCATGAACCTCTGTCAGCGCTCTCCCGCTGCCCGGTTGATGCCCTGGTGACGCGCACCGGGTGCCTGTGGCCGGGGGTTGCCTTCCTGCAGTCTCGACAGATGCATGTGCTTGCGGCCCCTGTGATGGTACCTGCATTGCAGGCGGTCGCAGGAGCCGCACGCCGCCGGGTGCCAGCCCCTCCACGCAGAGGCGGCAGTGGAATCCTTTTTGGTGTGCGTAAGACAACTTATTGATAATATTGTTATTTATGATTTAATAACGGACGTCCCAGGCTGTATCTTGCGGCATGGCCCGCAGCTCCCCTGACCCTGGAGTCAGGCCGTTTTGCGGTGTTTTGACCGGTGTTCAGTACTACAAGGCCGCTTCGCAGCCTTGCCTGGATCAGTTTGCTACAGGCATCACATATCTGCCTGATTATGAATTCAATTTTAGACTTCACCCGCCGATAAATCTGGAGCGAGGGGGTATACCTTCACGGGGCACTATTGCCATCCCGAAAGTATCAAGCATCAACAGCCTGGGGACTGTATTGAAATGATTGCAGCAAAGAAAATCGTGGACCTGAAGATTCTGCGGGGGCTTGTGCCGCTGAATACGCTGTCCCAGGCGCGTTTTGAAGAGATATCTAAAAAAATCATAATTGAAGAGGTCCGGGCGGGTAAATACCTGTTTCGTATCGGCGACCGCGATAACCAGACTGTATATCTGCTGGGCGGGGAAATTAACCTGCTTGATGGCAAGCGTAAGGTTTCCGCCACAATCAAGGCCGACTCTAACAAGAGCCATTACCCGATAGCCGCTGCGCAGCCGCGCGCACTGTCAGCACGAGCGGCGAAGAAATGTGTGATCGCCCGTATTGACTCCAGCCTGCTGGACGCATTCCTGTCCTGGGACCAGTCAAACAGCGCAGAGGCGGTTGCTATTGGTGCTGATGAGAATGAAGACTGGATGACGCGCATGCTTCAGTCCCAGGCTTTCGAAAAGATACCGCCTGCAAAAATCCAGCGACTGTTACTGAAGATGGACACCATTCGGCTCAGGGCGAATGAGACTGTCATCAAACAAGGTGATGCCGGGGACTATTTCTACACCATCAAGAGCGGTAAATGTGCCGTAACACGCAAGGCTACGCCGCAAGCTGATGACCTGCTGTTGGCCGAACTCTCCGATGGCGACAGTTTTGGCGAAGATGCACTGGTCTCTGATGTAAAACGCAATGCCACGGTATACATGCTGACCGATGGGGAGTTAATGCGCCTGGCCAAGCAGGATTTCGTTGACCTCCTGCAAAAACCATTGGTTCGTTATGTCGATTTTGAAAAAGCAGCGGTAATGGCTGATGAAGGGGCCCTATGGATAGATGTCCGGACCGCTGGTGAATACGACAGCGGGGCTCTTAAAGGCAGTGTCAATATCCCGCTTTCTTCGCTGCGCGGGGAAATGTCTGAGTTGGTATTAAGCGATATTTATATTATCTGCTGTGATACCGGCGGGCGTAGTGCCTCTGCGGCATTTATCCTGAGTCACAAGGGGTTTGACGTGTATGTTCTGCAGGGTGGATTAGAGGCTGCACCGGAAAATACCATCAGTCATGCACTGGATGATTCACTGGCACATCCGGAAAACTCAGTCGGAATTGTCAGTCTCGAACAACAGATCACTGCATCGAATGACCAAAATCAGCAGCTGGAGACCGGGCTGGCCGGGGCGCAAGAACAGCAAGCGTCACTTGAACAGCAAATAGAGGAGTTGAAGAAGCTTCATGAGCAGGACAAGCAGCAGCTTGCGAAGG
>BTQX01000166.1:0-4167 GCA_036986095.1 Gammaproteobacteria bacterium
GTCCCGGCTAAAATTTCCTGCAACTTTTCCCCCGCCACATTGCCCAGCGGCTGCCCCTGTTCCATTAACTGTCGAATAGCAGAAAGACCATATTCAATCCTTTCCGGCGCAACGGCTGAGGTAGGGTCTACCCTTACCCAGCCACTTTCCTCCAGCCAGACTTCCGACCAGGCATGGGCATCACTTTGTCTGACAATTAAATAATCACCCTGCTCATTCCATTCTCCTCCCTGGTACCCGATAACCACACGTGCCGGTATACCAACCAGCCGCATCATTACGGTAAAAGAAGAGGCATAGTGTTCACAATAGCCTTTTCGTGTATCGAGCATGAAGCTTTGCACAGGTTTATCACCCAGCAACGGGGGTTGCAGGGTATAGTAAAATTCGTTGTTACGATAATAATCAAAAACGGCCTTGATGTACTCCCTGTCACTGCCTGCCTGCCGATAAAGCTCTTCTGCCAGCCGGGCAAGCCGGGCTCCTTTTACCGAGCTTTTATCCAGATTTCTCTGTCGTACGTCGTCGGATATCTTACTGAATTTATACTTTATCGCTGACTTCATTTGCAGCTGTAGCCGTTCACGTATTCGTCCCGTGCTGCGCAAAGTCTGTCCTGTCCCCAACTTAAGTTCCGTGGGTTTACTCACCGGCATGTCGAGTGCAAATATCCATTTTTGGTTTGATGGCTCCTGCAGAACTGAATATTCGATCACATCCTCTTTTTTATAGCTTATTTCTGCTGCGACCGCTTTTGTTTGCGGGCTTTCCTTCCAAACACCCTGTTCATAGTTTTCCAGCACCAGGCCACGCCAGTAGCGTTGCTTTGCAACAGGAGGGCTGCCCTTAAACTCTACTCTGAATGCGACCTTTTCACTCTGGTTCAATTGATTAATGCTGCCTGGCTTCATCGTATCCGACATTCCTGTCAATCCGGCGTGGCTGTCTCCTGGCAGCCCAAACAGGCCGCCCTGCAGGCGAGGGAATAGCAGGAATAACAATGCAGCAACCGGTAGCCCCATCATGACTATGCCAGCGGCACGCTTCAACATAGCGAAGGGTTTTTGTCTGTTACTGTGGTTTAAATACATCATCACCGTGAAAAGAACGATAACCACGGCCATCAAATAGAGCCCCAGCCAGAGAGATTGTGAATAGAGAAAGCTGGTCAGGACAATAAACAGGCAGAGAAAAATGACCAGCATATAATCACGCATGGTCTTCAGCTCAAGAAATTTCAACATCGTTAATGCCACCAGCATCGCAACACCCGCATCACGCCCGAGCAGGGTATGGTAATGCTGAAAAAGAAAAAAGAGCACGGTGAAAATTATTATTATTCGAACAATGCTGCCAGGCGGGTGCGCATTTGCAGTAATGATTTTGTAGCGCCAGACAAAGACAAATATTGCAAGCACTGCAAACCATGCAGGCAAGCGGCCCAGGTGCGGACTCACTGACAGCAGAAATGCAATAAACAAAGAATATAATGCCTGCCTGTCTGGCTTGATTTCCTGACCGGTACTGATATGAAATTTTTGTTTTATCAAAATAATGCTAAAACCTTTAAACACTCGGACATATGCCTTTCATCACTTGATGGCAATAATTTATGCCCGGGCAGATCCAGCCCGAAACTTATTCCCTGTGCCCCTGCTTCTATCACCCAGCAGGTAAGCAGACTGATTCGATGTTCTTTATCTCCATGCGTATCGTCCCAGTGAAAGGTCATTTCAGGCATTTCTCCACCGACAAACTCCTTACAGTACAAGCCCTTGCCTCTGGCATAGGCTTTCCAGTCTATGTGCTGAGGGGGGTCGCCTATACGGAATTTTCGCAGGCCCGAATAGTCGTCATGGCTGTTTTTTATCAGAACGGGTTTCGGGCTATTCCCCGCGTACCTTGATGGAAAATCCTGCCACTCGGCAGGCTCCGGGTAAACCAGTGCTTTTCTATCAAGCCCTGTGGGTTTACTCCATGAAAATAAAAGACCCAGAGGATAGCGAGTATTCACTTGCACCATAGGCAAGGAATGCCACCCTCTTTTCCCTGCCCTGGTATTGCACTCAATACTCAATATGTCGCTGGCTGAAAAATCTCTGCGCCTGCTTTGGTCGCCTTTTATATCAATACCAATATCATAACGATCACGTTTCGACCGGTTCGAAAGAATAAGTGTGTAGCTTAGTGTGTTGCCTGCAAATACCGCGCTGCATGTACCATAGGAAAGACACAGACCTTCCAGGTTGCGATGCGTATACAGCATGGATACCAATACCGTCGAGGCCAATGTAAACGTCATCACATAGGCCAGCGAATTATTGTAATTCACGGCAATCAGCAACATCGCCAGCAGTACAATTGAAAATAAAATGCCATGCCGCGTCGGCAACATGTAGAGGTTTGCTCTTGAAAGACAGTGTTCCTCCATACTAGTACTCCTTCATACTAGTGCTCCTTCATTGTACCGGGGTAATTTCCAGTAGCCTGTCTGCAGGATTCTTCCCAATATTCACATGTCCCTCCTGATCCATTGCCAGTGTCAGCCTATGCCCGATAACTGCAGGCAGGACATCCTGAACATCTTCCGGTATGACATAGTCTCTCCCGGCAAGCATTGCCCAGGCCCGTGCGCCACTAACCAGATTCAACGCAGCCCTGGGTGAAAGGCCATTGTTGAAATTTGCTGAATTTCTTGATTGCTCAATCAAATCCTGGACATAATCCAGTAGTGCTGGCCGGGTTTTTATCGATTTCACCTCTTCCTGCCAGGCTAGCAGGTCCGATTTCGTAACCACGGCCTCAAGTTTTGTCAGTAGTTCCCGACGGTCTTCTTTTTCCAGCAAAGTTCGCTCAGAGGCCCGATTCGGGTAACCAAGATTAATTCGCATAAAAAACCGATCAAGCTGCGACTCTGGTAAAGGGAAAGTGCCACTATGTTCTAGCGGATTTTGTGTGGCGATAACAAAAAATGGATCCGGTAGCGTATATGTATTTCCATCGATACTTACCTGTCGTTCTTCCATTGCTTCCAGTAGTGCGCTTTGTGCCTTGGGTGAGGCCCTGTTTATTTCATCAGCCAGCACTACACTGGAGAAAATTGGACCATGGTGAAAATGGAAGCTGCTGTTGGCAACTTCAAATACCGAAACCCCTGTGATATCCGCTGGAAGCATATCGCTGGTAAACTGTATACGGCTAAAATCAAGCCCAAGCGTTTTTGCCAGTGAGTGAGCAAGCAGGGTCTTGCCCATACCGGGAAGATCCTCAATCAGCAGATGGCCTCTAGCCAGTATACAGCACAGACAAAGTTCAATTTTACCTTCTTTTCCAAGAACTAATTCGTTTAGAAACTTTCTAATTTCACTAAATCTGTTTTTCATTTTTATCCTGTAATTTAATATGTTTCAATTGATTTTAAACTCATCACACCATATCTTCACTCTATAGGGTCTATACTCTTTGTCCATCTAATATAGACCATAGTTAGCGATTTCCGGAACTCATAAACGCCCTATAAAGAATAAAATGAAAAAAATAATTGCCCGGCTAATGCTTGTTATGGCATTCATTACATTGAATGCCTGTGCGACTACTTCGAATAAAGAAACAGAAATGCCTATGCAGCCTGCAGCCTCCGCTGAGACATCGGAAAACGATCCATTCGAAAATATAAACAGAAAAATATTTGCGTTTAATGAAAAGTTTGATGAAAAAATTTTAATCCCTTTTGCCAGGGGTTATCGTAAAGTCCTGCCCAGACCTGTAAGAATTGCTATTTATAACTTCTTCTCAAATACGGCCGAAGCCAGGAATCTAATCAACAGCCTGCTACAGGGCAAGTTAAATAATTCCGTAGACTCTTTTTCGCGGTTATTTATTAATTCTACCTTCGGCCTGTTTGGCCTGATTGATATTGCTACGCTTTCCGGGCTTGAACGTCATGTTGAGGATATCGGACAAACCCTTGCCGTATGGGGTTTTGATTTTGGGCCATATGTCGTAATTCCGATAATTGGCTCCTCCAGCGGCCGTGATCTATTCGGACTTTATAGCTATTTTTCCTATACTGACCCTCTTGGATATCTGGGTGACACAGCAGCTCGTTTTTCGCTGTTAGTGCTTGATATGGTTGATACACGCTCGCGCTACTTACGTGCCTCATCG
>BTQX01000167.1:0-4153 GCA_036986095.1 Gammaproteobacteria bacterium
TTTTTACAAGGAGATTTAATC
This sequence comes from Gammaproteobacteria bacterium, assembly GCA_036986095.1. Classification (GTDB taxonomy): domain Bacteria; phylum Pseudomonadota; class Gammaproteobacteria; order BMS3Bbin11; family BMS3Bbin11; genus BMS3Bbin11. Next base: position 22 of record BTQX01000167.1, read on the forward strand.
ATGACACAAGATATTCAAACTATAGAAACACAATTTATGGAAGGCATTAAAAAGAACGCAGGTACCGCGATCACTATGGGCATCATCCTGCTGATAATGGGAATTTTTTCAATGGGTTCTCCCCTAATCGCAGGTATATCCATTGCGATGATGGTCGGCGGTCTGTTGGTTGTTGGTGGTATTGGCCAACTGGTGTTTGCTTTTAAAACCGGTCTCGGTTTTTTTGCGATTATTATGGGTGTGTTGACTGTCTTCATGGGTGGTTACATGCTCAGTAATCCCGGAGTTGCCCTGGCCTCGTTGACGATTTTTTTGGCGGCCTACCTGATTGTTTCCGGTATTTCCGAGTCTATAGCGTCATTTAAAGCCCGGCCTGCTAATGGTTGGGCATGGGCATTATTCAGCGGTATTCTGTCCGTTATTCTTGGTGTCATGATCTGGGGGCAGTTTCCATTATCCGGTGCCTGGGCTATTGGAATTCTTATTGGTGTCAGGCTTTTATTCAGCGGCATGTCACTGCTAATGTTAGGGCTTGCTGCACGAAGTGCGACAAAATAAGTAAATCAAAATAAATAAAGGGCGTTTCATAATGATTAATTCAGAGGCAAAATATTGCATTCTAGCTGCCTGTTTTGGCTTCATGTTTAGTGGGCAGGTCTACGCAGCGAGTGAAGCCGATGCTGCTCAGGCAAATAACCCATTGGCCAATATGACGGCCTTCAATCTGCACAACTATTATATCGGTAAGCAGACAGAAACAGGGGATTCAGCAGACCAGTTCTGGCTACGCTATGCCAAACCCTTTAAGTTGGGTGGTGACTGGTTAATGCGAGCTTCGCTGCCGATCAACTCTTTCCCCGCATTGCCCGATGGCGGCAAGGAAACAGGACTGGGCGACCTGAACGTCTTTGCAGCGTATCTGTTCGACACGGGCAACCCGGCCATCAGCTTTGGTTTTGGACCGCAAATTATTGCACCCACGGCCAGCAAGGACGGGCTTGGCAGTGGCAAGTGGTCTGCAGGTTTTGCCAATATTCTGTTCGATGCGCGGTCAAAAAAGTTTCAATATGGCTACTTGTTAACCTGGGCGGCGAGCTTTGCAGGGGAAGGAAATCGTGCCGATATCAATTCCGGAGCCTTCCAGCCATTCGCTATGTATCAGCTTGGTAAGGGTAACTACCTGCGTTCAACAGGTGTTTGGAGCTACGACTTCGAAACAGATAATTATACCGTTCCATTGGGCTTTGGCATTGGCAAGGTGTTTAAAAAGAATAAGACTGTCTACAACGCCTTTATAGAACCTCAGTGGTCAGTAGCAGATAAAGGACCGGGTTGGCCCGAATGGCAGGTTTTTGTCGGTTTTAATATGCAGTTTCTGGGAAAGTAGAGCATTTATCCACGCCAGGTTAAGAGTAATAATGTATTTCTCTACTGAAATGAGACGAGTTCAACCGGCTATTTCATGATAGGAAAGTCAGCGACAGAAGGAAGTTGTAAACGATTATGAATACAGGGACCAGATAGCAATGGAGCAATATACCCAGGGCATTATGACGGTGCTTTCGTTGGTGAATCCGGTGATCTGTGGAATGTTGTTTTCACAGACTGTTTCAGGAAAACCCCGATCAGCTCAGATAATAGCCGCGACACAAGCTATTCTAGCCATATTAGTTATCTTGTGGCTTGCCGCCATTGGTGGTGCCTACCTGCTAAAGGCATTTGGTATCTCGCTCGATGCATTTCAGGCGGCGGGAGGAATGGTTTTGGCCTGGATGGGCTTCCTGATGCTTCGCGGAGTCTCGTCACCGACAACAGGTAGTAGTGAATCACATGCAGAAGTGTCTTTAACCCCGTTGATTCTATTTGCGGCCAGTCCTGGGACAATTACCGGGGTCATCACGCTGTCGGTTGCTCATGCCGGGTCCGGGCTTCCAGTAACAGTGCTTGTATCGGTCGCCGTTGCACTGACAATTACCTGGTTGGTGATGGTAGTCGTCACACATTCTACAGCACAGAAAAAGCAAAGCCTGATGCATGATGTCAGTACGCGATTCATGGGCCTGATCGTACTGGCAATGGGTATGCAGTTTTCGCTAACTGGTCTCAAGGCCTTCTTTGCAGCTTGATGTTGAATTAAGGAGGTTTTGAAATGATGAATATGGTCATTATTGCGGTGGCTGATGACTCGGGGGCGGGGGGCTTGCTGGAAGATATTACCCACAAGAAGCTTCCGGTTCGCTATGCCTATCTACTAATTCTGCTGGTGACAATAACGCTGACCTGGGCCACCGATGTCAACTCAATCATTGTCTATGCCTCACGTGCCTTTGCTTTGTTCTACATGTTTCAGTGTATCGTCGCTTTTCTCGTTGCCTGGCAGCATAGAGATTTAAGCCATCGGTCGCTCCGGTTGGTGAACTTCTCATTTCTCACCGTAATATGCTTTTTAGTGTTTGCCCTCGGTATCCCATCGGGTTGAATGGATGTAGAGAGTTATGGATCTGTTGGATAGAACGTCAATTATGAAGTGCCGATATGTATGAGAGCCTGGCTTTACTGGCAATTTTTATTCTTATTTACAGTTCTGTCGCAGGGGTGATTGAACGCTCCTGGCTTAGTGGCCCAATTGTATTCACATGTTTTGGTTTATTGATCGGGCCAGAGGCCTTCGATCTGATTAAATGGGAAACAAATAAAGAGGTCATAAATGGTCTGGCCGAGGTGACATTGGCGTTGGTGCTATTTACGGATGCCGCTGGCGCAAATATGGGCGTGCTTAAAAAAACATCAATATTACCTGCTCGTCTTTTACTGATTGGTTTGCCATTAACACTTCTGCTGGGTTTCGGCCTGGGTGTGCTGATTTTTGATGGTGTTTCGTTACTTGCTATTGCTTTGTTAGCAACCATGCTAGCGCCAACTGATGCCGCATTGGGTGAAGCAGTTATCTCAAATGAATCAGTGCCCGATGAGATTAGACAGGCTCTGAATGTAGAGAGTGGTTTGAACGATGGCATTTGTGTACCCATCCTGCTTTTGTTTCTCGCGTTGGCAATGGGCCAGGTCAGTGGGGGTGACACAGGGCCGTTTGCTGTGAAACTGGTTATCGAAGAAATTGGTATCGGTCTCGCGGTAGGATTGATAATAACTTTATTATCCGTGCAGTTATTAAAAATTGCATGGCAGCGAAAATGGTTGACACCTACCTGGATGCAGATACCCGTAGTAGCACTGGCTCTGGCATGCTTTACCCTGGCACAGTTACTTGGTGGCAGCGGCTTTATTGCCGCCTTTAGTGGCGGTTTATTGTTTGGTGTTCTTGAGAGAAGCATGCGGGATGAATTTCTGCTGGCGGCAGAGGGTACGGGTGACACGTTGGCGCTGGTTACCTGGGTTATCTTCGGTGCTGCTGTAGCAGGTTCGGTATTGAATTCTCTTAGCTGGCCTATATTTATTTATGCGATATTAAGTCTAACGGTGATACGAATGCTGCCAGTATTTCTGGCACTCACGGGCAGCGACATCAGCACTGAGGGGAAATTGTTTATTGGCTGGTTTGGTCCGCGTGGTCTTGCCAGTATTGTGTTTGCAGTAATCGTTCTGAATAGTGGTTTTCCTGATAACGATCCCATTATAATGACCGTGGCATATACTATAATTCTCAGTATCCTTCTTCATGGCGTCAGTGCAACTACCTGGGCCAGGGCCTATGGGAAAAGGCACGAAAAAGAGTAAAAGGGCAGGCGATATTATGTAACAGGCAATTGGCCTTCATGCTTTTAGAGCCACTTAGGTCCCCTTTCCCGATCTTTTTCCTGTTCTCTCCCCATATCCCCCCCCATACCCCCCCCAAATCCCCCCCATATGATTACTTGAAATGAACCTTCGAATTAGTCATTATGGATACAGTAATAGTATGGTCTTTTTACCCAAGTGCTATGGGCTTGAAGTTATATTTCTGCCAGAAAAACAAAGCACAACTAGAGGAAATAATTATGTTTAGAAAGAGATCGAATATCCGATTTGTATCTGCTCTGTTTGGAATTCTCGCAATAGTCGCATTCATTGCCCCCGCTTCAGCAGCAAAGAAACCCAATATTCTGGTGATTTGGGGCGATGATATTGGACAGGA
>BTQX01000168.1:0-4138 GCA_036986095.1 Gammaproteobacteria bacterium
AAATATTTAACGAACTAACAACTATTTTTTAGCAACACAAACATATCGAGAGGAAGCAATGAGCGTACAACCCGTAGAAAATCTGACACCGGATTACAAAGTCGCCGACATGAGTCTGGCTGAATGGGGACACAAGGAAATCAGCATCGGTGAAGTAGAAATGCCCGGACTGATGGCTCTACGTGAACAATATGGCGATGCAAAACCCCTCAAAGGTGCACACATTGCCGGCTGCCTGCACATGACGATTCAGACCGCTGTACTGATAGAAACACTGGAAGCACTGGGGGCCGAAGTACGCTGGTCTTCATGTAATATTTTCTCCACCCAGGATCAGGCCGCTGCAGCTATCGCTGACAACGGTACGCCTGTATTCGCCTGGAAAGGTGAGTCCGAAGAAGAGTTCTGGTGGTGCATCGAGCAGACAATTTTTGGCCCGGATGGCTGGCGCCCGAACATGATACTTGACGATGGTGGCGATCTCACCCTGCTGATGCACGAAAAGTATCCTGAAATGCTCAAGGATGTCAGAGGTATCTCTGAAGAAACTACAACAGGCGTTCACCGTCTGTATGAAATGGCCAATGAGGGCAAACTGCTAACTCCGGCCATCAACGTCAATGATTCGGTCACCAAATCAAAATTTGACAACCTCTACGGTTGCCGTGAATCACTGGTCGATGGCATCAAACGTGCCACCGACGTTATGATTGCCGGTAAAATCTGCATCGTACTCGGTTACGGTGATGTCGGCAAAGGTTGCACACAGGCATTCAAAGGCCTTGGCGCCACAGTCATGGTGACAGAAATTGATCCTATCTGTGCACTGCAGGCAGCGATGGAAGGCTATCGTGTGGTCGACATGAACGATGCTTGCGCTTACGGCGACATTTTCGTTACCGCTACCGGTAACCTTGATGTTATTACACATGATCACATGCTGAAGATGAAAAACGAAGCCATCGTCTGCAACATCGGACACTTTGATTCTGAAATCGACATTGCATCGCTGAAACAATACACCTGGGAAAATATCAAGCCACAGGTCGATCATGTCATCTTCCCTGACGGCAAGAAACTTATTGTGCTGGCTGAAGGCCGTCTGGTTAATCTCGGTTGTGCTACCGGCCACCCGAGCTTCGTCATGTCAGCCTCGTTCACCAATCAGGTCATAGCGCAAATTGAATTGTGGAACAACCCGGATAACTACAAAAATATCGTTTACGTCCTGCCCAAGCATCTCGATGAGAAGGTAGCACGACTACATCTGGAGAAGATCGGAGTCAATCTTAGTAAGCTCACACAGAAACAGGCTGACTACATCAGCGTGCCGGTAGATGGACCGTATAAGGCTGAAACTTATCGTTATTGATTTAAAACAAGTTCCAAGTTTAAAGATCCAAGTTCCAAGTTTAAAAACTAAGGTTTTTTCTGGAGCATCGGATTTAGAACTTGGATCTTGGAACTTGGAACTTGGAACTTGGAACTAAACCCAAAAACATTCAGTCTCGAATATTTCCCTCCTCGCTCTGAAAAGGGCGAGCAGTCACTGGCCGTGGCCCGTAAGGAACTTAGCAAGCTAAACCCTGCTTTTGCCTCGGTTACCTTTGGTGCTGGAGGTAGCACGCAGGATGGCACCTACCAGACAATAAAAACCATCATTCAGGAAGATGGCCTTGATGCCGCACCCCATATCTCCTGTATCTCGACTAACCGTGACACTCTGGCCCAAATGCTGGCTGAATACCGCGAACTTGGCGTCAACCACCTGGTCACACTGCGTGGTGATATGCCCTCCGGCTATGGCATGGCCGAACACAATGAACTGCGTTACGCCAATGAATTGGTGGAATTTATCCGCCAGCAAACCGGCGACTACTTCACCATAGAGGTGGCCGCCTACCCTGAGTTCCATCCGCAGGCAACCAGTGCCCAGGCTGATTTACTGAATTTTAAACGTAAAGTAGATGCCGGCGCTGATTCTGCAATCACCCAGTACTTTTTTAACCCAGATGCCTACTTCCGTTTTGTTGATGACTGCCAGAACATGGGTCTGGAAATACCAGTCATTCCCGGCATTATGCCAATCACCAACTATAAACAGCTAGCACGATTCTCGGATACCTGTGGTGCAGAAATACCCCGTTGGATACGCAAACGCCTGGAATCTTACGGTGACGATCTCGAATCAATTCGTGAGTTCGGCCTCGAGGTTGTCATACGCCTGTGTGAACAATTACTCGAAGGTGGTGCACCGGGTCTGCACTTTTATTCCATGAACAGAGCCGAGCCTGTTCAAACAATCTGGAACCATCTCAAGCTGTCCGGCTAAACGAATAACTGCTGATCAGTAAATCTGATCAATTCCGAAAACGTATTATCCTGTTATAAAAATTTTTACTTGATGCAGGCAATATTTTTAGAGTCATATCTTTTGGTTTCCCTGTGCTATCTACGAAATAACCTTAGATTAAAAGCAGTTATCTCTCGCAGAGAAGGCAGGGAACCAAAAAAACCCAACCATGTTCTAAAAAAAACAAAGATTTTGATCTCCCCGCGTTCCCTGCTAACCCTGCGAGAGGAAAATGTTTCAGCTGTTTGTCTGATGTTCGTTTAGTATCAAAATTACAATGGAAAGTTTATGGTCTCCCTGCGTACTCTGCGGTCTCTGCGAGAAAATATATATTCTGAGCTATAATTCGCGGTTACAACATTCAGCCGTAATAAATAATGAATAACACCTATAGCAACACTGAAACTGCCTCAAAGCTCCTGCATGCTCTGGATCAGCGCATCCTGTTGCTTGATGGTGCTATGGGTACAATGATTCAGCGCCACAAGCTCAAAGATGCCGACTATCACGGTGAAAGGTTTGCTGGGTGGGACGTCAATCTCAAGGGCATGAATGACCTGCTGGTACTGACGCAGCCGGACATTATCCGTGGTATTCATGAAGAATATCTTGAGGCCGGGGCAGACATCCTTGAGACCAACAGTTTTAATGCTACACCCAGCGATCTGGCCCGCTATAATCTGTCTGACTACGCACATGAAATAAATCTCGCCGCGGCACAGCTAACCCGACAGGCGGCTGACAAGTACAGCACTGCCGATAAACCACGTTTTGTCGCGGGTGTGCTGGGGCCAAATCAGAAAACCTCTTCCGTCTCGGTCGATGTCAACGATCCGGGTGCACGCGCTATCACCTTCGATGAACTGGTCGAAGACTACTGTCTAGCAACTCGGGCACTGATCGAAGGTGATGTGGATATCATTTTGATTGAAACCATTTTCGATACTTTAAATGCCAAAGCAGCTGTATTTGCAGTTGAACAAGTATTTGCAGAAGATGAACTTCGCCTGCCGCTGATGATCTCCGGCACCATCACAGATGCCTCCGGGCGCACCCTGTCTGGCCAGACTGTTGAGGCCTTCTACAACAGCCTGCGCCATGCCCGACCTCTGACTATAGGCTTGAACTGTGCCCTTGGGCCCGATCAATTGCGCCAGTATGTATCGGAGATGTCGCACATCAGCGAGTTCCGTGTTTCGGCCCACCCCAATGCCGGCCTGCCGAATGAACTGGGTGAGTATGATCTGGATGCAGCCCACATGTCAGACTATCTCGGCGAGTGGGCAGAAAGCGGTTTTCTTAATATCGTAGGCGGCTGCTGCGGTACTACACCGACTCACATCAAGGCCATTGCAGAGGTCATTGCAGACAAAGCACCTCGTGCCCTGCCGGAAAAAGTAGTGGCCTGCCGTTTATCCGGACTGGAACCCTGCAACATCCTGCCGGATTCACTATTCGTCAACATAGGCGAACGCACCAATGTCACCGGTTCTGCGCGCTTCAAACGCCTGATCAAGGAAGGCGAATATGAACAGGCACTGGACGTCGCCCGCCAGCAGGTTGAAAACGGTGCCCAGGTCATCGATATCAATATGGATGAGGGCATGCTGGAATCGAAAGAGGCGATGGTTCAGTTCCTCAACCTGATTGGCTCCGAGCCGGACATCTGCAAAGTGCCGATTATGATCGATTCGTCGAAATGGGACATTATTGAAGCCGGCCTTAAATGTGTACAGGGCAAGGGCATCGTTAATTCCATCTCGATGAAGGAAGGTGAAGAAAATT
>BTQX01000169.1:0-4122 GCA_036986095.1 Gammaproteobacteria bacterium
GTCCTTCTCCTTAGTTAATACCCGTATGGGTATCACTAAGTGTGGTCGATGATCTGTAGGACGTTATATTTTCTTAGCTACCGCGCAGCGGTTTAGTTCAACAGTTATATAGACAGAATGTCTGTATATGGACATGTCCATATCTAGGTATTTTATTGCTATATTTGTTTAAAATATCCATATGTAGGCATTTTCATCTATTTTACGATTCGTTCTTTTAATCCTGGTTTTAGCGCTTCTCCGTAGCCTATTTTCCAGCATTTCTTTTCCTGTAGCCATTCGCCGCCTGCTTTTATCACTCTACACCTTAACTCTTTGTCATCAAAGACTAAATGATAGGTTGAAGGGGAAAGGGGGAAAGGGGAAAGGAAAATCAAAATCACAATCATTTTTTCCTTTTCATCTTTCATCCTTTATATTTGATCTTTCCCCTTTCCCCTTTCCCCTTTTACCTTCCCCCTTTAAGTTACGAGATTGCCACGTTACACTCGCAATGACGAATATAGTTACCCAAATCTCCACTCCCGCCACCCCTGCATCAGTGGAAAATACAGCGCCAAACGAACCGGCCGATCTTCCTGCCTGCTAATAGCCTCGGCATAGCGTTCAAGCTGCGGTCTGTAACGATCCTGTTCACGATCAATAAATTCATCCAGTCCGCTACCACTATGACTACCGGTTTTATAATCGATGATCCAGCGGGAACCCTGCTCATCGATGAAGGTGCGATCGATGACCATGTTATAGACCTTGCCATCAAACACGCTGCTGATGGCATATTCGGAGTACACATCCTTGTGTTCTGTAGACAATATCCAGCGCCCGCGTTCATCCTCCAGCATACCCTGTAGTGATGCGCTAACTTTAGCCAGCGCCTGATCGAGAAGTTCCAGCGGTAGCCCTTCATGTCTTAGCATCTGACGACTGATACTATTTAAACGTACCAGATCAACATCGGCATTCGTACTGATACCGCGCCGTGACAGGTATTCCAGATGACGGTGTACCACGGTGCCGACAAGACGGGCCGATTCACTGGCCCAGTCGAATTCCACTATCTCTTCGGTTTCTATAGTTTGCTGTGTGAGCGCAAGAACGCTTGCAGGAGGTGATGGACAAACCCAGTCTGTCACCAGCCGTTTTCTGGTTTGCCGGATTACGACACCTGTCTCTGTGGTTCCTTGAGTAAGCGATTCAGCCTCCTCCTCTGAAAACAGGGCAAACTGATTCTCATAGTCGTCTTTCACAACCGGCCAGAGCTGATACAGCAACGTTGACTCAGAAGGTGTTTTCAGTTCATCATTTTTACTATCAATTTTTGCATGACCCAACAGATGAAGGCGCTTACGGGCACGGGTGGCGGCGACATACAGCAAGCGTCCATCTTCAAACTGGCTCTTTTCCTTAACCAGATGTTTGATGTATTCAGCCGTCTGGTTTGTGCCATCTGCGACGGATGCTATGGGGCCAAATATCAGCTCAGGGTTTCCCGTCACCCCGGTTCGTTCCAGCCAGTACAGCAGACGCGGTTTATCCTGACCGGTATACTTGCCCAGCCCCGGTAAGAACACCGTATCGAACTCAAGCCCTTTTGATTTGTGCATAGACATAATCTGCAGGCGCTCATCGGCCTCTACATCCGGGCGGGCAAACAGGCTCGATACTTTTTCATGCAGCAATTCAGGTGTAACGGGCTCACCTGAATCTTCAATCTCCTGTAACAGTGCCAGATAAACTTCTGCATCTTCTCTATCCGCTTTGTTATGCAGACAGGACGGCCCGCCCAGTGACATCCACGCCCCCTCTATCCAGCCACGCAGGAAGTGCCGGCCACGTTGTGCGAGCACTTTTTCCAGCACCGGCATGACGCGCAGCAGTCGTTGCTGGCCATCATCGCTGATTTGCTCTATACAGTGCTCATCTCGAAGCAGATCAATAACAGCTGACTCTCTATCCACCGCTGTCAGTGCATGTAAATCAGCCAGTGTCAGCCCACACCACGGCGCACGCAAAATGGCCAGCCAGCTGATGCGGTCAGCGGGATGAATCAATGCGCGGGTCAATGAAAGCAGGTCCTGAACAACCGGCTGCTGAGCCAGTTTATCTATCTCTACGGCCTGGTATTTGTGGCCATGGATTTGTAGCTGATGAATAATATCGACGGCATGGACCTTACTGCGTACCAGTATCGCAATTGATGCCTCTGGATCATCTTTCCAGCACTGTTCTATCACTGTTAGCACGTGATAGGTTTCTATCGATTCATCACGCTCAAACTGTGGGTGCACGACAACGGCCTCGCCTACCAGCTGACCTTTAAATGGGACTGAGGGGGTGTAATGGACGGCGCCTCTGAGCTTGTCACTGTTGAGTGGCAAAATCTGTGGAAAGGCCTGATTCACCCAGTCAATAATGCCGGACTGTGAACGAAAATTGACACTGAGTTGCAGCGGCTCAAGCTGCACACTGCCAAGCTGGCCTTCCCATGCCTGCAGGAACAGACCCACTTCGGCTTCACGAAAACGGTAGATGGACTGCATCGGATCGCCCACCAGGAATAATGTGCGAAGATCACCTGGTATCCAGCCTGCCGTGAGTTTACTGAACAGGTTATATTGATTTTGCGAGGTGTCCTGAAATTCATCCACCAGCAAATGTTTAATCTGGTAGTCCAGCCTGAGAGATAAATCTGTCGGAGCCTGCTCGTCCCCCAGCGCACGGTCGGCACGAATCGTCATCTCGCTGAAATCCACCTCTCCGCGCTGGCCGAACACCAGTTGCAACTGTCCTACTGCATTGACCAGTAATTGAAACAGCGCTTCGACCAGCAGCCATTCGTCATCGGCATAAGTCGCTGCAGGTAATTTTCTCAATGTCGCCAGTTTTAAACAAAGATCCTCGTTGCCCTGCAGACCCTCTAGCAGTGCCTGCATGGCCTGTTTTTTCTCTTTAAATATCTGCTTCTGCTGCGGGTTGCCAGCCGCACCTTCAGTCGGGAAGCCCAGTGTTTTTGTAACGCCGGTTGGCAGTCGCCATTTCGGGTTCTTATCGGCGGTAAGCAACAAACAGCTAATAGCCACCCACGTGTTTAGCTCAGAGGAGTCACTTGCAGGAAACACCTGCATATCAGCACAATAAAGAATCTTTGAATCCTTCTTTGTAATATTCTCCGCAGCAAATGCTGCCAGCGCGGGGAGTTCTGTTTTGATTTCAGGGGGCAGGGCATGCTCAACGTCGACCAATGCCTTGTCAATCAACCGCTGCAGCACCAACTCAATCTCCTGTCGCCTGACTATAGAGTCCTTCTGGCCGGTGACATGTTTGACGATGTGTCGTATCCACTGGTCGCGCCTGGCCAGCATGTCGGCGATCAGTCCCTGCAACTCATCCATGCGATTATCGCGATGCCTCAATAATCGCGCGATATCTTCAGACAAAGGATGTCTTGTTTCCAGCTGGTCAAGCACTGCCAGCGCTGCCTCTTGATACATATCACTGGCATCTTCTGTCAGTGAGGGTATGGCGCCGAATTGTGATAACAGGGGCATCTGTCGAGTAAGTGATTGACTGAATGAATCAATGGTCTGGATTCTCAGGCGTCCCGGGTTGAGTAACAGCTGCCACTGTTGATGCGCATCGTTAGCAAGTGCCGCCCGCGCCAGTTGCCAGGTCTTTTTTTCGTAGGAGCTTTCCGGTTCAGGTTCTGCACTGGCTCTATGCAATGCCTGCAGGATACGATTTCGCATTTCACCAGCGGCCTTGCGGGTAAAGGTGATGGCGATGATTTCTTCCGGTGACTCTACTCGAGCAAGCAACTGTAAAAAGCGCTGGGTCAACAGACCTGTCTTGCCGGAACCGGCGGGGGCCTGGACGATGAAAGAGCTCTCTGGGTCTAACGCCCGTTCACGCGTAGCCCAATCTTCAGGTAAATCAGCCTCAGGCAGTTGATCAATCGCCTTATTCATCTTCAGACACACCTGCTCTCAGTTCATCGATCCGACACAGACCAGATAACTCACAATAACTGGTCTCACAGGTATTCGGTTTCTTCGGGTCAACATCCGCCTTACCCATTCGAAAATCTTCGGCCAGCTGATTTATTGTTTGTTGCCAGTCATCAAG
>BTQX01000170.1:0-4118 GCA_036986095.1 Gammaproteobacteria bacterium
TTCCCATAAGCCCTTTTCAAAGCCTTCATCACCTGCGGCGGTACAAACTCACTAACATCCCCACCCAATGAGGCGACTTCCTTGATCAGAGTAGATGAAAGAAATGCATAGCTTTCTGCCGGGGTCAGGAATGTGGTTTCTATACCGGGATCAAGGTGACGATTCATTGCAGCAAGCTGAAATTCATATTCAAAATCGGATACTGCCCGTAATCCACGCAGAATTGTGTCTGCATTTTGTTCACGAACACAGTCGATCAGCAGGTTATTGAAACCTATGACGCGAACATTCCCTAAGTCGCTCACCACCTGTTCCAACAGCGCGACCCTTTCTTCCAGTGTAAACAGCAGTGAGTTATCACGGTTTTCTGCGACGCCGACGATTACTTCATCAAACAACTTAGCTGCACGACGAATCAGATCAACATGACCCAGTGTGGCAGGATCAAAGGTGCCGGGATAGAGTGCAGTTACCATAGCTTAATTTTCTTCCTGGTTATTTACAGCAAGGAAATATTTGACCTGCCCTGCCTGCCTGGTTTTGATGTATTGCCAGCCTGTGGGTAAGTTGACCTCACCCAGCTCACGTTCCGCTTCTATATAGACCAGCGCTCCTTTTGCCAGGCTGTCTTTGTCATGCAGAAAGCGGAGAATTTGCTGTAGTATACCGTGCCTGTAGGGTGGGTCGAGAAAAACTATATCCCATTTACCACCAACTTGCCTGACGAAACGTCTGGCATCCATGGTATAGACCTTTGAGCTGCTGCCCAGACGGGTCAGATTCTGCTGCAGCAATCTGGCACTGACAATGTCTGATTCAACGAATGTGACATCCGCCGCCCCCCTGGAAAGCGCCTCTACACCCAGCGCACCGCTACCTGCATAAAGATCGAGGCAACGGGCCCCGTCGATAACTGGAGACAACCAGTTAAACAGGGTTTCACGTATGCGTGCAGGGGTCGGGCGCAGCTGCTGCACGGTGGACGGGAACTTGAGTTTTCTACCACGCCAGTCACCGCCGATGATTTTTACCTGGCTAGTGTAGTGTTTCATATTATTTAACGATTAAGCGTGACGAGAAACCGTTAGCTACAAGGCAGGTTTCGCAGTAAATGGTTGTTCCCTTTGCAAGGAAGCTAACGCCGTAGATGACGGTTTCTCGCCGCGCCCGAAGGGAGATCCACAAATGGCCCAATACGGCGTTGCAGTTCTTGACAAGGGAATAACCATTGCCTGCGAACTGCGCCTTGTCTTGAACCATTTGTGGACCTCTTAATCGTCAAATAATATGAAACACTACACTAATTTCATTTGCTGATACTTAAGGACTCCTTTTCCCCCGCACCTACGATTACAGTGACACGATTTTTCGACCCCAGCACCGACTGCAGGGCATCGGTCACGGTTTTCCTGTCCAGCGCATTTACCCGATCAATATAGGTATCCAGGTAATCAACTGGCAGAGAATAAAACCCAATAGAGGCAAGCGTACCGACAAGCTTATTGTTGGAATCAATCGTTAACGGGAACCCACCGGTAATATTCTTTTTTGCCAGTACCAGTTCTTTCTCCGTAGGGCCTGTTTTGAGAAATTCATCAATAACCTCTTTACTAACAGTCAGGGCTTCCTCAAGTTTTTTGTTTTTAGTCGCCAGTGCAGCAATGAACGTTCCTGTCTGCTGCATCGGTTGAAAATAGCTGTATGCACCATAACTCAATCCGCGCTTATCGCGAATTTCATCCATCAGGCGCGACTGGAAGCCACCGCCACCTAAACTATAGTTGCCAACTTTAAGTGCCAGATACCGCGGGTCATCGCGTTTAATCCCAAGGTACGCTGTCTTGATATGTGTTTGTGTGGAGGGAAACTCAATACGATATTCTCCCCCCTTTATGGCAGCGACATCAGGCAACGTGCCTGCTGGCTTGCCCTTTTTTAATGGCTTAGTTAAACGTTTTGTCAGTTGCCTGGCTTCCGTCAGGCTAAGATCACCGACCAGTGCAATCACCATATTGCTGGCAACATAGAACTGATTATAAAAATTCTGTAAATCTGCTCTACGAATGGATTTGAGACTCTCATGCGTGCCCGATGGGTGATTTGCATAGGGATGACCGCGATAGAGCAACTCATACAGTCTACGAGTAGCAACCGTAGCAGGCTGCTGCAGGCTAAAGTCCAGCGATTGCAGGGAACGCGCCTTTTCTCTCTCAAGATTTTTTTCTGGAAATTTCGGATCAGAAATCACTTTTGCCAGTAACTCAACTACCGGCTCAAGGTATTCCTTTCCCGACAGGCTGCGCAAACTGACTATTGCCATATCCCTGAGACTGCTGGTACCAATTTCTGCCCCCCTGTCTTCAAAACCTTCTGCTACCGCCTTGCTGTCCAGATCAGCACTTCCTTCCAGCAGCATGTCACTGGTCAGCATCGCCAGGCCCTGTTTATCTGCCGGTTCACGAGCACTGGCGGCGTTGAATACCAAATTTATGTCGACCACCGGTAGTGCGTGGGTCTCTATAAAGTAAACTCGCGCGCCGTTGTCGGTGACCCAATGCTCAATTTTTGGTGCCGCTGATGCAACAGCAGGGAAAGCAAGCAGCAAAATAAATAATTCAATTGTTTTAGTTCGCATTCTACTGCTCCTTATTTGCCGGTGTTTGTCGGCTTATCTTTAGCTATAGGCTGGGGGTCCAGTACTGCCACAGTCATATTTTCCGGCAGGAAATACTTTTTTGCGACAGCCATTATCTGCTCAGCCGTAACTGCACGAAGTCTGTTTACGTGATCCTCAGTTAGGCGCCAGTCGTTAAGCGTGGTCTCCAGAAGGCCAAGCTTCA
The DNA here is from genome assembly GCA_036986095.1 of Gammaproteobacteria bacterium. Lineage (GTDB taxonomy): Bacteria > Pseudomonadota > Gammaproteobacteria > BMS3Bbin11 > BMS3Bbin11 > BMS3Bbin11. The sequence continues at coordinate 2,841 of BTQX01000170.1, forward strand.
TCCCCTGATAGAACACGGAGTCGCGTTCATAAACATTGGCGGCGATCACCTGGGCTTTGACTCTCTGCAGCTCCTTATCACTGACCGGTTTTTCCTTCAGCTGTTTAAGCTGTTCGAGTACCGCTTTTTCCAGTAGTGCTATATCTTTCCCACGAGCGGGATTGCCGTCGATAAGGAAGTATCCAGCTAAACGCGCAAAAGGATCATACGAAGTGCTAACGGATGTGGCAACTTGCTGCCCACGGATGAGTTGATCTGCAAAGCGTGCCGCACTGCCGCCATCCAGAATAGCCGACAACAGCTCAAGCGCATAAGGCTCCCAGTCGCGTTCCGGTTTGTCTGCCACAGCCGGTACATGAAAACCAAGAATAAAATACGGCAGGTTTGCCGGAGCCTTAACGGTGATTCTTTTAGTGGCTGTCTGCTTTGCTACCTTAAATTGTTTCGGTGCCTCGACCCTGGAGCTTTTTATTGGCCCGTAATATTTTTTCGCCATAGCGATCACTTCATCCGGCTCTACATCACCCACTACAACCAGTATCGCATTTGCCGGAGAATAGTAGCGCTGATACCACTTTTGCAGATCGGGAACTTTTAGTTTTTTCAGGTCCCGCATCCAGCCAATGACAGGTCTGCCGTAAGGGTGCCCGGGGAAAGCAGCCTCATTAAATTTTTCATAGACCTTATTTTCCGCTTTATCTTCAGTGCGCAGGCGACGCTCTTCGATGACTACCTGTAATTCTTTGGCAAATTCATCCTCATCCAGCAGTATGCCCCGCATGCGATCTGACTCAAGCTCCATGCTGATGGCCAGACGGCTTTTCTCCAGTGTCTGAAAATAGGCGGTGTAATCTCTGCCTGTAAAGGCATTATCCCTGCCACCATTTTCTGCGATAATTCGATTGAACTCGCCTTTACCGTATCGTTTTGTGCCCTTGAACATCATATGTTCAAGCACATGAGATACACCGGTTATACCATCCGGCTCATAACTGCTTCCAATTCGGTACCAGACCTGAGCCACTACAACCGGAGCCCGGTGATCCGGCTTAACCAGAATTTTCATCCCGTTATCCAGTACTGCCTCTGTCACATCGGTACTTTCAGATGCGGCAGTGGCGGAGATATATACCACTATCAATGCGATAACAAAATAATTCGCGACTCTTTTCAGAGATTGTCCTGTCATTACTATTTCCTTAAAATAATTCAATATTGTCAGTGCGAAACACTCTTTTGACCTTCATTCAGCATTACCGGGAATGGTACGATATAGGG
>BTQX01000171.1:0-4116 GCA_036986095.1 Gammaproteobacteria bacterium
GATCTTGACGACAGTGTGCGCTTTCAACGCTGGCGTGATCTGAAGCTGTCCCATATGCCAGCCACTATCGATGAATACCTTGTTTCAGTAAAAGACCCGGTACGCCTGACCAGCGATGAGTTTGAGGCCATTCGCAGTCTGCTTGAAAGGGCAAATATGGCAATTTTTATCGCTGAACCGGATGACAGGCGCAATAAGACTATTCCCCTCAATATTGCTGCGCAGTATGCAATGCATCGGCTGGATCATAATATGGGTGCTGACCATGATGGTGTCAGTGAGCTGACAGTGCGTAGCGGTCAGTGGCGGGGTGGATATATCCCCTATACCAACAAACCGATTCATTGGCATACCGATGGTTACTATAACGAAGAGCAGCGCAAGATCCATGGCATGGTGTTGTACTGCGTGCAGAATGCGTTGCGTGGTGGTGAGAATGCATTACTGGATCATGAAATAGCCTACATTCACCTGCGTGACAATAATCCTGATTATATTCGTGCGTTGCTGCATCCACAGGCAATGACTATTCCGGCCAATGTTATTAATGGCAGGGAAATTCGCCCCGATCGAAGCGGGCCGGTGTTTTCGGTCAATACAAATGGCTCATTACATATGCGTTATACTGCCCGCACGCGCAGTGTCATCTGGCGTGATGATGCGTTGACGCGGGAAGCGACTGCCTGTTTGACTGAATTCCTGGCCTCTGATTCACCATATATAATGAGAGCTGGACTTGAACCAGGTCAGGGGCTGATCTGTAATAATGTATTGCATGATCGCAGTGGTTTCGATGAAGATGAAAACCATAAACGATTATTATATCGGCTGCGTTATTATGATCGAACAGACACTTCGGTTTCTTTGTAGGAGCGTCGCTCGGCGCGATAGCTACTGATGTGTTATCTATTCTGGAGCAGAATCGTGCCGAGCGACGCTCCTACAAAAATGTTATCCTGACACATAGAGAAACGGTGTAAATCACGGAGTAGAATCATGCCAAAGAAAAAAATTAACGACCCGCTGGATACTATGGGCGATGCCTACGAGACTATGCTGAAACGCAGTACGACTGAGTTTCGCAAGCTGGAAAAGAAGACGGGACCGGCTCTGCATTCATTGATTGACAGCGCCAAAGAGAAAGCAATCGAGCTTGAAGAGCTGACAGAAGAAGAGGCTGCCAATCTGGCAGAATATCTTAAACGTGATCTATCTGATGCCGCCATTTATACTTCTGAACAGGGAAAGGAACTAAAGGACTGGCTGGGATTTGAAGATAGTCTGCTTGCTGTGGAACTACTGGATATGTTTCTGCAGGCTGCTGATCCGACTACTGTTGAGATGAATGAATTCAACCTGGAGCTGATGGCGAACGCTATCTATAAAACTGGAGAAGTGACCGGCCCGGGTGCACTGGTTTGTGATGGCTGCGGAGAGGTATTACATTTTCACAATGCCGGACGTATCCCTCCCTGCCCTAAGTGCCATAAGACCAGTTATCACAGGTAGTCCTGGAACAGGGGGGGGCAGACACGGTTTAGGCGTTACGTAAACCGTAAGCCGTAAGCCGTTATTCTCTGGATGGCAATATTTTTACCACTATGACCGAAATATTGTCTGGACCTCCATTTTCATTGGCCAGCTCAACAAGTTTATCTGCAGTTTTTTGTGGGCTTCCATTCTGGTTGAGCACAAATCCAATCGTATTGTTACTGACCACTTCCGTCAGACCGTCTGAACAGAGGACGAACACATCACCAGCCTGAGGGCAACCAGATGTGAATGTGGGATCAATTTCACGGTTCCCCAGCGCCTGTAGTAGCAGGCCTCTTTGCGGGTGGAGTTTGGCATCTTCCTTTTTGATGGTTCCCTGTTTAACCATGCCCTGTATCCAGCTATGATCTTCAGATAACTGGCTGATTTTTCCATCACGAAAGCGGTAGCAGCGGGAGTCTCCTATGTTACCAATGACAAACCAGCTGTGACAGAAAAGCAGGCAGACAATCGTCGTTCCCATACCACTTTTTGTATCATCTTTACCGGACTCTTCGATGATTTTCCGGTTTGCCAACTGGATGGATTTTCCCAGCAGGTCTTTCATTGGCTCCGGAGTAGAAAAAGCATCATCCATACGGCTTTCTATATGCAGGCCAGCGATTAAAAACTGGCTGGTGATATCGATAGCCATCTGACTGGCTACCTCGCCGGCATTATGTCCGCCCATACCATCGGCAACGATTGCAAGCGCATGCAGCCTATCAACAAGAATATTATCTTCATTGTTATCACGTTTCTGTCCGTTGTCAGTCACACCGGACATTTTTATACGTATGTGTTTGGGGAGGCAGGGAAAGGCCTGTTTCATGTTTCTTTATTGGAGTTCAAAGTAAGTTCAAGGATACGTTGGTATGTTCTTGCCAGTCGCTCAGGGTCTGTCAGCATAACATGTTCATCTATCTGGTGAATACTGCCATTGCAGGGTCCAAGTTCCACTACTTCAGCGCCTGTCGGTGCGATAAAACGGCCATCCGATGTACCGCCGGAGGTCGATAGCTCAGGCGTAATCTCAAGCATCTCAGCGCAGGCATTGCTGACCGCATCGACCAGTACGCCGTTTACCGTTAAAAATGGATTGCCTGACAGGTGCCAGTCAATTGAGTAGCGTAACTTATGTTTTTTAAAAATCTCAAGGACACGTTTCTTTATCTGTTTTTCATTTAATTCAGAAGAGAAACGGAAATTAAATTTAATCGTCACATCACTGGGTACGACATTTTCTGCACCAGTTCCTGAATGGACATTGGAAATTTGAAAACTGGTAGCTGGGAAATACTCATTTCCCTGATCCCATTCAATACCTGCTAGTTCATTTAACGCGGGCAGGGCACGGTGGAACGGGTTCTCTGCCAGCTGTGGGTAGGCGACATGGCCCTGTTTGCCATGGACGGTCATATAGCCATTCAGGGATCCGCGGCGCCCGACTTTAACTGTATCACCCAGAATCTCAGCAGATGAGGGTTCACCAACAATACAATAATCAATCTTAATCGACTGTGTTTCCAGCCACTGCATGACTTTAACTGTCCCATTGATAGACGGGCCTTCTTCATCTGATGTGATCAGCAGGCCTATAGTGCCGGGGTGGTCAGGGTTTTCTGTAACATATCGCTCAACTGAGGTCACGAAGGCAGCTATGGATGCCTTCATGTCGGCACTGCCTCGGCCATACAGTTTTCCATCGCGTTTTGTCGGCTCAAACGGTGGGCTGGACCAGTTGCTTTCCGGGCCAGTGGGCACAACATCGGTATGGCCGGCAAAGACAAACAGCGGCCTGCCTGTCCCGTGTGTTAACCAAAGGTTGTCGACATCTTCAAAACGGAGATGTTGACAGGCAAAGCCTGCGGGCTCAAGCTGCTCACTTATCAGCTTCTGGCAGCCCTGATCATCGGGCGTGACGGATGGACGACTGATTAGCTCGCAACACAATTGTAGAGTGTTATTTACGGTTTTTTTTTCAGCTGCTTCTTCAATCATTTGTCAGGGTTTTAGCAACTCGGTGTATCGCTCAGCGGAGAAACCGACCTCAATGATATTTTCCATCTGTAGAACAGGTCGTTTGATCAAGGTTGGATGCTTCATCATTAATGACATGGCACGGGCTTCATCAAGGCCAGTGCGATCCTTGTCATCAAGGCCTCGCCAGGTTGCACTGCGTTTATTAAGCAGTATTGTCCAGTCGACCTTTTCCATCCACTTGCCAAGAATATGACGCACAAAAAGATCTGATCTGAGGTCGAGAAAAACATATTCAATACTATTTTCTTCCAGCCAGCGTTGTGCCGACCGCACACTGTCACAGTTTTTGATTCCTGCAAGAATAATAGAAGTCGCCATAGTATTCTTTATTTTATTAGCTTTTTCATATCACTGACTTCAGGCTTCACGCAGTAATTCATTAATACCTACTTTACTACGGGTTTTCTCATCCACCTGTTTAACGATAATAGCGCAATTCAGGTTATAACTACCATCTTTTGACGGTAATGAACCGGGGACAACGACTGAGTATGGTGGTACACGACCATATGTGTACTCACCGGTTTTCCTGTCATAGAT
>BTQX01000172.1:0-4100 GCA_036986095.1 Gammaproteobacteria bacterium
ATTCTGCGTTCATTCAAGATGCATGATATGGAGATACCGGAATCGCTGCTGGCAGTTGGACGTGCCGGGGCGGGTGTGAACAACATACCGGTTGATAAATTAACTGAAATGGGAATTCCTGTTTTCAATGCGCCGGGTGCCAATGCCAATGCTGTTAAAGAACTGGTGGTTGCCGGCTTGTTGCTGGCCTTTAGAAATATTACTCCCGCCTGGGATTATGTTCGTGGTCTGGATAGCAGTGACGCGGCAGTCATGTCAAAGGCGGTTGAAGAAGGAAAGAAAAAATTTGCCGGCTATGAGTTACCAGGCCGCACAATAGGTGTAATTGGTCTGGGCGCAATTGGCCGCTCCGTGGCCAACGTCTGCCTGACTCTGGGAATGAATGTTGTTGGCTATGACCCAAGCCTGACGGTGGAGGGCGCCTGGAAGCTGTCTTCAGAGGTGGAACGAGCCAATAGCCTCGAAGTCTTGCTCAATAAAGTAGATGTTGTCACATTCCATGTTCCGTTGATTGATGTTACTCGAAACATGATTAACGATGAACGGCTGGCTATGATGAGGCCTGGTTCGGTAATACTTAATTTTGCTCGTGATGGTATTGTTGATGACGCGGCAGTATGTCGTGCGATAGAAGCTGGTCGCATTCAGTCCTATGTCTGTGACTTCCCCAGCCCTGAACTGGCAGGCTGTGACAAGGTCATTGCATTGCCTCATCTCGGTGCGTCAACCACTGAAGCAGAGGACAACTGTGCCATCATGGTGGCGAATCAGCTGCGGGACTTCATTGAAAATGGCAATATTACAAATTCTGTCAATTTCCCTGATGTGCAGATGGCAAAAGAAGCCGTCAACCGCCTGGTCGTGACGCATGCAAATATACCGAATATGCTGGGGCAGATTTCTACCGCACTGGCAGATAATGAAATCAATATTCGCGAAATGATTAACCAAAGTCATGATGATATAGCCTACACCCTGGTCGATACGGATAGCGTCATTCCTGATCATGCAATAAAGGCCGTCAGTAATATAGAAGGTGTAAAAAAGGTACGTGTGGTTTAAGGAACCTCTGGTATGCTCGGCTTATGAGTAAATCTGCGAATGATTTGAAACAACTGCGTGAGCGCATCGATGCGCTAGATGTGAAGATTCTCAACCTGTTTAATGAGCGGGCAGGACTCGCTATTGATGTGGCTGAAGCAAAACGTGCGCAGGGTGAAACAGGAAGTTTTTACCGGCCTGAACGTGAGGCGGATGTATTGCGTCATGTCGTTGATCAAAATGAAGGTCCGTTAAATGACAATGATGTAGCACATTTGTTCCGTGCCCTGATGTCTGCCTGTCTTTCTGCTGAAGCTCCGCTAACTGTGGGTTTTCTCGGCCCGGAAGGAACCTACTCACATTCTGCTGCACTAAAGCACTTTGGTTATGCAATTAATATTAAACCGTTATCCTCTATAGATGATGTGTTCCGCGAAGTGGAGGCGGGGACTGCAAACTTTGGTGTCGTGCCGATAGAAAATTCAACTGAAGGGGTGATCAGCAATACACTGGACAATTTCATTGATTCCATACTTAAAGTTTGTGGTGAGGTTTCTCTGCGTATTCACCATCACCTGCTGACGAAATCGGCTTCCTTACAGACCATCACTCGTGTCTATTCACACCAGCAGTCACTGGCTCAGTGTAGAAGATGGCTGGCGGCAAATCTGCCGCATGCTGAACAGGTAAATGTGAGCAGCAATGCCGAGGCAGCAAGACGTGCGGCAGAAGATTCCACCGCAGCGGCGATTGCCGGTGAGCAGGCTGGTGAGCTGTATGAGCTGGCATCGCTCGTTTCCAATATTGAGGATGACCCGAATAACACCACGCGTTTTCTGGTGATAGGTAAGATCGATACCAGTGTGACCGGCGAAGATAAAACCAGCATCATGGTTTCCAGCCAGAATGAGGCGGGTGCCCTGTATAAATTACTGGCACCGTTGGCACGCCACAAGGTTAGTATGAGTAAAATTGAATCGCGGCCTTCACATAGCGGCTTATGGGAATATGTTTTTTTTCTTGATCTGGAAGGACACGTTTCTGAACCGGCGATTGCTGAAGTGCTGGAAGAAATTGGCCAGCAGGCAGTGATGCTTAAGCTACTGGGTTCCTACCCGAAATCTGTGCTCGACCTGTGAGGATGAATGTTTCTGGCCTGGCCACTCCGGGTGTCCGGAAAATCACCCCCTATCAGCCCGGCAGACCGGTAGAAGAGGTGGCCGCTGAGTTAGGCATAGCCAAACCCGTCAAGCTGGCTTCCAATGAGAATCCTCTGGGGCCTTCGCCACAAGGCATTAAGGCCATGCAGACAGTCCATAATCTGGCGCGCTACCCTGATGGCAATGGAACCGGATTAAAAGAGAAGATTGCTACTCGCCATGATCTTGATGTAGCCTGCATCACGCTGGGTAATGGATCCAATGATATCCTTGAATTTGTTTGCCGGGCATTTGTGAACCCGGGTGACGAGGTGATCTTCAGTCGTCATGCCTTTGCAGTTTATCCCCTGGCAACACTGGCAGTAGGCGGCACGCCGGTAGAGACTCCGGCACTTAACTGGGGCTGCAACCTTGGTGCTATGCTGCAGGCTGTGACGGATCGCAGTAGAGTGATTTTTATTGCTAATCCTAACAATCCAACCGGCACCTGGCTGGCAGCAGCAGAGTTGAAGTTGTTTCTTGCTGAAGTCCCTGATCACGTGATTGTTGTGATTGATGAGGCCTATGCGGAATATGTCACCGCTAGTGCTTATCCTGACTACCCGGACTGTACTCAGTGGCTGGCTGACTACCCGAACCTTCTGGTGACCCGCACCTTTTCCAAAATATTCGGCCTGGCAGGTTTGCGTGTCGGTTATGGTGTGTCATCTCCCGAGATTGCTGATTACCTTAATCGTGTACGCCAGCCTTTTAATGTAAATACTCTTGCCCAGGTGGCTGCGGCAGCGGCGCTAGATGACAATTCACATATCAGGCAAAGTAGAGAAATGAATCTATCAGGGTTGACGTATTTAACGGATGCCTGTAAATCGAGGGGGCTGAGTTATATCCCTTCGGCAGGTAATTTCCTGGCCATTGATTTTTCACGACCAGCGCAGGATTTATTTGAGGCAATGATGCAGCAGGGCGTCATTGTCAGACCGATTGCAAATTACGGTATGCCGGATTTCCTAAGGGTAACAATTGGTACTGAAGATGAAAACCGACGATTTATTGAAGTTTTGGACGGGGTATTAGAGGTGAATGCCTAATGTCTGAATGCAGCCTTGGACATGTCGTAATCATCGGTGTCGGTCTTATCGGCGGTTCATTGGCGCGTGCGCTAAAGGCCCATGATGCAGTTAGTCAGATCACCGGTGTGGCACGCAGTCAGGAGACTTTGGATCTGGCTCTGCAACTGGGCGTGATTGATAACGCAGAAAGCGATCCGGTGCAGGTGATGAAAGATGCTGATATCGTGGTACTGGCTACCCCGGTTTCGACTATAGGACCAATATTAAGGACAATTGCCGATGTTATTCCTGCCCATTGTGTGGTTACCGATGCTGGCAGCGTCAAAGGCAGTGTGGCCAAGGCTGCCCGACAGGCACTGGGCGATAAGATTGATTGTTTTGTGCCCGGGCATCCGATAGCCGGCACAGAGAATTCCGGTGTCGCCGCTTCATATGCCGATTTGTTTGTTGATCGCCGGGTGATTCTTACGCCGTTGGACGAAAATGCCGAGACAGACATTCAGCTGGTGCAGACAATGTGGGAGGTCTGTGGTGCCAGGGTGGTCAGGATGTCGCTGGAAGACCATGATGCGATGCTGGGGGCGACCAGCCATCTACCCCATTTACTGGCATATTCACTAGTGGATTTCCTCTCCCAACAGGATCGCCACGAAGAAATATTCGCCAATACAGCCGGTGGCTTTAGAGATTTTACCCGCATAGCCGCCAGTAGCCCTGTTATGTGGCGCGATATCTGTCTCGCCAACCGGCATGAACTTATTCCGTTGCTCAAGTCGATGGAGCAGCAGCTGGCCGGCTACAGAGAGTTGCTGGAAAACGCTGATGG
>BTQX01000173.1:0-4067 GCA_036986095.1 Gammaproteobacteria bacterium
TGTCTTGAGTCATTTATGGGTCTCTGATATGCACACCTTATTCGTTACCGCACACTAGATGACAGAAACACCCGGAGACCTTGCCGGTTGGCTCGATTTTATCTCAGCACAACACAGTAGCGAGATTGAGCTGGGGCTAGCCCGGCTGAGACAGGTCGCAAATCAACTAGGCCTCAGGTCATTTAATTGTCCGCTCATAACTGTCGCAGGGACCAATGGCAAAGGATCCAGCATTTCTTCACTGGAAAGTTTCTACACCAGTGCCGGTTACCGTACGGCCTGTTATACCTCGCCCCACCTTACCGTTTTCAATGAGCGGATTCGCATAGATGGCCTGTTCGTCGCCGATGATGAGCTGTGTGCAGCCTTTGCAGAGATTAATTCTGCTCGTGATTCAATCCCGCTGACGTATTTTGAATTTGCCACGTTGGCGGCATTTGTGATTTTTCTGCAACATGAGCTGGACATCATACTGCTTGAAGTCGGTCTAGGTGGACGCCTGGATGCAACAAATCTATTTCCTGCAGATGTAGCACTGATTACCAGTATTGGCATCGATCACACTGCCTGGCTGGGGAATGATCGGGAAGCTATCGGAGTAGAGAAAGCAGGGATAATTCACGAAGGTAAAATCGCCGTAATTTCTGACCCGAAGCCACCTGAGAGTCTGTTGAATATTGCTCATAATAAGGCAGGTAAAATTTTCTCACTTAATCAGGACTATCGATACGAAATTAAGGCGGCAGACTGGAACTGGCAGCAGGGGGAGCAGAATGTCCTGTCTGCTCTTCCACTACCGGGTTTATATGGTATCCCACAATTCAACAATCTTGCAGGAGTATTGATGTGTCTTGCTGCCCTGCAGAAACAATTGCCGGTATGTGATGGAACTATACGGAACACATTGCCGGGTATTAAGGTAAATGGTCGATTTCAGGTAGTTGCGGCAAAACCACAGCTAATACTTGATGTCGCGCATAATCCCGATTCGATGGAATTATTGGCTGAAAATCTCAAAGCACTACCAGTTTCAGGCAAAACGCATGCCGTGGTGGCGATGCTGAAAGATAAGGATATCTATGAATCTCTGTATAAGATATATCCATCTATTGATTACTGGTACATTGCAGGACTAACTGTTGTCAGAGGTGAATCTACAGAATATCTGAAAGCAGTTTTAGAGAAATTGGGACCCAATACTCATATCAGCTTATTCGAAACTGTTGAACAGGCATGGGAACAAGCTTGCTGGCTGGCTGAAGAGAAAGATCGGGTGGTAGTTTTTGGTTCTTTTCATACGGTAGGTGGTATAATTAACACCTTGTCATCAAGTTGCTAACTACCGTTATTTTTTTCTATTTATATAGCAGACCCTAATACATTGTAGATACCTGGCATTATATGTCCGTTGCCGCGAAAAACAATTTCCAGAATTATGACCCTCGCCATCGCCTGACAGGAGCGGTTGTGTTGATATTGCTTGCCATAGTTCTGCTGCCGATGTTATTGAGCAAGAAGCCTGATACTGTGATGCCAGAAGCAGACCACGTGGTAATGGAGATAACAAAGGAGGGAAAAAAGGTCTTTGTTTCCCGTATTTCGTCGACTACCCCAACAGATTCTACCGCGGTGCAGCATCAGTCTAGTAGGGCTGACACAAAAGATAAAGGCAAGCAGTCTTCAGCACTGTTTAAGCCCATGGTAACGCCTGCTGCACCAGCCAAAAGTACAGTAAAGGCCCCTGCTAAAAAATCCGCAGCAAAACAGTCTGGAAAAAGGCAGTCAACAGCAAAAAAATCTAAAACTGTTCCAGCTAGTAGCTGGATAGTTCAGGTTGGGGTATTTTCACAATCTGCAAATGCAGGTAAAAAGGTTTCCGAACTGAAAAAGAAAGGTTTTTCTGCAAAGTCAGGTAAAGTCAAAACCAGCAAAGGAACAGTGACTAAGGTCTGGATAGGGCCATTTAAGGATCGCAAGTCTGCTGAGAAAATGCAGGATAGACTGCGGCATAAAACACAGCAGCGCGGAATCGTTGTTAAAAAATAAATCGCAATAGACTGTAATAAATGTGTTAAATATTCTTGACATTATCATCATTGCTATAATTATTATATCTGGTCTTTTCGGTGTTTTCCGCGGTCTGGTAAGCGAAATAATGTCACTGGTCGGCTGGATAGTATCCGCATGGCTTGCGTGGCGATTTGCCAGCGAATTCGCTTACTTATTTGACTCGTTCATTCAGTCTGCTGACGTCCGTAAAGCAGCTGCTTTCATCTCAATATTCCTCCTGTCTCTGGTTTTGTTTGCTTTGCTTTCATATTTTATAAGTAAAATCATGAACAAATCTTCTTTGAAAGGCATGGACAGAACACTGGGTGTAATCTTTGGTTTGCTACGCGGTGTCCTTGTTGTTGCTGTTCTGGCAATACTGATTCAGTCTACACAGTTTGCCAATGAGAGCTGGTGGGCTGGCTCTACTTTGAAAGAGTATTTTCTATTGCTTGCTGCCTATGGCATGTCAATAATGCCGGCAGACGTTTCGCGTTTTTTCGGGCAGAAGGTATGATAGATGGGCAGCTCTTCGTTCATGTTCCAGCTTAGTCGAGGGTGATGTGAAATGTGCGGAATAATCGGGATTTTTGCCCAGGGGAGTGTCAACCAGTCCCTCTATGATGGGCTGACTGTATTACAACACCGTGGCCAGGATGCCGCAGGTATTGTGACCAGTGACGGCGATCGCCTGTGTATGCGCAAGGATAATGGACTGGTACGTGATGTCTTTCATACTCGACATATGCTTGGTCTGGAGGGGAACATGGGAATCGGGCATGTCAGATACCCTACTGCTGGATGTGATTCACGTTCAGAGGCACAACCCTTTTATGTCAATTCTCCATTCGGTGTAGCACTAGGTCATAACGGTAACCTGACCAACGCCATGGAATTGCAGAAGGAACTGTTTCGGGATGATCTGCGTCACCTCAATACCAATTCTGACTCTGAAGTGCTGCTGAATATTTTTGCGCATGAACTGCATCAATCTTCCAGCATCCAGCTCGGACCGCAAGATGTCTTTAAGGCAGTTTCTGCTGTACATAAACGTGTCAGGGGCGCCTATGCTGTCGTGGCCTTGATTGTGGGGCAGGGTATACTTGCCTTTCGCGATCCATACGGGATTCGTCCACTGATCTACGGTAGTCGTAATACGGCGAAAGGACCGGAACACATAGTTGCTTCTGAAAGCGTAGCACTGGACGTGCTGGCTTACAATGTAGTACGTGATGTAGCACCAGGTGAAGCCATTTTTATTGATATGCAGGGGACTGTCCACACACAACAGTGTGCCGAAAAGAGTCAGACATCACCCTGCATCTTCGAATTCGTCTATATGTCGCGTCCTGATTCGCTAATGGATGGAATCTCAGTTCATAAAACCCGTTTGCGTACCGGCGTCTATCTGGGGAAAAAAATCAAACGTGAGTGGGTTGACACGAAGATTGATGTGGTGATTCCTATTCCGGATACCAGCCGGACATCGGCCATCCAGCTGGCCAAACAATTAAAAGTAACTTATCGGGAAGGGTTTATCAAAAACCGCTACATAGGCAGGACTTTTATCATGCCTGGCCAGGAAGAGCGTAAACGTTCTGTTAGAAGAAAGCTTAACCCGATAGATCTTGAATTCAAGGGTAAGAATGTCCTGCTGGTTGATGACTCGATTGTACGAGGGACTACTTCCAGTCAGATCATAAAAATGGCCAGGGATGCCGGTGCTAAACGTGTTTATTTTGCTTCCGCTGCACCGCCTGTCAGGTATCCAAATGTTTACGGTATTGACATGCCATCACCTTCAGAACTGGTTGCACATAATCGTAATCCACAGGAAATCTGCAAAGAGATTGGCGCAGATAAACTCATCTATCTTGATCTGAAAGACCTGATCAAGGCCGCGCATAAAGGCAACAAAGAGATCACGCAGTTTGATACATCGTGTTTCAATGGTGAGTATATTACCGGAGATATTGACAAAAATTATCTTGAGATGATAAACCAGCTGCGTAATGATA
>BTQX01000174.1:0-4042 GCA_036986095.1 Gammaproteobacteria bacterium
AAAATGCGTTCTGTCGCCGGTGATAAAGAGCTATTCGAGGCCCCCACTGAAGGAAAAGGAGCAAGCTGTGTTTCCTGTGGACATTGTCCATGGATGGCTATCAATACCCTGCATAAATTACACGAACTTCTTCTAAATGGCGGTAAATCTATAGAAATAGACCATAAAATCGCCGAAAAAGCACTTATCCCTATACAGCGCATGCTTGATTTTGCTGATCAGCGTGAAGTGGACATGAAGATACGCGGGGATGCTTGACAGGAGTCTAGTGTTCCTTCAACCTGATAATGACGGGTTCAGCGTCCCTGTGGTGTTTCGCAGCAAGGCGCAGTGCGAAGGTAATGGTTATTCCCCTGGCAAGCGCTGGAACGAAGCGGCGAGACACCACAGGGGCGCCCCTTTGGGTTAGCTTGTCAACGCCCATGGACTACGTTGCGCCTCTTGACAAGGGAATAACCATTGCCTGCGAGGCGCGCCTTGCCATGAGCCTTGACAAGCTAACTGAACCCGTCATTATCAGGTTGAAGGAGCACTAGTCATAATTGACGCCCTTTCTTCTGTTATAATTTTCGTTTGGCTGAAACCGTTCACACTATCTTTTGGCCCCATTAGCTGGAAAGACCTTAGTTTTGAGAGAGGAGCGTGCCAGATGGCTGATAAGCAACAAACAGTAACAATTACTGATAATCAAACCGGTAACAAAGTTGACTTGCCTGTCAAAACAGGAACGCATGGGCCGGATGTTTTTGATATACGCAATATGTATTCCAGTCTGGGTATGTTCACCTATGATCCGGGTTTCGTCTCGACCGCCACCTGCAGCAGCTACATTACTTATATCGATGGTGATGAAGGTATATTGCTGTATCGTGGTTACCCGATTGAACAGCTTGCAGAAAAGAGTAGTTATATTGAGACCTGCTATCTGCTGTTAAATGGCGAACTTCCTTCTAAGATACAGCTCGACAACTTCACTGCAAACATCATCCGTCATACTATGGTGCATGAAGGCATGCGTCGTTTCTACAGCGGCTTTCGTCATGATGCCCACCCGATGGCATTTATGCTGGGCTCTGTTGGCGCCATGTCTTCCTTCTATCATGACTCGACTGATGTCACAAACCCACGTCATCGTGAAATTTCTGCCCATAGACTAATCGCTAAAATGCCGACTCTGGCGGCAGACAGCTACAAATACTCGATGGGATTACCATTCAATTTCCCAAAAAATAACCTGAATTATTCTGAAAACTTTTTGCACATGATGTTCGCTCTGCCAACCGAAGAGTATGTTGTCAATCCAGTTCATGCGCGAGCATTGAATCTTATTTTGATCCTGCATGCTGATCATGAGCAGAATGCCAGTACCTCTTCCGTCAGGCTGGCCAGTTCATCCGGTGCAAATCCCTTCGCCAGTATCTGTGCCGGTATCGCATCGTTGTGGGGGCCATCACACGGCGGCGCGAATGAGGCGGTAATCAGGACACTTGAAGAGATAGGTGAAGCAAAAAATATTCCTAAATTTGTTGCGCGTGCAAAGGACAAGGACGATAACTACCGCTTGATGGGCTTTGGTCATCGGATTTATAAAAACTTCGATCCGCGTGCCATGCTGATTAGAAATGCCTGTCACGATTTACTCGAAGATATGGGTGACCACGACGACCCGTTGTTTGAGATAGCACTGGAGCTTGAACGCATTGCACTGGAAGATGATTATTTCAAGGAACGAAAACTCTACCCGAATGTTGATTTCTACTCCGGCATCATCATGCGTGCTATGGGAATACCGATGAACATGTTCACCGTAGTCTTCGCCATGGCGCGTACCGTCGGCTGGATTGCGCAGTGGATGGAAATGATGGATGACCCGGAGCAGCGTATAGGTCGTCCTCGCCAACTATTTGTCGGTAAGGCTCGAAGAAGTTACGTGCCTCTTGAAGACAGAGACTGAATTAAACTGTTTGAGACTGGAACCGATAACCCGTAATCCGTAAATACTGAATATTTAATTGAATATTCAGTATTCAGGGCGTATGATCATTTCTCCCTTGCTTCATCAGTAGAAGAATAATGACCGAAACTCAACAGCAAACGGATCAAATCAAGGCTGAGATCCTTCTTGCTGCACAGGCGCGCTTCAGGAGTTTTGGCTATGGCAAAACAACCATGGCTGAAATCGCGACTGACGTGAATATGTCGGCTGCCAATCTTTATCGCTATTTTCACAATAAACAGGATATTGCTGCAGAATGTGCAGGCCAGTGTCTGGCTGATATGCAGGCATTGCTGGAAAATGTGGTCCAACTCCCAAATCTCAATGCTACGCAACGGCTGCATATGTTCGTGCAGACAGCGCTGCGCTACAACTTTGAGATGATGCATGATGTACCGCGTCTGAACGAGCTGATTGAAAATATTACCACCAATTACCCTCATCTGATTCACGAGAAAAATGAAAAAACTGAACATCAAATAGCGACTATTCTGGAACAGGGTGTTGATGATGAGGACTTTCAGATTGAGGATGTTGCGTTGTCTGCCTCAGCTGTGGCTAAAGCAACAGCCATGTTTTCTACTCCCTTCTTTATGCAAATTTACTCTATAAAAGAGTTTGAAAAGATGTCTATAAATGTAGTGAACCTGATAATTACCGGTTTGAAATCTCGATAAATATTTGAAATCTCGATAAATAAAAGAACTAAGGACAGAATAATGAAAAATTTTGAGAGGAATTTTGCTGATTGGGTCTTGCGCTTCCGCTGGTTGATAATACTCATCACTTTTCTTGTCGTTGGACTTATGGCGAGTGGTGGAAAAAATCTGTCGATGACGACGAATTACCGGGTCTTTTTCAGCGAGGATAATCCCCAGCGACTGGCCTTTGAAGCAATTGAAAACACCTATTCGAAGAACGACAACATTATGTTCGTACTGGCACCGAAAGATGGTGAAGTCTTTACCAAAGAAGTATTGACTGCGGTATCTGAATTGACGGAAAAAGCCTGGCAGGTGCCCTATTCGTCACGTGTTGATTCGGTAACCAATTTTCAGCATACAGAAGCAAAAGGTGATGACCTGATAGTCGCTGATCTGGTGGAGGATACTGATGCGCTGGATGAAGCGGAATTGCGACGAATTAAAAAGATAGCACTGGCCGAGCCATTATTAGTTCGGCGGCTGATATCGGATAGTGGTCACGTTACTGCCGTTAATGTGACGATTCAAATGCCGGGCATTAATGAATCAAAAGAAACACCAGAAGCCGTCGCCTACGCACGTAAGATTAAATCGGAAATAGAAGCAAAATATCCGTCAATAAAAATTTATATGACCGGTATGGTGATGATGAATAACGCTTTTACAGAGGCGTCAATGTCTGACCTGAAATCACTGCTGCCATTAAGCTTTGCAGTTATGATGCTGGTGCTCCTTCTGATGATCAGAGGTTTTGCCGGCACCGTGATGACCATGGTTGTCATTGCCATGTCCATCGTTGCGGCGATGGGTGCCGGAGGGCATCTTGGTTACCCGATTACGCCACCGAGCGCATCGGCACCGATAGTTATTTTAACAGTGGCAATTGCCAACTCAGTTCATGTACTGGTAACTTTTTACCACCAGATGCGCGAGGGGATGGAGAAAAAACACGCCTTGACCGAAAGCCTGAGAATTAATCTACAGCCTGTTTTTCTGACCAGTGTAACAACGGCAATCGGCTTTCTTGCAATGAATTTTTCAGATGTACCGCCCTTTAACCACCTGGGTAATTTTGTTGCTATCGGCGTGCTGGTATCATTCCTGCTAGCTGTCACTTTCCTGCCTGCGGTAATGAGTCTGCTTCCACTCAGGGTGCACAAACAGCACGAAAAAGGGGACCGCTTGATGATCTGGATTGGCGATTTTGTGGTCAACCATCGTCGTAAGATTCTACCTTCTATGATTGTAATAGTATTAATACTCATTTCCTTTATTCCGCGCAATGAATTGAATGATGTATTCCTTGAATATTTTGATGAGACCATTCCTTTTCGTACGGCAA
>BTQX01000175.1:0-4026 GCA_036986095.1 Gammaproteobacteria bacterium
CAGGCCGTATCCCAATGTATTCGCAATCAGCGAAACGAGTACATCCCGCAGTTGTTTACCTATACCCAGTTGGTGATGGGTATCAACAAGAACGCAGCTAAATACGCAACTGCGGGAACTGCCACAAAGTTTTGGTCTGTCTGGAAGGAATTGCGTGACCCTGCCGATGCCATCAACCCGTCCGTGCATTCGAAACTGAGTGATACACAAAAAGACCGTCTGTTTACCGGTGACTTTGCGATAGCGCGGAGTTTTTTTGGCTCTCTGGAAGCGGAGGGAAAACGGGAGATCACAGAACAAGACCGGGCTATCTATAGTCTCTGCCGTCCTGAGAGACTATTGGAATTGGCCTACAAGTTTACCGTCCGCGAAGGCGGCATTAAAAAGATTGCCCGCTACCAGCAGTATTTTGTAGTGAAATCCACATTGGAACGCATAAAGGGGTTAGACGCCGAGGGGCGTCGCCAGGGTGGCATCATCTGGCACACTCAGGGATCCGGCAAGTCGCTGACGATGGTTATGCTGGCGCGGAATCTCGCCCTTGATCCGGACATTTCAAACCCACGCATTGTACTGGTGACCGACCGCGTCGATCTCGACAAGCAATTGAGCAATACCTTTGCCGCATGTGGCCTGGAGCGTTACCGTGCCAGGACGGGGCGGGATCTTCTGGAACTGGTTTCGGAGAAGAAGGCCGGGATTGTCACTACCCTTATTCATAAATTCGACAAAGCATTGAACGTTAAGAAATATCGGGACGAGTCCATCGATATATTCATGTTGGTTGATGAAAGTCATCGAACCAACTTCGGATCTTTTGCGGCGCGCATGCACCAAATGTTTCCAAAGGCCTGTTACCTCGGGTTTACCGGCACCCCTTTGATGAAAAAGGAGAAGAATAGTTTTGCCCGATTTGGTGGACTTATTGAACCTCATTATTCAATTCAGCAGGCCGTTGCTGATAAGGCCGTAGTGCCTCTGCTCTATGAAGGCCGCCATGTGGAAATGGAGCAGAACAAAGCGGCCATCGATCTGTGGTTTGAGCGCCATACACAAGGATTGACCAAAGAGCAAAAAGCGGATCTGAAACGGAAATATGCGCGCGCGGAGATGCTGAACAAGGCAGAACAGGTAATCTATATGCGCGCCTTCGATATCAGCGAACACTACCGGCAGAACTGGCAAGACACGGGCTTTAAAGCGCAGCTTGTTGCTCCTGGCAAGATCTCTGCGTTGAAATACCATGAGTACCTCAATGAGATCGGCTATGTAAGCTCTGAAGTTGTGATCTCACCGCCCGATAGCCGCGAAGGCTACGATGAGGTCGAAGGCGAGCCCGCAGATGACGTGGTGAAGTTCTGGATCAAGATGATGCAGCGCTATGGTTCAGAGAAAGAATACAACGAACAGATCGTTAATCAGTTCCTTTATGGAGGGGATCCCGAGATTCTGATTGTTGTGGATAAGTTACTGACAGGTTTTGATGCCCCATCCAATGCCGTGATGTACCTCTGTCGTAAATTAAAAGAACACACCTTGTTACAGGCCATTGCGCGGGTAAATCGGCTGTATGAAGATGAAGAAACTGGGGCCAATAAAGAATATGGCTACATCGTGGATTACGCTAGTGTGCTTGGCGAGCTGGACCAGGCCCTCAGTATGTATGCGGAAGCGGGATTGACGGAGTTTGATCAGGAAGATATCGAAGGCGCGTTAAGGTCGATCAAGGAAGAAATTTCCAAACTACCACAACGCCATTCTGACCTTTGGGACTTGTTTAAAGCAGTCAAAAATCAGCGAGATGAGGAGGCCTATGAGCTGCTCTTAGACGATATTGCTTTGCGGGAGGAATTCTATCAACGTCTAGCAGAATATGGCAAGTGTCTTGGCATGGCTCTGTCCACTGAGCAATTCATTATGCAAACAACCGAAGCGAAGCTTAAACAATATAAAGACGATATGAAACGCTTTCAGGGCCTCAAAGTATCGGTGAAGATGCGCTATGCTGAGTCGATTGATTACCGGGATTATGAGCCCAAAATTAAGAAATTGTTGGATACCCATATTCAAGCCAATGAAGTGATTCAACTCAATCAGCCGGTTAATATTTTCGATGAAAATCAGTTTAACCAGGTCAAGGAAGAGCGAGGTGTGTATAAAAGCAAGACCCCTGCTGCTCGGGCTGATGCCATTGCCCACGCAACCAAAAAGGCCATCACCGAGCGCATGGAAGAAGATCCCGCCTTTTATGAAAAGTTTTCAAAACTGATTCAGCAGGCAATTGACGACTTTCGCGCCAAGCGGCTATCTGAGCAGGAATATCTCAAGCGAGTAACAGGATTCGCCGAGAATGTTGCAAATAAGAAACATGACGATATCCCGGATGAAATAAGAAGTAACGAGCACGCAATGGCCTTTTATGGGGTGCTTCGCCCCTTGCTGGCCAATGGAGACGATGAGATGGCCGACAAAATATCGGTACATTCCAGTACCGCAATCATTGAGATCTTTGAGACCAATCGGAAGGTAAATTTCTGGGATGATAACGATGTGCAAAAGCGAACAATGAACGAAATTGATGACTACCTGTATGACGAGATAAAGGGCAGGCAAGGAATTGATCTAACAACTGAGCGAATGGATGACATTATCGAACGCTCAATGCAGTTGGCCAGGTACAGGAGGCTGGTATGAATGGCAGAGGTGTTTTGCGCTATGGAGAGCGAAAAATATTGTTCGATGTGCTGCATACCCCAAGAAAGACCATGGAAATTGCCGTCCATCCAGATACCCGGGTTGTGATCAAAGTTCCGTACGGAACCCACCTGGAAGATATTGAGGCGAAGGCAAGGAAACGCAGTAGATGGATTACCAAGCAGATCAATTATTTTGAGCAGTTTCAACCTCACACACCACCAAGACAATATATTAGCGGTGAGACGCATCTGTATTTAGGAAGACAGTATCGTCTTAAAGTAATTCAGGAATATGAGAATAACGTAAGGTTGAGTCGGGGACGGTTGTTAGTATCTTTGGTAGAAGATACCAGCCCGGATAAGGTTCGAGCATGTTTGGAAGAATGGTATCGGGCCAGAGGAAAAGAAAAATACCAGGCGAGCCTGGATCGTTGTTTTGTAAATTTTACTCGCATGGACTTTGAACAACCCGCGATAAAAATCAGGAAGATGGTTTCTCGCTGGGGCAGTCTTTCTCATAATGGGCTATTGACACTAAATCTATCCCTGATTCGAGCACCCCGCGCCTGTATCGACTATGTTATTACACATGAACTGTGCCACATGGAGTATCACAACCACAGTTCAGGATTTTATAAGCTACTGGAACGAGTTATGCCTGATTGGGAAAAGCGGAAACACAGGCTTGAATTGGCTTTGGTGTAATGCTGATGTTTAAACCTAATATCTATGCGGAAGGAGAACGCCGATCTCGGATGGCGAGAAAAACCGGATTGGTTCAATGCTTTTCGGCGGATTTCAGAAATGCCTGTATCCGGAGCAGAAATTTGACTCCGACCCGGAACGGCGTTTTGCGGTGATTCTCGAGAACGACGAGGATGTCCTCAAGTGGTTCAAGCCCGCCAGGGGCGATTTTCAGATCCACTACGGCCACGATCAATCGTATGAACCGGATTTTGTCGTCGAGACCTCAGACGGGAAATTCCTCTGTGAGCCCAAGCGTGCCTCCGAAGTTTCAGACGACGTTGTTCAGTCCAAGGCGGATGCGGCTGCTGCCTGGTGTGAACATGCTACGATCCACGCGCAGACTTATGGCGCAAAGCCATGGACCTATCTCTTGATCCCTCATGACCAGATAGCCGAGCCAATGAGCTTGTCCGGCCTGGTGGCAAGGTGTACCCATGCATCAAAGGGACAGGGAACGGGTGGCAGCAGAAAAGAGTAACACGACATTTGTTGCACCATGCAAGAGCAACCCGGTTTTGACCTTCTTTTCCCTTTTAACCTTTCCTCTTTCCACTGCGTTTAGCCATCAATCCGCCGATACTTA
>BTQX01000176.1:0-4019 GCA_036986095.1 Gammaproteobacteria bacterium
GCGATATCCGACGAGGCCTGATCAAAGCCCCTGGCCTCAAAATAGGCCCTGGTCTGGTCGGGCAGTCTCTGTGTCAGCCTTAAGAAAAAGCCATTGTTATCATATAACCAGTATTTCAATCCTGTTTCAGGGTCTTCTCCAGTTATAATTTTATCTTTTTGAGCCAGAGTATCTGGAGCATACACAGAGAGAGAAATCAGCAGTACGAGACTAGTTTGTAAAATCAGCTGATTGGGCCGGTATAATGTCATCCGTGAATTCTAGCAATTCTATAGTGAATGGGTAACTTTTTGTCTTAGTATGAATTATTCGTTTAATTCAAGGAATATCAGGCATTCTGGATCCAGCATCTCACGGGCCTTAGAAAGTATCCGTTGTTCCTGTTCTGGAGACATGGTCTCATGATGCTTGCCCACTTTTCCCTGACGAATAAATTGACCGGGTTTGAATAAAGGATTACCGCTATCACCCTGACTGGAAAACTTCTCATCATGCTGTTTCATCCATTCGAAAGAACTGTTTTCAATAGCTATTTTTTTTTGCTCGGGTGACACATCCCAATCAAGGAAGTCTACTATACGATCGACACTGGCAGCCAGGTCAGATTTCATATCCTGGTAGCGCAGCCACAATACCTTCTGGTGATCGTGATATGGCCACCAGCTTTTTACATTCCGGTACCACACTGCCATATCGAGCCATCGTTCGATAAATTCTTCGAAAGATTCCGGGCGGGTAATTTTTGCATGCAAACGCGCTTCATCAGTCATGTTTAGAAGGTGGTGATAAAAACTGACACAACAATCGCGAGGGTCGCGTGATGTCAGAATAATATAAGCCGTACCGATGCCGGGCGTCTGCTCTGCCGTGCAGTGGGTTTTAAAAAGTCGCGGATCAGGAAGCATTTCAAAATAGTCGATCACCTCCTGCCAGCTTTTCCCTTTGCGTGAGCGCTCCAGCCATGGTACGACTTTATCAATTGAGGTGAATGACTCATCACCACCTGTGCGTAACTGATGCAGAATTTGCTGCATCCATGTGGTGCCGGCTTTGGGTGGTGTGGTTATCAGTACATCAGTTGATCTGGCCTGAAAATTAGCCAGTACATACGGGTCGTGCATGGGGGAGGGTGTGCCCCATCGTGGATCAACTTTATTGGTGCTAATATCCATAGCTGTATGTGTCCTCTATGAATCACATCGTACGCTATGATACAGATTACATCATTCCAGTGGAATTTCCTTAGCCTGCACAGCAGGATAATTGTTTTACATCCATGTAAAAGGTTTGTGCCGTTAATTTCAGGCCCTCTACCATAGTCAGGTAAGGGAAGAGTTGGTCGGCCAGGTCTTCAATAGTCATGTGATTACGAATCGCAAGGGCAGCGGTCTGAATAATTTCTCCGCCTTCCTTTGCCAATACCTGACACCCGACAATCCGTCCACTGCCTTTTTCTGCTACCAGTTTAATGAATCCGCGCGTATCCATGTTGGCCAGAGCACGAGGTACATTTTCCAGTTCAAGCTTACGGCTCTCAACATCCAGTCCATGGTTTTTCGCCTGTTGCTCATCCAGGCCGACCGTAGCAACCTGTGGATCGGTAAACACGACCGCGGGCATGGTAGACAAATCGATTGCCTTGTCACCAGCAGTCATGTTGATAGCAGCACGAGCACCGGCAGCCGCCGCAACATAAACATACTGTGGTTGATTGGTGCAGTCACCGGCCGCATAAATGTGTATTACATTCGTACGCATGTGATCATCAATGAGAATATTGCTATTGCTGCTGATTTCTACTCCTGCATTTTCTAGCGCCAGAGTATCTGCATTTGACTGGCGACCGGTTGCAATCAGTAACTGGTCACAAACTACATCACCTTTTTCAGTGCTTAGGGTAAAAGCATTACTGTCATGATGGATAGTATTTGGTACGGTATGTAATTCAATATTAATACCTTCGCCTTCAAAAGCTGTCTTAAGGGCATCACCGATATCCGGATCCTTTTTTGACAACAGGGTACTGCGGGCCATTACTGTGACTTTAGAGCCAAGACGATGAAATGCCTGTGCCAGTTCCAGCGCTACGACTGAACCACCCAGTACTACCAGGTGACCAGGAATATTCTCGGCTATCAGGGCTTCAGTTGATGTCCAGTAGGGGGTATTGTCCAGTCCATCAATTGCTGGAATCATCGGTCGTGCGCCAACAGCGAGTAAAAAACGATCAGCAAATATCTCCTTTTCCGATCCGTCTTTTTTTGTAACAATCAGCGTGCTGGCATCTTTAAACCGTGCCACTCCTCGTACAAGATTAATGCCTGGATTGGTCTCGATGATGCTTTCATATTTGGCATGACGCAGCGTTTCAACCATTTTCTGTTGCTGCGCCACCATCTGTTTGCGATTGATGTCGGGAACATTAAATGGGATACCTGCAAAATTGTGATGTGCCTGCATGTGGGCTATATTGGCACCGCGAATGAGTATCTTTGACGGCACACAGCCGATATTGACGCAGGTACCACCGATCACATCACCCCCTTCAATAATGGTCACGCGTGCACCACGTTCGACAGCCTTAATAGCAGCGGCAAATGCCCCTGAGCCAGTACCGACTATGGCAATGTGCAGGCTCGCATCATCAGGTGATTTAGTCATGTGAGCATCTCCATTGAGTTATAGTCAAGGTCTCGATTGCAGCATTTCGATTTGATTGTTTTCATTATCTGCGTGCCCGGTGACTATTTCTTTACTGTCGCGGGGTAACCGGCATTGGTAGTGGCCCTGATTAATTCCTCTACATTGGTTTTATCCGGATCGAAGGTAACAGTGGCAGTTTTAGTATCAAAACTTGCTTTGGCTTCTATGACACCGTCGACTTTTCTCAATGCCTTTTTAATGGTGATGGGACAAAACTCACAGGTCATATTGGGTATGTCCAGGACCACAGTTTGAGGTTCTGCTGCGTATACGGCATTGATGCTTGCCAGTAGGGAGAGTACCAGGAGAAAGGGTAGTGTTATGCGTTTTAACATGTTGAATTCCTCATATCTTAGTTTCATGATCCGCTATTCAAAGAAGACAGTGCCGTAATAGGGAAAGGTAAGAAGTGCCACCAGAATCACGGTAACAACCCAGAAAATAATGCGTTGATTGCGCAGTGTGCCGGGAAGGGCACAGACATCTCCGGGCTTGCAACATCTGGGTACCAGATAAAGTTTGCGAAACGCCAGAAACAGAAAGAGCAGGGTTATGCCAATAAAATAGGGTCGATAGGGCGTCAGTGCTGTCAGGCTGCTAACCCAGGTGCCACCGATACCCAGTGACAGTAAAACCAGTGGGCCGATACAGCACAGCGATGCACCTATGGTGGCAGCGGCTGCCGTAAACATGGTTGCCATGCCGGTTTTCGGTGTTGCGTCAGGCGTATTTCCTGAAGTTGTGTCAGGCACTATGTCCGGTGTCGCAGTAGTTGTTTGTTCAGTCATTGTGTCTCTGCCATCAAAAAGTTAATGTAACTGTAAACCCTGTATGTGGGTACAGAGTCAAGGTAAAAATATATAGTTTTATGTATTACGTTTTATGTTTTACGTAACCCCGTAAGTCAAAAGAAAGGTAAAAAGCTGGCTATTTTCCTGCCAGTGTTTCGACAATGGGGCAATGGCTAGTGTCTCCATCGCACTTACAGGCCTGTATGAGGGCGTCCAGCGTTTCCTGCAGTTTCTGGAGATCCTTGATTTGCTGGTCAATGATGGTTCGTTTTTCTTCGGCGCGGTGTCGGACATCATCACAATGTCCGTCACCTAGTTCCAATAGTTCTGTTATCTCCTGCAGGCTGAACCCCAGTTGCTGCGCACGCTTAATAAAACGAATGCGATCGACTGTATCAGGTGGGTAGATTCGATAACCTTCTAATGGTTTAGCAGGTTCGATAAGTATGCCAACACGCTGGTAGTAGCGTATGGTTTCTACATTAACCCCGGCTGTCCGGGCGATATGACCAATTGTGAGGGGTT
>BTQX01000177.1:0-4000 GCA_036986095.1 Gammaproteobacteria bacterium
ATCTGCAAAGTGCCGATTATGATCGATTCGTCGAAATGGGACATTATTGAAGCCGGCCTTAAATGTGTACAGGGCAAGGGCATCGTTAATTCCATCTCGATGAAGGAAGGTGAAGAAAATTTTCTCAAACAGGCAAGACTTTGCCGTCAATACGGTGCAGCAGTCATCGTCATGGCCTTTGACGAAAACGGTCAGGCCGATACCCATGCGCGCAAGGTTGGAATCTGTACCCGTGCCTATAAACTGCTGACTGAAGAAGTCGGCTTCCCGGCTGAAGACATCATCTTTGACCCGAACATCTTTGCCATTGCCACCGGCATCGAGGAACACAATAATTACGGTGTAGACTTCATCGAAGCCACCCGTGACATTAAGCAAACATTGCCTGATGCGCTAGTTTCAGGTGGTGTATCAAATGTCTCCTTCTCCTTTCGCGGAAACAATCCGCTACGCGAGGCCATACATGCGGTATTCCTCTATCACGCTATCGGTGCAGGCATGGACATGGGCATCGTCAATGCCGGCCAATTAGCCATCTATGATGACCTACCAGATGAACTACGCGAACGTGTCGAGGACGTAGTCCTTAACCGGCGCGAGGATGCAACAGAACGCCTGCTGGATATCGCAGAAAAATACCGGGGTGACGGTAGCGTACAAGCTGACGACAAAAACAAGGAATGGCGCGAACTGCCCGTGACCGAACGACTCTCGCATGCACTGGTAAAAGGCATAACCGAATTCATCGAAGAAGATACGGAAGAGGCACGCCTGCAGGCCGATACACCGATAGAGGTTATCGAAGGCCCATTGATGGATGGCATGAATGTAGTCGGTGATCTTTTCGGTGCCGGTAAGATGTTCCTGCCACAGGTAGTAAAATCTGCACGCGTAATGAAAAAAGCCGTGGCCTGGCTGATGCCATATATCGAGGCTGAGAAATCTGAGGGTCTTAGCAGCCAGGGGAAAATCCTGCTGGCAACCGTCAAAGGTGATGTGCATGACATCGGCAAAAATATCGTTGCCGTGGTTCTGCAATGTAATAATTATGAAACCATCGACCTCGGCGTCATGGTACCGGCAGAGACCATTCTTAAAACCGCCATCGAAGAAAATGTGGACATCATCGGCCTGTCCGGCCTGATCACCCCATCACTCGATGAAATGGTACACATGGCAAATGAAATGCAGCGCCTGGATTACAAATTGCCGTTATTGATCGGCGGAGCAACCACATCAAAGATACACACAGCGGTAAAAATAGCCCCGCAATATGATGGCGCATCTGTTCATGTACTGGATGCCTCACGCGCCGTTGGTGTTGCCAATAGCCTGTTACAGGAAGAGGGTCGCAAGGCATACATTCAACAGGTAAATGAAGAACAAGAAGCCCTGCGTGTGCGTCGTGCCAGTAATCAACAGGCTCGGAAGCTGGCAAGCATGGAACATGTACATGCTAACCGCTTCCGCAGTGAAGACTCTGGCTATGTCCCGGTTAAACCCTCATTTCTCGGTATCCGCCAGTTCGATGACTATTCGTTGGAAGAGATTTCACAATACATAGACTGGTCGCCATTCTTCCAGGCCTGGGAGCTTAGCGGACGCTATCCGGCGATCTTTGACCACCCTGAGAAAGGGGTGCATGCACGCGAGCTGTATGATGATGCACAGGCGATGCTGAAAAAAATCATCGATGAAAAATGGCTACAGGCACAGACCGTTGTGGGGTTTTTCCCGGCCAACAGCGTCGACCATGATGACATCAATATCTACACCGATGATAAGCGCAATACGGTACAGCTGAAACTTCACAGCATACGTCAGCAGATGGTCAAAAAGGATGCACCCAATCTTTGTCTATCCGATTACCTGCAGCCGGAAAGCAGCCACGTTGCCGATTACATAGGGGCCTTTATAGTCACTACGGGTCTGGGCATCGAAGATAAACTGGCTGAATTTGTAGCTGATCACGATGACTACAATGCCATCATGCTGAAGGCAATTGCTGACCGTCTGGCAGAAGCCTTTGCCGAACTAATGCATCTGCGTACACGACGTGAATTCTGGGGCTATGCGCCGGATGAGAAGCTGGCAAATGAAGAATTAATTAAAGAAGAATACCAGGGCATCAGGCCTGCACCCGGTTACCCTGCCTGCCCTGACCACACTGAGAAGGCACTGCTGTGGCAACTGTTGCAAGCTGACCAGCATTCAAAGGTAAGCCTGACCGAAAGCTATGCCATGTATCCGGCAGCGGCCGTCAGTGGATTCTATTTTGCCCACCCCGACGCACGTTATTTCGGCACCGGTCGCATCGGCCAGGATCAGGTTGAGGATTATGCCAGACGAAAGAACATGCCGAAGGCCGAGGTGGAGCGCTGGCTGGCTCCGGTGCTGGCTTATGAGCCGGATGATAATTAAACGAAGTTCCAAGTTCCAAGTCTAAAGTTCCAAGTTTAAAGGCTTTACAAAGGGGTTACACTTGGAACTTGGAACTTGGAACTGGAGTGTTACATGCCATATATTAACGAAAAAGATCTAAACCAACTACGCGATCGCCTGCTGACATACAGAAAACAGTTGCAGCAGGAAATTCATGATAAATTGATCAAGGATGGAAGTAGTGATGCCATCTCTCTGGCCAACAAGGTACACGACAAGCAGGAAGAATCCCTGAGCGAGATGTTGACTGAGATCAATCTTGCCATGTTATCTCAGCACCAACATGAACTGATAAATCTCGAGCGTGCCATTAAGCGTATGGACGAGGGTGATTATGGGGCCTGCATTGATTGCGGTACACCAATAGCAAGCGCACGACTGCAAGCCTACCCCACTGCTGTTCGTTGTATCAACTGCCAGGCAAAACACGAGCAATCAAGGGGTCAGAGTACTTGAAATCTCGGGAACAAGTTTAAATCTGATACGCGTCACCAGCCTGCCTTCAAACCAGGCATCCAGATGCAGGCTCTGTTTCCCCTGGATGACCCTGAAACCCTTTTGCTCTACAGGCTCAATAGCAATGAAACTGAGATTGGCAGGAAATTTGATATCGATTGATACCCGCATCGGGAAATAGCCATCAAGAAACTTCCTCATGAACGGGCCATTCTGCAAAACAAAGGTGCCATCTTTCTGTGCTATCAATGCCTGACTCTCGGCCTGGACACATAAACGAGCATTACTCTTCACATCGGTTAATTGCACAGTATTATCCTCCACCCAGGCACGGTCGATATTCTTTTGCTGGGTAATACGCAGATGACGGATCCTGTCCTTGTTATAGACGATCTGCACTCGAGGAAATTTGTCCAGGTTTTGATGGCATTGCACCAGCTTGATCCAGCCCGTTTCGATACTGCTTTTCAGGACGATAAATGTGTTTTGGAAGTGGTAAACCGGTTTATCTGGTGGCTTGTCCAGGAAATTCAGTTCGCCCTCATTAATGGCATCGATTATCTTGTCCGTGTCGTCATCAGGCCAGTACGTCTCCCAATTCTTATCTATCTGCGACCTGGCCACACCGGTAGCAAATATCGAGACAAACAACAGGAATACCATACTGACTAACAAATGCATCGGAAGCCTTTTTTACACACATAATCAAGGGGTCAGAGTACTTGAAATCTTCTTCTCATGAAAGTCCCGACCTTTTCGATCGCCTCCATGATCAAACCTGGATACCCTGCGCTTAAGCATCCTGGCAATTTCATAGAATATGTGTGTACAATTACCGTACATAGGTTATAATTTACACATCTTACAGAAATAGTTTCAACGACTTTGAGGTATAAGGATGGCCACTAATACACATTCACGGGATGAAAGAATTGATTGCCGAGTCAGCAGTGATTCGAAGTCGTTGTTTGCACGCGCTGCAGAGTTATGCGGTGTTACCCTCACCTCTTTTATGATTGAGTCCGCCAGGGAAAGAGCAATACGTTTGATAGATGAACACGAGCGGCTGGTTCTCAATAATGAAGCGCGAGATATCTTTATG
>BTQX01000178.1:0-3976 GCA_036986095.1 Gammaproteobacteria bacterium
CTTCAGTTTCCCAATGCACGATCAACCAGGAACTGTTTAACAGGAGGGAGTTGATCAATCATTTTCATTGCAAGCCTGCGCGACTTTTGTACAAGTAGCAGTCGGCTGGTGAAAATGCGTTGTATGCCATCCATCCCCGCAAGCATTAAACTCACCTCTGCACGACGGCGACGTGCATATCTTCTCAAATATAAAAGATCCGCAATATCACGGCCATTGGCTACCGACTCAAGCAATGTAGAAGTGAGCTCTGTGACATCCTGAAATCCGAGATTGACCCCCTGACCTGCCAGCGGGTGAACTCGGTGTGCCGCATCACCCAGCAGTACAATGCGGTCTTTAATATATGTCCTTGCATTGGCCAGCATTAAAGGGAAACCTGCACGCGGGCTGAGTACTTCTACTTTCCCCAGCCGATGCTCAAAGGCATCAGTAAGCTGTTCTGCGAACTCTGAATCATTTAATAGCAACAACTCATCTGCGCGCGCCTGGTCTGCAGACCAGACTATCGAACAACTGCCGTCTGACAGAGGCAACAGGGCCAACGGACCACTAGCAAGAAACCGCTGCCAGGCTGTATTCTCATGTGGCAATGATGTCCTGACTCTGGCAACAATTCCTGTTTGCTGGTAATCATGACGGTAGCTTTCTATCCCCGACAGGCGGCGCAGCTGTGAATTTCCCCCGTCAGCAGCAATCACCAGACTGCTACTGATATCATCACCGTTATCCAGTTTTATTTGAACGTGATCACCCACCCATGTCATTGCTGATAGCCGGCTAGCCGGCATTAATCTGATGTTTGACTGGCTTTGGCACTGCTTTATCAAACTCGAATTAATAAGATTGTTTTCAACAATATAGCCAAGATACGCCTGACCGCTGTCTGCTGCATCGAAATCCAGACTGCCGCTGGCATCCCATACGTGCATGTGTTCAAAAGGTGATACTCGCATGGCCAGTATTTGCTGCCAGACATCGACATTTTTCAGTAATCTTTCGGAAGCCGCGCTGATTGCGCAGACACGTAAATTAAATTCTGCCTCAGACCATGTTGGCAGTTCATTGGCCTCAATCAGGCTAACACTGAACCCTGCCCGAGCCAAAGACAGTGCGGCGGCCGAACCGACCATGCCGGCACCAACGATAAGAATATCTGTTTGTTGATCAGGCATTATTATTGTTTAGGGTTACCTTTCTAAATTCCAGACCACGCGCCAGACGGGCCTGACGCCCTGTCAGTCCCATGGTTCGTTTCAGCAAGGCCTGTTTCAGCTCTGGAAATATGTCCGTGGCTAGCAGAGCAAGATTTCTACCAGCGATCACCGGCGCTAAGCGACTTGTGAAAACCTTGATCATGCCGTGCGTGAAACCTGTCACCCGCTGGGTATCCCGATCGCGGATATTTTCATACTGCTGAAGAGTATTCAATGCCCCTGGATCCTGCTGCTTATCATGTGCCAGAACTAGCACTTCCGCTAACCAGGCCACGTCTCTGAGTCCGAGGTTAAAGCCCTGCGCCGCAACCGGATGAACAGTATGCGCCGCATTGCCTACCAGCACCACGCGCTTACCTGTGTGTGATTCAACGCGATTTCTGGCCAGCGGATACGCATAGCGCCTGCCTGCCCGTAAGAAACGCCCTAAACGGTCACCAAAGTGTTTCTGCAGGCGTTCCAGAAACTGATCTTCGGGCATGACAATAAGTTCATCTACTTCTTCTTCAGCGACTGCCCAGACACACCAGCAGCGGTCTTCATTCATCGGCAGCATGGCAAGCGGTCCGGACGGGGTAAATCTTTCATAGGCACAATGCTGGTGGGATTTCCCGGGTGTGACATTGCAGACGATAGCTGTCTGCCGGTAATCATCTGTAGTGGACAGAAAACCCAGCTTCTCACGCAAACCCGAACGTCCGCCATCGGCAATAACAACCAGCTTGCCCTTTACGGTAATTTCCTCATTGTCCATTGTGCAGATGAGTGTTGCGAAATTTTCACCCACATCTACATCACTGACCGCCGCCGGGCAGATGATATCGATATGCTCCAGTGTCTCAAGCCGGGCCATCAAGGCCGCACCCAGGGCGCGATTCTCAATCACGTAACCCAGCGCCTCAACTGCGGCATCCTTTCTATCAAGGTGCGCAACACCCGGGTGACCCCGATCTGATACGTGGATACGATGAATCGGGCATACTGCATTTTTATCAATTTGCTGCCAGATGCCCATGGTTTCATAAATCAATCGGGACCCATGTGAAAGAGAAATAGTCCGCACATCATAGCTCGGCTGCACATCAGACTGCCACGGCACGGCCTCGATGACAGCCATACGAATACCCGTATCGGCCAACGCACAGGCCAGGCTGGCACCGGCCATGCCACCGCCGATAATTATCAGGTCATAGGTTTTTTTTGTCATTTACAGCTCCGCTTGAAAGCAGACTAAGGACTAATGATACGAGATAAAAGATTAAAGAAAAGTCAAAGTCGCAACCCGTCTTTCGTCTTTCGTCCTTAGTCTTTTACCTTTTCATTATGTACTCAATATCCTCAATCTGTTTCGGTGCATCAATACTCAAAACCTCACAGCCATTCTTCGTTATAGCAACGTCGTCTTCAATGCGGATACCGATATTCCACCATCGTTCGTCAACATCTTCTGCACCAGCCGTGATATAGAGGCCCGGTTCAACGGTCATTATCATGCCACATTCAAGCTCGCGCCAGTTGTCATTGACTTTATAATCACCAACATCGTGTACATCCAGCCCCAACCAGTGACCGGTTTTGTGCATATAAAAACGCTGGTAGGCCTCGGTGCCGAGCAATTCATCCACATCGCCCTGCAACAAGCCGTGTTCAACCAGTCCCTCGGTAATCACACGCACTGCTGCATTATGCGGCACATCCCAGGTCGCACCGGGTTTGATGGTGTCTATAGCTGCCTGCTGCGCAGCAAGTACCACCTCATACAGGGCACGTTGCTCTGCGCTAAATTTGCCATTGACAGGAAAACTGCGTGAGATGTCTGCAGCATAGCCATCGATTTCACAACCAGCATCGATCAACAACATATCACCGTCTTTTAGCTCCGCCCTGTTCTCTATGTAATGCAGCACGCAGGCATTCTCGCCCGTAGCCACTATCGGGGGATAAGCCGGAAACTCACTGCCCTTCCTGCGAAAAATATAGTGAAACTCCGCTTCAATTTCGTATTCTTTCATACCGGGTTTGCACACCTTCATCGCCTGCTTGTGAGCGCGTGATGATATTTTGCATGCCTTCAGTATAAGAGCCTTTTCTTCACAACGCTTCACCAGCCGCATTTCATGCAGAATATGGCCAAGATCAAGTATCTCGGCCGGTGCTGAAATCCCGGTGCGGGCCTTGCTACGCACCTCATTCACCCAGGTCATCAGGCGTGAATCAAACTCGTCGTTGGCACCCATGCTGTAAAACACTTTTTCACGATTTTCCAGCAATCCCGGCACGATCTCGTCAATATCCGTGATCGGAAAGGCATCATCTGCGCCGTAATATTCACAAACACCTTCCAGGCCAGCCCGACGACCATCCCAAATTTCTTTATCGGGATCTCTCTCACGGCAAAACATGATGAACTCGCCATGCTCTCTTCCCGGCACCAGCACTGCAACAGCTTCTGGCTCATTAAAATGTGTAAGGTAATAAAAATCACTGGAAGCACGAAAGGGATACAACACATCCCGACTGCGCACCCGTTCGCTGGCCGTCGGGATAATCGCTACCCCACCGCCCATCATCTGCATCACTTCCTGACGACGCTTTGCGAATTGCTTATCCATTTTCACCATTCCTGTTCACTTACTAACCCGAACCATAATTAGGCGACATTCAGCTTAGCTGTGCTTTATTCACGGCGAGGCATCGGAACGCCGCTGTAGTCATTCTACAGTAAGTTTCGATAACGATGTCCGTGGGTGAAGCACAGC
>BTQX01000179.1:0-3953 GCA_036986095.1 Gammaproteobacteria bacterium
TGACAGAAGTCCGCAAGTTGCTGGCGGCACTGGACAAGGCACCTGCCCGCCTGCTGATCAGTGTCAAACGCGGAAAAAGCAGCAGCGGCAAGCAGGGTTCAGCTTCTGTTCAGGGGCGGGCCGGTAATCTGTCTATCAACAACGGCGGAGTCGGTATAGGTGACAGACATCCCGGTCATCATAATGAGGAAGAGAATTCCCTGTCAGTAAAGATGAAATCAAACAGTCAAAACGAGCAATCCAATATCACCCAGCAGGTACAGGTGCTTGAGGGGCGTGAGGCCTACATTTCGGCAGGTGAGGAAATTCCGGTCAGGAATCGCGGCACAGTTATAGGTCCCGGCGGCATCTATGGCTATGACAATACGGCTTACTATCCTGCAGTCACCGGGTTTTATGCAATTCCACGGCTTAATGGTGATGAAGTGTTTCTGGAAATAAACACGGTCAGCCGCCAGCGCAATAATCTAAGAGTTAATGGCCGCCATCCACAGCAAGGGCGGCAGTCGCGACAGAACATTTCTGTTGCGAATATCAGTACTACTGCGCGCGGTAAACTGGGCGAATGGATTGCAATTGGCGGTATGGATCAATCCGGATCCTCCCGTCAAAGCGGTATCGGATCGACCAGCCGGCAACAACAGAAAATTACGTCACAAATATTCGTCAGGGTTGAGGAAATTAAGGGAGTAAACTGATGAGATCTGTCTGCCGGTTACTCATTCTATTTTTACCTCTGTGGCTGGCGGCCTGTGCAACATCACCGACCGGCCGAAGTCAATTTATGATGATTTCAGAAGAATCGGCGATTGCCCAGTCGGCCCAGGCGTATGCACAGGCGATGAGCGGCTTTGCGAAAAAGGGCCAGATTTCGCACGATCAGGCATTGATTAACCGGGTGAACCTGATAACGGGGCGACTGATCTACGAAGCACTTATAATGCGGCCGGATACCAGGAAGTGGCAATGGAGTATGCAAGTCATCAATGACCCGAAGACGGTCAATGCATGGTCCATGGCAGGTGGTCGTATGGCTCTTTACAGTGGACTGATAGAAAAAATAAATCCTACTGATGATGAGCTGGCACAGGTGCTGGCACATGAAATTTCTCACGCACTTGCTAAGCACACCGCTGAAAAAATGTCAGTGGCAATGGCGGCGTCGTTAGGGACTTTAGCTGTAGCTGTGGCAACAGATAGTCGCGGTGTGGTTATGGGTGCATCTGCCGCGGCGTTGGTAGCGATAACCCTGCCCAACAGTCGGACAGCAGAAACAGAGGCGGACCAGATAGGCCTGGAACTGGCAGCCCGGGCGGGATATGACCCCCGTGCAGCGGTCACTCTGTGGCAGAAGATGAGCAAGGAATCTGGCGCTTCCTCATTTGATTTTTTGAGTACACACCCATCATCCGGGAAACGTATCGAAGCGCTTAATGCCCTTGTTCCACGCATGATGCCCTACTACGAAGAGCAAAAACCGCATCCGGTTTACCCACTATAATTAGCTTTAGGTTTTATGTATTAGGGGTTACGTAATACATAAAACCTAAACCGTAAAACCTTCTTATTTTTCTCACTCGAGGGTATTTCTTTTTCGAGCTCATAAAAAAGGGCCGCTGTATAGCGACCCCTGGATCTAAAATAAATAAGAAGTTTACTGCACAGGTGTGGTTTCCGGTGCTTCGGCAGGAGCGTTCATCATATTGCCACCGTAGTTAGGATACCCGCCATAGTAGGGTGTGCCACCGCCATAGTAGGGTGTGCCACCGCCATAGTAAGGTTGGCCGCGATAGTAAGGTTGACCGCGATAGTAAGGTTGACCGCCATAGTAAGGTTGACCGCCATAGTAGCGATTACCACCCCAGCCACCGTTCCATGGCATGTTGCCGCCACCCCAGTTTGGACCGCCGCCCCAGCCATTATTCCATGGTCCACCACCGTAGCCACCATTCCACGGGTTGCCACCCCAGCCGGAACCATTGTTCCATGGCCCGTTCATGTTAAACCATGCTTCAGAATCAGCGACTGGTGCCAGTGATAAGCCACTAACAATCAGAGCTGCTGTAAAAAAACGTGTAAGTTTTTTCATGGTAAAGACCTCCTTGTTTATTGGATTGTCGGGAGATGTGGATTCCCATATCGAGTCACCACGACTATGAATTCATTATCGATGTATTGCTGTCTGTTGAGAATTCATATCAATAGCATAACAAATCCGTAACAATATTGTCGCTGTGAGTTTATTTGCTATTGACCCGAAAACTCCAGTGTTTTCTGGTATAAAGTAGACGGCGAAAAAAAAGGGATGGAAAAGTACCTACCAGGGAGAACTGAAATCTATATCGACAACTATCGGCTCTGGGATAGGATCCGCTATGCTTGATCGTATTTCCGATTTACTGCTGATCCACAAAGAAGAACGGCGTCAGCTCAGCTATTTGCTGATTGTGTTCATTTTGATGGGTGCTGGAATGGCATTGGGTCGGGGGACAGCTGATGCGCTATTTTTCAAGCGATATGGCATAGAATATCTGCCCGTGATGTTCATCCTGGTTGGTGTTCTGCTAAGTACCATCAGTGTGTTGTATGCTGCCTTTGTTGATGCGCTTCCGTCTGAGCGGTTTTTTAAAATCATCATCGCCGTTTTGATTGCCTTGTTACTGAGTAACTGGCTGATGATACGCCTGGGCGTGAGTGACATGGTCTATCCGGCATATTTTCTATTGTATGAGATTGCTTCTGAATTGTTTCTAGTGCACAGCGCGCTCTATCTGGGGCAGAATCTGGTGCAGACCCAATCCAAACGGCTCATGCCTATAATTCTTGCCGGCAGTCAGGTGGGTGTGATCATAGGCGGGCTTTTTCTGGCGGGCATGTCACGGGTCCTTGGTATTCAGAACATGCTACTGGTCTGGGTGCTTCTATTGATGGTTTCCCTAGCCATAATAACAGCCTGGCACAGTAAAAAAGGTGTCTCGCCGTATTTTCGGGCAGGGCGCAAGGAGAGATCCAGGCTGCGGCAATCTATTAATCAAGTTGCTCAGGGTTTGAAATTCATGAAGACATCTCAATTATTAAAGATGTCATCAATTGCGCTGTTTTTCATGGTGATATCAACCTACATATTTTGTTACATACTGAACCGAATCTATACAGATACTTTTGAAACTGAAGAGGCGCTTGGTTCATTCTTTGGTCTGTTGACAGCCACGACCAGCGCACTGGCATTGCTTATGCAGATCTTTATTTCTAATCGTGTGATTCGGCGATTTGGCGTGAAAAAAGTAAATCTTGTTTATCCTGTCACCAGCTTCATGGTCTATCTGGGGCTATTGTTCAGTTTTACTTTGCCTCTTGCACTGATAGGCAGTTTTAACAAGGATGCAATCATGCCGGCCTTTCGCAGACCGGTAAGGAATATCTTCATGGATGCCTTACCAATGCAGATACAGGGTCGAGCCAGAGCCATGTCGATAGTGGTTGTTTTGCCCCTGGCACTGGCCTCCGCCGGGATATTTTTATGGTTAGCACAAAAGGCCGAAAATCCTTCACTGTTCGTGTTTCCAGGCTTGCTGGCGGCACTGGTCTATCTATGGTTCAATCGCAAGATGAACAAAGCCTATGCCAGGGAGATTGTGAAGAACCTGAAGCAAAGACTGTTTGTGCCAGAGCATCAAATACTGGGGGTGCTTGACGGTGCGGACAATACATTGTTGAAAGATATCGAAAAGGGTGTACTGCAGGAGGATGAAGAAATATCTATTGCCTATTCAAGTGTATTGAGCAAGGCGAAACCTGAACGTGCTGCCAGCTTGCTGCCCCGGCGAATGCTGAGTGCATCCGTCGCGATGAAAGATAAGATGATAAGAATGCTGCTGCCACTCGAATCTGAGAAATTACGCGACAAATTGCGCAGGGAAATCGGCAATGGAGATACTCATCTCGATGCCACC
>BTQX01000180.1:0-3952 GCA_036986095.1 Gammaproteobacteria bacterium
TGGTCTAAAAGCTCTCCTTTATTGCCGCCATCAGCTATCTTCTTCCAACACTCAATCGCTGCATCACGTTTTAGAACTTCAAAGCGCGTTCTTACTTCATGAATGCGATCATAAATTGTTTCCAGTTTTGTTGCTTTATCAACTACATACTCTGGTGTGGTCACCTTTCCGCAATCATGTAACCAGCAGGCTATTTTGAGTTCTTCCCATTGTTTGTCATTGAGGTCAAAGCTTTTGAAAATTTCATCATTACTCTCGCAGGCAGCTTTTGCCAGCATCAATGTGATTTCAGGTACACGCTGGCAATGGCCACCTGTATAAGCGGATTTAGCATCAATTGCACCCGCAATTAACTTGATAAAGGCATGTAAAAGTGCTTCCTGCATTTTAAATAACTGCCGGCTTTCTAATGTTACAGCGGCAAAGCCGGACAGCGCTTCAACAAACTCGATGTTGCCTGGGTTGTTAACTTTATCTGTGGCATCGTCTTGCTGATAAAGTAAACATAACAGGCCGATGAATTCATTATTACGATTTTGTAGCGGCAATATGATGCCTGAAAGCGTTTCTACGCCTAACTCACCTAATAGTGGGGATAATTTATTCTGGCTACTATTGTTTAAATGCAGAATTTGACTCTTACTTCCTTCGCTTTCATTTAGATACTCTTTTGCTTCCAGAAGAGTTAATACAGGCAGGGCATCTGTCTCTGCAAAGTCTTTCTGTCTATCGCATAAAAAATTTGCTTTCAGTAAATCATCCTTTTCATCCAGTAAATAGATTAATGCTGCATCAGACTGACTAACCAACATTGTTTCTTTAGTAATACTTTTCAATAAGGCATCCAGATCCTGTTCCCCCGCTAGTGAATTAATCAGTTTGATGAATTTATTGATAGTTGATTTCATCAACCCCATTGCAGAATTCAGGTTATCTACTTCTTCTATAAACGATGTCTGCGTGTGTGATTCGTCAAATTCAAATCGAGAAATAGCTTCTGCCTGTTTTGACAGCATAGATAATGGTTTGGAAATTTTCCTTGCGGTAAACCAGATAACAGGGATAAAAACAATCAATACAAACAACGTGATAATAAATAGTTGCCAACGAATTGCGATTGCATCAGCCAAAAGTTCATCGACGGGTGAGAGCATCAGTGCATATAAATCAACACCACCAGGTTTGGCAACGATACGAGTGCTACCAATCCAGTGTTGTCCGTTATACTCGAAGTCCAGATTTTGTTCTTTCGCTTCAATGTTTGCACTTATATATGAAAGCACAGCGCTATCAAGTTGATTTAAATTTGCTAACTGAAGAGCTTGCTCATCTGTAGATTTTGTATTCTTAACAATAACTTTCTGCTGATCTTTATAGGCAAAAGTCTGGCCTTCTGCATTAATCAACACCACTTCTGAATTTGGTGATATCTGGTGCCTGGCAATAGTCTGGCTTAAATTATCAAGAGTGATATCAAATGCAACAACTACACCGGGTTCCTTCGTTGTTGACATTGCGCTTAGGCCAACTAGCTTACTGTCATAGAATAAATAGGGTTTGGTTGCGTGGGGTGTGTCTGTTGCCTGTTGGTACCAGGGGCGTAAGCGGGGATCAAAGTTTGTTGCTTCGCCATTGCTGCGTGATATTTCATTAAGTTTATCGTTAAAATAAATTGTGTAACGCGTGTTCGCAGCAAAAATGGGTTCTTCATCTGTTTTCTTAATATAGAAGACTACAGAAGAAGCGTTATCAGGGGCCTGGTACTTTTGCCGCATAAATTCACTCTTGATCAAAGAAGCACCGAAGTAGTCTCCATTTTTATAGGCAACACTGACAGTAAATACTGATGGGTCAGCTTTAAGCACAGCCAGAATGTTTGGGAGATAGACTATGCGTTCATCAAAGGTCTTTGCCTTGATTACAGGTGACAGGTGAAACTGGCGAAGTCCACCACGAATCGATCCATAAGTCGCTTTAAAGTCAAGAATAAGCTCCTGGGTGATGCGCTCATATAAGTCGTTGGCGGATTCCAATATGATGTCTGAAGTTTTATTGAAACTCTGCCAGCTGAGAATTAACCCGAGGAGGATGGTAATAGCAATAAATAAAGTACTAATCGCTATTTGTAGCCGGTATTTTTTGCGTAATACAGCCGTCACATTATAGTCTTCACAGGGTTTACTACTTCGAGTGTGCCATTCTATTCGATAAATATATGAAAAATTTAGTAATTTATT
The DNA here is from genome assembly GCA_036986095.1 of Gammaproteobacteria bacterium. GTDB lineage: Bacteria > Pseudomonadota > Gammaproteobacteria > BMS3Bbin11 > BMS3Bbin11 > BMS3Bbin11. Next base: position 2,238 of record BTQX01000180.1, read on the forward strand.
AATTGTGCCGATATGCTTTATACAGACAATGATACTATAGAATTACGGTATGATTCTTCAGGTAAAGAAATCATTACAAATGCTAAAATCCCTACATAGTCAAAAAATATTCCGATTAAGATTAAACAAACATGGGTAAATCAAGGTGACTCAAGAAGATAACCAGCTCACCCAGGTTCCAACTGGTATTAAACTGCACAAAAAATCCCGTTATCTGGAAATTACTTATCCCAACGGTGATGCTTATAATCTGCCTTGTGAATATCTCAGGGTATTTTCTCCGGCTGCGGAAGAAAAGGTTAACAGGGCAATGGGAAATGTCAGTAAAGGGAAAGAAGACGTCAATATCAACGCCATTAACCCAGTTGGCAGCTACGCCTTACAGATCATATTCGATGACGGCCACGAAACCGGTATATATTCCTGGGCCCGACTCTATGAAATGGCGATAAACTTGAAGAGCGACTGGGAAGATCGAGGCCGCATAGAACCTGATGAGGTTGAGCAAGGCGAGCGGACGATTACCATTCTGTATTTTGCCACATTAGCAAAACGACTGGGTCTTGAAAGTGAGATGATTAGCTTGCCGGACGAAGTAGTGACCATTGATGACCTTATTCCCTGGTTGATGACGCGCCGGGGCGAATGGAAAAAGGCATTGGCTGGAACCCTCAAGATCACAGTGAATCGGCGTTTCGTTGGCATGGCAGATATGATTTGTGACGGTGACGAAATTGCCCTTGTCCTGGTCTCTGAAGAGAATATACGTTAAGGGCACCTCAAGGAGTAAAAATGGATATAAATGGTCCAATAAATCTTGCTATGGAAGAAAAATCTGATGGCATGGGCAATGCTATTCATCTTAGCTTCACTGATATCTTCCGTTTGCTCGATCTAGATAAGCAAAAGAACGTACTGGATAATTATCTTGCTGATTTACGTAAAAGCATTGATATCGAAATGAAGGAACGTGAGAGGCAGGGCATGCTGATGGTGCAGCAGGTCATGGAGCAACTCTATCCGCACATCGTAGCGGGTGAAATTGACCTGGATGAAACAATGATCATTGATATTGTTCAGGATTCAGGTATCAATTTTGATCACTTTACCGGTAATGTATAGGGAGCCTTTGATATGAAAATTGCAATTGTCAGCGGCAGCCACCGGAACAATTCCCAAAGCGAAAAGGTTTCACGATTCATTGAGAAGACACTGTCAGGTAAAGAACACTGTAGCGATACCTGGATATATAGTCTGGCAAATAATCCATTACCTCTCTGGGAAAAGGGCATTTGGGATAAAGAACCCGCCTGGGAAGCGCGCTTAAATCCAATCCGTGAACAACTTCAATCCTGTGATGGATTAGTGGTTGTTTCACCGGAGTGGCATGGCCAGGTCCCTGCCGGCTTAAAGAACTTTTTTCTAATGCTGAGTCGCTTCGATGTTGGTCATAAACCGGCGATGATTGTCACTGTTTCTTCTGCCGATGGCGGTTCGTATCCGGTTGCAGAGTTACGTATGAGCAGTTATAAAAATAACCGAATTTGCTACATCCCGGAACACGTTATTGTTCGTAATGTTGAGAGTGTGTTGAATGATAATCCTGCGGATAATAACGAGGGTGCTGACGGATATTTCCGAGAACGGATAAGCTGGACGCTGGATGTGCTGCTGGCTTATGCTGGTGCACTGAAGCCTGTCAGGGAGTCGGGTGT
>BTQX01000181.1:0-3942 GCA_036986095.1 Gammaproteobacteria bacterium
ATATATCAGCTTGTTTGAGGTGTAAGGAGTTATTGTGGCTGTAGTATACTCAATCCAGAAATGGATGCACGGAGAAATTCTTCATATATAAACTTGTGCTGATTAACACACAAAGGAGCTTTATTCAGAGAAATATCGTCTCTCTAGATCCCGGCCCTGATAAGAACCCATAACATTAAATGAATACAGTTCCAGTAAGGATTTCACGACGCACGATTCCAGAGGGGATTGATCTAAAAGGCTCATTCTCGCCTCTACTTGAAAGAATCTATCTGGCAAGAAACATTGCCAGTGAGGATGAACTGAATTATGGTTTGAAACACCTGCCATCACCTGATCTTATGAAGGGTATGCAGGCGGCTGTTTCCCTGCTTGCTGACAGTTTAACAACGGATTGCAATATTCTGATTGTTGGCGATTTTGATGCAGATGGCGCCACCTCGACGGCCATCATGATGAAAGGTTTACGGGCGATGGGTGCACGCCGGCTTTCCTTTTTGATCCCGGACAGATTCAGGTTTGGCTATGGTCTGACACCTGAGATTGTCGAGGTTGCTGCCCGACAGCAGCCGGATCTGATCATTACCGTTGACAACGGTATTGCCAGCATAGAGGGCGTAGCGAGTGCAAAAGAGCAGGGGATTCAGGTACTGGTAACAGATCATCATTTAGCGGGCGATGAATTACCTGATGCCGACGCCATCATCAACCCTAACCAGCCCGGCGATGAATTTCCGAGCAAAAATATTGCCGGCGTTGGTGTCGCTTTTTACCTGCTGCTGGCTCTCCGGTCCAGACTACGTGATAACGGCTGGTTTACTGAACAGGGACTGGCGGAACCCAATCTTGCTGAATTGCTTGATATTGTGGCACTCGGCACGGTGGCCGATGTCGTGCCGCTGGACCACTGTAACCGCATACTGGTCAAGCAGGGTCTGGCACGCATCAATAGCGGTCAGGCCTGTCCGGGGATCCTTGCCCTGATTGATGTGGCGAACCGGCTACCGGGGAATCTGGCTGCTTCTGACCTGGGTTTTGCCGTTGCACCACGACTGAATGCGGCCGGTCGCATCGAAAACATGTCTATTGGCATTGAATGCCTGCTGGCGGAAGAACATGAAGCGGCACATGAGATAGCGGTACGTCTTGACAGTATCAACCAGGAACGGCGCAGCATTGAAGCTGAGATGAAAATGCAGGCCCTGAATGACCTGAAAAAAATTCAGCTTGATGATACCAATGACATGCCAGTCGGACTCTGCATTTATGATCAGAACTGGCATCAGGGCGTCATCGGTATACTGGCAGCCAGAATTAAAGAGCGTTTTCATCGACCTGTCATCGCCTTTGCGCCAGCTGGCAATGAACTGGATGGCCTGAAGGGTTCTGCCCGTTCAATACCTGGACTGCATATCCGCGATGTACTCGATGCGGTCGCCACGCGTCACCCTGGAATTATCACAAAATTTGGTGGCCATGCGATGGCAGCTGGATTGTCATTAGCAAATGAAAATTTCGAGGCATTCAGTATAGCTTTTAATGAAGAGGTGGAGCGTCAACTTGGAGATATGCCTCTGGAAAAAGTGTTTCTAACAGATGGAGAACTGACGCCTGCTGAGCTGGACATCAACACGGCAATGTCAATACGTCAGGCAGGGCCCTGGGGACAACTGTTCCCTGAACCTCTATTTGAGGGTGATTTCGAAGTTATCGATAAACGTATAGTAGGAAAATATCATTTAAAAATGCAGCTTCAAGCAGGACATCAAACCATCGATGCGATTATGTTTAATATTCGAGACGGCGATCAAATGATGGCACGTGGAAATATCCATCTTGTCTACAAACTTGATGTCAACGAATTTCGTGGCAGGAAGTCGGTACAGTTACTGGTTGAGTATATAAAAGCCTTCTGATATTGCAAATCATTCTGATTCAAAATATATTAGAAAAATCGATATGACAGGTATAGGGTGTGACCTCTTCGTTTTCGATAAAGGAAATTACAACACATAAAGGAGATTCTTCAATGAAGCTACAATACATAGTGCTGGTGCTGCTCTTTGCTTCTGCCGGGCAGGCAATGGCAGCAACAGGCAAACCCAATATCCTCGTTATCTGGGGAGATGACATTGGCCGATCCAATATCTCAAACTACACCCGAGGTGTGATGGGTTACAAAACACCGAACATTGATCGTGTGGCTGAAGAAGGCATGGTGTTTACCGATTATTATGCAGAGCAGTCCTGCACAGCAGGGCGTTCATCCTTCATTACAGGACAGAGTGTTTTCCGTACCGGTCTCAGCAAAGTCGGGTTGCCAGGCGCAAAAGAGGGGATCAGTGAGAAAGATCCCACCATCGCAGAAATGCTCAAGCCTCTGGGTTATGCAACAGGTCAGTTTGGTAAAAATCATCTGGGTGATCGAGATGAAATGTTGCCGACTAACCATGGTTTCGATGAGTTTTTTGGCAATCTATACCATCTGAATGCTGAAGAAGAACCTGAAAATGAGGACTACCCAAAAGATCCTGAATTTAAAAAGAAATATGGTCCACGCGGGGTTATCCATTCCTGGGCGAATAAAGATGGTACTCAGAAGGTAGAAGATACCGGCCCGCTGACGAAAAAGCGCATGGAAACCGTTGATGACGAAACATCGGATCGCGCGATTGAGTTTATTAAGGAACAAAACAAGGCAGGTAAACCCTGGTTTGTCTGGTGGAACGGTACCCGTATGCATTTCCGTACCCACGTAAAGAAAGAGCTGCGTGGTATCTCCGGTCAGGATGAGTATTCAGACGGTATGGTCGAGCATGACATGCATGTCGGAAAATTCCTTAAGCTACTGGATGAGCTGAAAATTGTCGACAATACTATCGTCTTCTACTCAACCGATAACGGCCCACACATAAATACCTGGCCCGATGCCGGTATGACACCGTTCCGTGGTGAGAAGAACACCAACTGGGAAGGCGGCTGGCGGGTGCCTGCCATGGTACGTTGGCCCGGTCACATTAAACCGGGATCCGTATCCAATGACATTATGCATCACATGGACTGGATGCCAACACTGGTTGCTGCAGCCGGGAACAACGATGTCAAAAAGCAGCTATTGGCCGGTAAAACTGTGGGAAAACGACAATACAAGGTGCATCTGGATGGTTATAACTTTCTCCCCTACCTGACAGGCAAGACTAAGGAAGCTCCACGCAATGAGATATTCTACTTCTCTGATGACGGTGACCTGACGGCCCTGCGGTACAATGACTGGAAGCTGATTTTTATGGAGCAGCGTGCTGAGGCTACATTGCAGGCATGGATCGAACCCTTCGTACCACTGCGTATACCAAATATCTATAATTTACGCCGCGATCCCTATGAACGTGCAAGCATAACTTCGAATACCTATTTTGACTGGCTGCTGGATCGCGCGTATCTACTCGTACCTGCGCAGGCATATGTTGGTAATTTTCTACAAACGTTCGTTGAATATCCTCCTAGAATGAAAGCGGCCAGTTTCAGTCTGGATCAGGTTATGGAGCAACTTGAAAATGGTGCAGCAGGGTCACGCTGATCTGTGAAACTCTCGGAAAATGCCGCTGCAAAGGTGGCATTTTTTATTCATAAATATATTTAGCGAGTTATGGATATGAATAAATACGCCGTATTCAGAGTACAGTTCTTTTTTTCCAACCATGCAGTGATGTGTGATGACAACCGATAAAAAATCTGTCTCTCTCGTCCTCGGTAGCGGCGGCGCACGAGGTCTTGCACATATCGGGGTCATTCACTGGCTTGAAGAGAATGGCTACGAGATTAAGTCCATTTCGGGCTGCTCTATGGGTGCATTGATCGGGGGTATCTACGCAGCAGGCAAGCTGAATACGTTTGAACACTGGGTGCGCTCCATCACAAAAATAGATATCGTCACACTACTTG
>BTQX01000182.1:0-3937 GCA_036986095.1 Gammaproteobacteria bacterium
TATGGTTCCTCACCTTTTGTAGATTTATCAGCCAGCAGCCTGAATCTTAGACCCGTAATGTCTTTAAGATCTGAAATCATTTCAATAAAAGATTGCCAGAAAGATGATACCGTGGGCTACGGTAGCAGCTGGCATTGCCCACAGGACATGAGAGTGGGTGTAGTCGCCTGTGGTTATGGAGATGGTTACCCGAGGCACGCACCACAAGGGACACCGGTTATGGTTGCAGGAAAACTGGCACAATTGATTGGCAGGGTGTCGATGGACATGATTACCGTCGATTTACGCGGAATTGATTCTGCGACTGCAGGCAGCCCGGTAGAACTATGGGGCAGGGATGTAGCCGTGGATACTGTTGCGGAAATGGCTGGTACAATTTCGTATGAGCTACTTTGTGGCGTTACGGAAAGGGTAAAACGTCAGGAAGTCATCCATGGCTAAGGCGAAATCACTTTATGTCTGCTCTGACTGCGGTGCACAATCCTCACAATGGGCCGGGCAATGTAATCAGTGCGGTAGCTGGAACAGTTTTCAGGAAGAAGTCGCCACTTCGCTAGTTGGCAGAGAAAGCTCAAAGGGTTTGAGATTTGCAACCTTTGCCGGTAAGCAGAGAATAGTTACCTTATCTGAAATCAGCGCAGAAGATACCCGTCGTTTTTCCTCAACAATTAATGAACTAGACCGCGTACTGGGTGGCGGTATCGTCAATGGTTCGGTGGTTCTGATTGGGGGTGACCCGGGAATAGGGAAATCGACCCTGCTGTTGCAGTCACTGGCGAATGTTAGCCAGATTATGCCTGCCCTCTATGTTTCCGGTGAGGAATCAGCACAGCAAATTGCCTCTCGTTCCGAACGCCTGGGGCTGGATGCCAGCAAATTGAAATTGATGGCGGAAAACCGGGTAGAAGCAATTATTGATGCGGCGTCAAAGGTAAAACCTGCTGTAATGGTCATTGATTCCATCCAGACACTGTTTACTGATGTTCTACAATCGGCGCCCGGCAGTGTTTCACAGGTGCGAGAAACGGCTGCGCTGCTGGTCAGATATGCCAAACAAACCGGTATATCAGTAATACTTGTCGGTCACGTTACCAAGGATGGTTCACTGGCCGGCCCTCGTGTACTGGAACATATGGTTGATACAGTACTTTATTTTGAAGGCGACAGCGGCAGTCGTTTTCGACTTGTACGGGCAATAAAAAATCGCTTCGGGCCGGTGAATGAGATTGGAGTATTTGCCATGCAGGACGATGGTCTGCATGAAGTCAGTAATCCTTCCGCGATGTTTCTCGGACGTAAAGAAACGTTATCGCCAGGGAGTGTAGTGCTTGCCTCGCAGGAAGGTACGCGTTCCCTGCTTGTTGAAGTACAGGCGCTGGTTGATGACAGTCAGCTTTCAAACCCACGCCGCCTGTGCGTTGGCCTGGATGGATCACGCCTGGCCATGATACTTGCTGTACTCCACCGACATGCAGGGTTGCAGATAGGTGGCCAGGATGTTTTCGTTAATGTAGTCGGTGGTGTGCGGGTATTTGAGCCAGCCTCCGATCTTGCTGTTGCACTGGCAATTTTCTCCAGCTTTAGAGATCATACACTGACTAAAGACATGGCTGTATTTGGTGAGTTAGGACTGACGGGTGAAGTGCGTCCGGTACAGCGTGGTGACCAGCGTATTCGTGAGGCCATTAAGCTTGGTTTTACCAGTGTGATGGTTCCTGAAGGGAATATGCCGCGAAAAAAAGAAAAAGGCATACGTCTGATCCCTGTTAAGCATGCCAGAGAGATACAGGATATCTTCTAGTTCATAAATCAAAACACTTAAGTCTCATTGAGGAGTCACATGATACGTAAATGTCTTTTTCCAGCTGCGGGGTATGGTACACGTTTTTTACCGGCAACCAAGGCCATGCCAAAAGAAATGATGCCTATACTCGATAAACCGCTCATTCAATATGGCGTAGAAGAGTCACTGGCAGCCGGCATGCAGCAGATTGCTATTGTAACGGGTCGTAGTAAGCGCGCGATAGAAGATCATTTTGATATCAGCTATGAACTGGAGCATCAGATCAGCGGCACATCGAAAGAAAACAAACTGACGGGGATCAGGCATCTAATCGATCATTGTACCTTCTCCTACACTCGGCAATTGGAAATGAATGGGTTGGGGCATGCTATCCTGACAGGTGAAACCCTTATTGGCGATGAACCCTTTGGCGTCATTCTGGCAGACGATTTGTGTGTAGGTAATCCTGAGCCCGTCATGTCGCAAATGGTTAGTCTTCATAAAAAACAACCGGCTTGCATTGTTGCTATTGAAGAAGTTCCTATGTCAGAAGTACACAAATACGGTGTTATAGACGGAGAAGAACTGAAAGAAGGGGTGTACAAAGTGAACGGAATGGTCGAAAAGCCCTCGGCTGAAGATGCACCTGGTAACCTGGCCATAATCGGACGTTATATTCTGATACCGGAAATTTTTGATACCTTGCGAGAAACAGAACCGGGTAAGGGTGGAGAACTGCAGATAACGGATGCATTGCATACGCTTGCAAAGCAGGGAAAGGTTCTGGCACTAAAATTTAGCGGCATGCGCTATGACTGTGGTAGTGTGCGCGGCTTTGTTGATGCGACAAATTATTTTTTCAAATTGTATAAGGAATCCTGATATCAAACATTGTCTGCTGGCGTCAAAAATATTGAATTTATTCTATAGGTGCTCTACATAGGTAGTTCAGGATTACAAATAGATTATTTAAAGGAGGTTTTTATGTCTGATGACAGCATCCCTGACGATTTTTATGACAAATACCCAGAACCCGCAGTAAAGGCAAAATTATCAAGGATCTGGGAACAAATTAAAAAGACATGGGGATCAGAGGAAGGTGTACAGTATCTCGAATCACTTTTAATTGTAGAAGATGACAGAACAAGAAAGGGTTTTGACTCCACTATAATGTCTGAACTATTACTGCTAGGAAAGCTTCATGATCGGGACTATCCGGAGTTTGCTGTTTCAAAGCCAGGTGATAATTATAAATTTGTGGATGAGAATAATAAGACCACAGATGTCTGACTCAGGAATTAGTTAGGCTTTTAATGGTGACTTCTTCTTAAAATAATTAACTAACCCTTGTGTTGACTGGCCGTGTGTTTCAACAGGTACACTGTCTTCCAGTTCATCGAAGATTATCCTGGCAAGGTTTTTGCCCAGCTCGACCCCCCATTGATCGAATGAATTGATATCCCAGATTACGCCCTGAACGTAAATTTTATGCTCATACATGGCAATCAGGGCACCAAGATTGTAGGGTGTCAATTTTTGATAGAACAGGGTGTTGGTAGGCTGGTTGCCGGGAAAGACTCTATGCGGGAGAATTTTCTCTATTTTTTTCTCACTCAGCCCGGACTTTTTCAGTGCAGCCCTGGCCTCAGCTCTGGTTTTTCCTCTGACCAGCGCCTCCGTCTGTGCGAGGAAATTGGCAATCAACAGGCGATGATGTATGCCAATATCGTTCAATGATTCAACTGGGGCGATAAAGTCAACCGGTATCAGGCGAGTACCCTGATGCAATAACTGAAAATAGGCATGTTGGCCGTTGGTTCCGGTTGTACCCCATATAATCGGGCCGGTGCTGTAATCGACTTCTTCTCCACCTTTCGTAACTCGCTTGCCGTTGCTTTCCATATCCGCCTGCTGAAGGTAGGCCGGAAGGTACTGGAGATACTGGTCATATGGAAGTATCGCCTGAGTATCGGCACCAAAAAAATTATTGTACCAGATGCCCAGTAATCCTAAAATGACAGGGATATTTTTCTCCAGTGGGGCTTCCCTGAAATGCTTGTCCATCGAATTGGCGCCAGCGAGGAGCTCGGAGAATCTTTCAAAACCGACTGCTAGTGCAATCGATAAACCAATCGCGGACCACAGGGAATAGCG
>BTQX01000183.1:0-3921 GCA_036986095.1 Gammaproteobacteria bacterium
GCGTTACTGTTCCGGTATTGTGGGACAAACAGCGTCAGACGATAGTCAGTAATGAATCAGCAGAGATTATTCGTATGTTCAACAGCGCATTTAATCATCTGACCGAAACTTACGATGATTATTACCCGGAAGCTCTACGTGCTGAGATTGATGCGCTGAATGAGCGAATCTATCATGATATCAATAATGGTGTATATCGGGCTGGTTTTGCCACTACGCAGGTGGCCTATGAAATCGCCTTTGGAGAATTATTCGATACCCTGGACTGGTTGGAGAAGTGTCTCTCGACGCAGCGTTATCTGACAGGTAATAGCATTACCGAAGCAGACTGGCGATTGTTTACGACTCTGCTGCGCTTTGATTCCGTCTACTGTGGTCACTTTAAAACGAATCTTCGCTGTATAGAGGACTATCAACATCTATCGGGTTATCTGCGGGACCTTTTCCAGCAACCGGGTGTCGCTGAGACGGTCGATATGGAATACATCAAAACGCACTATTACGGCAGCCATCGTACGATCAACCCGACGGGTATCGTACCGGTAGGGCCGGAAATTGATTACGCCAGGCCGCATCAGCGCCAGGCTTTGAATGACACTAAAGAATCGTCTACTATTTTTGAGGAGGCAATATGAAGACAAAAGTTAGAAGACTGCAACAGCGTATTACTGCAAAGCAAACATCCGATGGAGACGGTGTGCACATGTACCGTATCGCCGGGCGTCAGCTGAACGAGGTATTAGATCCGTTTCTGTTGCTGGACGAATTTCGCTCAGATGACAGCGCTGACTATATCGGTGGTTTTCCCTCTCATCCTCACAGAGGTTTTGAGACCGTCACCTATATGCTGACAGGTAAGATGCGTCATCGTGACCACATGGGCAATGAGGGCTTGCTCTCTGATGGCGATGTGCAGTGGATGACAGCCGGCCGTGGAGTGATCCATTCTGAGATGCCGGAGCAGACTGATGGTTTACTGCATGGCTTTCAATTATGGCTGAATCTGCCTGCCAGCGACAAGATGAAACCGGCCCATTATCAGGATTATCGGGCCAGTGATTTGCCAGTTGTCGAATTAGTAAGTGGTGGCCATATTAAACTTGTAGCTGGTCAAATAAATGAGCCGGAAACAGTTACAGGGCCTGTAAAAGGTGTAGTGACTGAGCCGATCTATGTTGACCTTTATCTGACTGCCAATGAGCAATGGACTCAAGCTGTGCCCGAAGATCATACAGCATTGATTTACGTGTACCAGGGGTCAACATCTGAATTGTCGAAGCGGGAGATGGGTGTTTACAGCGATGGTAATGCAGTGAGCATAACTGCCGGTAAAGACGGAGTGAAAGCCATACTGCTGGCAGCCAAACCTTTGCACGAGCCGGTAAAACAATATGGGCCCTTTGTGATGAATACAGAGGAAGAAATCAAACTGGCCATTGAGGACTACAGGCTGGGAAGATTAACGGAAACATAATAAAGGGCACCTCTATATATTCATGAAAAATCATCTTGAATCCAAAAAATCCCATCTCTGCGTTAAGAATCTTCGCAATAGCTAGCTATTACGTGCGTTTCTTGCCTTGATCTGGCATCTTTTGAATCCAATCTGAATTCTCCTGAATAAATAGAGGTGCCCTAAAACAATGTATACTGGGCATCTCTATTAATTTAATTCATGAATTAATAGAGGTACCCTGTTGTCATGAACAACCTGTAAGGAGTTCTCATGCGAAACTTTTCTCTAATTTCAATACTGATCGCCCTGGTCATTGGCGGTTTTTTATGGCAAAAGACGCTAGTAAAGAACGCGCCTGATCGTTTATTGGATTCTGTTGATTACAGTACTACATTAGAGAAACCGAACGATGCAAAAAATAGTCCTGATGACTGCGATGAAACCAACCAGGAATCACCAGAGTGCGCACCGGAAGTTAAATCGGCAGAGCAAATTGAGATGGAAAATCAGAACAGCCGTGCGTACGGCACAATGATGAAATCGTTTGATGACAAATTAGACAAGTATAAGCAGCAAATTGGCGGGCGTCCCTAAAATCAACTTCTGAAATACACAATCTCGCGGAGTTCGCAGAGGACGCAGGGAAATCAAAAGAAATCTAACTGTAGGTTCGAATTTATTCGGACAAAAACTATTCACGCAGACATCGCTGCAACCTAAGCGGTAAAAGGTTTTTGACCTCCCTGCGTCCTCTGCGAACCCCGCGAGAGACAGTTGTTTCTCTTACAAAAAACGCAAATAAAACAGATAAATACGCTCAAACATATTTTTAACGGTAATGAGTTTTTTCGAATGTTTGGGGAAAATGCCCCAGAACGGCGGTTTGTCATCACTGGCGGCGTGCAACCACATGCCGTCATTCTCCATGTTCAGGATGCAGGAAAGCTCAAATCGATAGGTGTCGGAAGGCTCATCTCCTTTCAACACAGATTTCAGATTTTTAGCTGCTGATTCAGAGCGTAGCTGTGCCATGTGGGCCTGATGCGGGACCCAGGGTGGAGGATTCTCATGGTTACTGCAGTCGCCCGCGGCAAACACATTATCCAGACCCTTAACCTGTCCGTACCTGTCGACGTCGATATGCCCACCGACCGATACTGGCAGGCAGGATTTACCTACCCACTCAGGTGCGATAATGCCGGGTGTAAACAGTACAAGATCTGCCTTCCTGGTAGTGCCGTCAGCGTCCCGTAGTCCACCTTTAACAAATTCTGCCGGTTCATAACCATAATCGAGAATAATGCCACGCTCCTGCAATCGGTCTGTTATCGCGCCGGTAGCACCCGGTTCGAGGTTGGGAGAGAACAGGTGTATCTCAATTTTATCCCGGATACCTCTTCTTTTCAGTTCAAAATCCAGCAGGGTGGCGCACTCATACATCTGTCCACCACGACCGGCGACAAATCCGTCACGTTTATTGAGCTTGAAACCGACGTAGATGATGCCTTCCGACAGGCTGTTTAGTTTCTCTACAAATGCTTCCATCGTATCCGGCCCGCTACAGGGTGAATAAGTATGTTCACGGGTGCCGGGGATATCGTCCACCATGAATGCCGGACCAGTACCGATGAACAGGGCATCGTTGCTATAGCTACCCTTTGTTGTAATCACGGTCCTGCCGTCATCCTGGATGTTGGTCACCATGTCATCGATGAAGCGAATATTTCTTCGCTTCAGGAAGGAACGAATGTCTATAGTGATGCCTTTCTTTGACTTTTTCCCTATGATAAATTCAGGTATGGCCGGGAAGTAGATAAATCGGCCGTTGCCAATTAGCGTGATGTCATAACGCGAGTAAATTCTTCGGAAAAAGGAGGTAAAGAAAGGGAAAATTGGCAGCGCCAGGAAGTAGCCGATTAAAAACAACGAGGCGAAGCCATTACCGATAATAACGATATTTTTTTTCATATTTTTTTATTCTTCAGTAAATATATTTATGTCTATGGGTGTGCTGCACAAGTACATTGTGGTTAAAGCTTATGGCAACCTCTATTCAATCTCCAAGCTATTGGTTATCTATTCTATGAGATTGCCACACTTCGGTGCTCGTGACCGCAAGGAAGGCGTAGCCATTCTGAAGGAAATGCCCGTAGGGTGCAATGATTACTCTCTGTAATAAAAGAGGTACCCTTATGATTTGAAATGATATTCTCAGCTTTCATAGTCTATTGTATAATTTTGTCATAAAAAATGTATCATACAAGCTTGACCTGTGCCTAACGTACAGGTTGTAGACTCGAAATCAATCTAATAAGAAGACCGTTGAATTTAGTTTTGCTAAACTAAGGAGGCACTAAAATGATTTTTTCGGAGAAAAAGCTGGAACCACTTGTGGATACTGCATGGCCAGGTAGTTCAGCAGGAATGCCGACAAAGAATAATACCAAACTCGGAACAGAAATCAT
>BTQX01000184.1:0-3911 GCA_036986095.1 Gammaproteobacteria bacterium
TGCCGCGACCATAGATTTTATCTGTACCCGGCGCACCCAGATCATCGGCGCTGTTAAAAATTATTTCCGCAACCTGTTGGGCGCTTAAACGAGGATTCTGGTCAAGGATAGCCGCCGCAGTTCCCGACACGTAGGGTGCAGCATATGAGGTGCCGATGTAGCTTGAGAATCTAGAGTAGCCCGGCGCAACAACATAAAAATTCTGACTGTTCCCGGCGCGGTTGCTGTAAGCAGCAATCGATCCACTTCGGTCAAGTGCACCCACTGCTATCGCCAACCCTCCAAACAGTGATGCAAGACTGCCTGGAAAGACCGGGTTTGCCTGTCCGCCATTGCCTGCAGCAACTATCAGTAATTTTCCGGCACGTGCCGAATTTTTCATTGATGCTGTAAGCGCCTGACTATATGTGTTCGTAGGGCTGCCCAGGCTCAGGTTGATCACCCTGGCGTCACTACTGGTGGCAACGTTTACGCCACCAATAACTATTGCTTCAGAGGAGAATCCACCCGCATCAAGCACCCGTACAGGCATAATTCTGTTCTGCCCATACACACTGGCAATAATCCGTGATACAGTGGTTCCATGCTGCACGGGTGTTTCATCAAAAGGGTTGTTATCGCCATCAATCAGATCCACTCCAGGAACAATTTTACCAGCAAGGTCAGCATGATTTGGATTGATCCCTGAATCAATTACAGCGACCGTTTCTGCATAAACGTGTGGAGCATGCAGCAGGCCGATAGATAGCATTAAACACAATGCTATAAGGAATGAACGTTTAGCGGGATTCATTTCATACCTCTTCATGGTTATTCAACCTGCCAGACTAGCCAGAACTCAGTAAATCATAATCGTAATCAATTATTAATGGTGAATGGTCTGAAAACCGCTTTTTCTTATAAATAGAAGTCGCTACAGCTTTAGTGGCTATAGCCGGGGTAGCAATCTGATAGTCGATACGCCAACCTGTATTGTTGTCCCAGGCCCGTCCGCGATTCGACCACCAGGTATACTGCCCTTCTCCCGGCTCCAGCAGCCTGAATGCGTCTACATATCCAGCTTCATCAATCAGCCAGTCCATCCATGCACGTTCATCGGGCAGAAAACCGGAATTTTTCTGGTTACTGCGCCAGTTCTTTAGATCGATCTGCTTATGCGCGATATTCAAGTCGCCGCAGATCAGATATTCCCTGCCGGAGGCTCGCATATCAAGCAGTAGCGGCTTCAACCTCTCCATCATATCGTATTTGAAGTCCTGTCTTTCTTCCTTGCTGGTACCGGAAGGCATGTAGAGTGTAATGATACTGAGATTGCCATAGTCCGCCTGGATATATCGGCCTTCAGCATCGATATCCGGCCAACCCAACCCATAAACTACCTTATCGGGCTGATGACGGCAGTACAATGCGACGCCGCTGTAGCCTTTCTTTTCGGCATCGTGAAAAAAACTATGCATACTTGGCGGATGATACAATTTATCCGTCAACTGGAATTCCTGTGCCTTGGTTTCCTGGATGCAGACAACATCTGCACGCTGCCTCAGCATCCAGTCGTAAAAACCTTTTCTGCCAGCCGCACGTATGCCATTAATGTTGACAGTTATTATTCTCATGGTTCCACTTTCCTCCTGATTACATATTACTTTGTATATATCAACGAGACCATTTTCATTCCACCTGCTTGTCTATAGAATGCCATAATCAAATCTATATAAAAATATGGGCCGTCAACATGCAGGATTTCCGTAAAGAGTTTCTTGATTTCGCCATTCAAGCCGGTGTATTACGCTTTGGCCAGTTCACCTTGAAATCAGGTCGAAGCAGCCCCTATTTTTTCAACACCGGCCTGTTTAACAGCGGTAATGGCCTGGCCCAACTGGGCCGGTTTTATGCCCGTGCCATTATTCAATCAGGCATCAAATTCGACATGATATTTGGCCCTGCCTATAAAGGTATTCCCCTTGCAGCTGCGACGGTTATTGCCCTGTCGGACTATCACGGACTGGATATTCCCTATGCCTTCGACCGCAAGGAGGCAAAGGATCATGGTGAAGGCGGCAATATCGTCGGTGCGCCGCTGCTGGGCCGGGTCCTGATCATTGATGATGTCATTACAGCCGGCCTGTCTGCCACCTATTCGATAGAACTGATCAGGGAGAACAAGGCCGAAGCTGCAGGCTTTATTGTCGCGCTAGATCGTCAGGAAAAGACTGCCGACAGTGACACTTCAGCATTGCAAATACTGCAGCAGGAACAAAACCTGCCGGTCTTCAGCATAGCCACGCTGGAAGATCTGGTGGAGCTGCTGCAGCAGGAGCCAGAAAAATCCGGCATATTGTCAGAAATAGAAGCCTATAGAGAGGAATACGGTTGCTGATCCAGGTCAAGGCATCCGGAGCCAAAATATAAAGATGGAAATCTATCTTGTTGGCGGTGCTGTGCGTGACAACTTGCTCAAGCAAGCTTCCAGGGATAATGACTGGGTAGTTACCGGTGCGACACCGCAACAGATGGTTGATCTGGGTTATAAACCTGTCGGCAAGGACTTTCCGGTTTTCCTGCACCCGGAAACAAAGGAAGAATACGCTCTGGCACGGACCGAGAAGAAAAGTGGTCACGGCTATCATGGCTTCGTTTTTCACACATCGCCAGATGTCACGCTAGAAGAGGATCTCGCACGCCGGGATCTCACTATCAATGCCATGGCACAGGATAACGAAGGCAATATCATCGACCCATATGGTGGTCGGGACGATTTAAAAAATGGCCTGCTGCGTCATGTTTCAGATGTCTTTATCGAAGATCCGGTCAGGTTATTGCGTATCGCACGCTATGCGGCCCGCTATGCAAAGCTCGGCTTCACCATAGCTGAAGAGACTCAGCAGCTGTTAAAACAGATCGTCACCTCCGGGGAAGTAAATGAGCTGGTTGCCGAACGCGTCTGGAACGAAATCAGCGGTGCGTTGGATGAAGAGACTCCTTCTGTGTTCTTCCTTGCACTCAGGCGGTGCAATGCGCTAGCTGTGTTATTGCCCGAGGTCGACCGCTTATTTGGTGTTCCACAAACGCCGGTTCACCACCCGGAGATTGATACTGGGGTACACACTATGATGGTTATTGATATGGCTGCGCATTCTGGTACCGACAATTCCGTCCGTTTTGCCGCTCTCTGCCATGACCTGGGCAAGGGAACGACGGCTTTCTCCTGTTTACCCGAACATATCGCCCACGAGACACGAGGGCTGGCACTGATCAGGAACTTGTGTGAACGACTTCGTATTCCTGCTGGACACAGAGAAATGGCAGAACTGGTATGCGAATACCATAGCCATTGCCATCGCGCTACTGAACTGCGAATATCGACTATACTGAAAGTTCTGCAAGCACTGGATGTATTCCGACGACCACAGAGACTGGATAATTTTCTATTGGCCTGTGAAGCAGATGCCCGGGGCAGGCTCGGGTTTGAGAATTCAACATATCCGCAAGCGGACATTCTCAGGGTCAGTTTTGCGGCGGTGAACCAGGTCGACATTAAAGACCTGGTCAGCTCAGAAGCGAGTGGTAAAGAAATACAGCGTCAGCTAAAAAGCAGACGAGAACATGCGATCGGTATTGCACTTGAAAATTACAAGTCCGGCACGTAAAACTAAAGGGCACCATTATAGGGCTTTCATTCTCTCAGGAAACGTGAGACAAGCTGGACAGACAGGGCAATACTGCTAATAATTGCTATATGGCAGATAAAAAAGACAATACATCATCAGAAGAGAATGCGAAATCTGAATTAACCACCAGTAATTCGCATGAGAAGCCTTTGCTCGATGAAAAACCAGTTGAAGAAACTGTGGATATCGACACCTCACATCTCACACTTGATGAGTCGCCGGGGCAACCTGGCACCACGCTGG
>BTQX01000185.1:0-3863 GCA_036986095.1 Gammaproteobacteria bacterium
AGGCTGGCCACAAAACACAAAAATTGCTGCCATTGGCAACGGAACTGCTCAGCAACTACAGACCCTGGGCTATACCACGAATATTGTTTCCAGCACGACTGCTAACTCTGAAGGCCTGTTATCTGAGCCTGGAATGAACTCAGTAAAAGGAAAACGCATACTGATTATCCGCGGAACAGGTGGAAGGGAAACGCTTGCTGAAACTCTGCATACACGCGGTGCGATAGTCGACTATTTCGAATGTTATCAGCGTAGTCGCCCACAGAGTGATACGGCCATACTCAGCAAACTATGGGACAGAAATTCATTGCACGGTATCATCCTGACCAGCGCGGAAGGCCTGAAAAATCTCTACCAGATGGTAAACAAAAATGATTTGCCACGACTAAACACCACACCCTTATATGTTATTTCATCTACAATGGTGGAACTGAGTGGCAAACTGGGGTACAAATTAACCCCGGTACTGATGCCTTCCGCACGTGATGAAGATGTGCTTGAATCGGTTGCAGCGCATTGCGCTGCAAAAACGACCTGATTCACGAACCAGCATAAAATTGACATGAGCAAAACTAAAAATAGCAAAATTGAAACGGATGACAATGATACGGGCGCTAGTGTGCCTGTAAATGCAATCGATGATTCGAGTGATGAAGTGCAGGCTGGCATAAACGATAGCGATCTTACAGGGCCTCCGAAGGCATGGAAAAGCGGCATCGGCCTGACAATTGCGATACTTCTGTCACTCGCTGCCCTGGCAGCCAGCGGATACCTGTTCCTGTCGCAAAATAGCCGATCTCAGCAAATCGC
The DNA here is from genome assembly GCA_036986095.1 of Gammaproteobacteria bacterium. GTDB lineage: Bacteria > Pseudomonadota > Gammaproteobacteria > BMS3Bbin11 > BMS3Bbin11 > BMS3Bbin11. The sequence continues at coordinate 811 of BTQX01000185.1, forward strand.
TTCAACAATCAGTACCATTGAAAGCTCACTGAAAACGGTCGCTACAGATTTGAAAAACAGCCAGCAGCTTCTGCAACAGACTATTGAACGCCAGTCCACTGAAACACAGTCGATAAAAAAATCGATGACCCGGCTGTTTGCGCGTGTTGAAAACACACAACAGACATGGTCAGTTGAAGAGGTGCATCAACTGCTGCAGCTAGCCGTTGATCAGCTGGCACTTGCAGGAAATATAGATGGAGCACTAACGGCGCTTAGTATTGCAGACCGGCGTATTGCGGACGGCGGCGATCCTGATCTGCAGCCGGTGCGCAAACAGATTGCCAGGGACATAGCCAGTCTGCAACAGATAGATCGTGTTGACCTGGCAGGCACCCTCAACCGCCTGCGCGCTGTCGAGCAGGCCATTGATCAACTGCCTACGGGTAATCAGACTCCTACGACGACTAAGTCTGAATCAGCAATAAGCAGTGATGAACCTGCTTCTATCTGGCAACAGCTGGCAAAGGACATGTCCAGCCTGGTGAGGATACGCCGAATCGATCAGCCTGAGATACCACTGTTACCCCCTGAGCAAAATTATTTTTTGCGTGAAAACAGCAAGGCCCTGTTAATGAGCGCCCGCATTGCCCTGCTGCGTAATGACACGCCCATTTACCGAAGCAGCCTGCTGCAGGCACAGCAATGGCTGAACAAATATTTCGACAATGCTAGCCAGAGGACACGATGGGTACTCACTGAACTGGAAAATCTCGCCGCTATTGATCCTGCCCCGCCATTCCCCGACATCAGCGGCTCGCTCAACAGCCTGCAGGCAGTCACCGAAGGTAAACAGGAATAATGCGCTTTCTGATCTTCATTTTTCTCGCCCTGTCCGCCGGTATCGGACTGACGATGCTGGCTGACAATCCCGGTTATGTTCTGATCAGTCGGCAACCCTGGTCGATTGAAACCTCATTGATGGTATTCATCCTTGGCCTGCTGGCTGTTTTCGTCCTTTTTTATCTCCTGCTTCGCCTGCTCGACAATCTGCTTGGTACGCCTTCAAGACTGCGACACTGGCAAGCTCAGCGCAGCCGCGATCAGGCCGCTGAAGATACACGCAAGGGAATTACAGAAATGATCATCGGTCACTGGTCACAGGCTGAAAAACTCCTGACAAGAAGGTTGACTGACAGTCCACAACCTGAAATCAACCTGCTTGCTGCTGCCTGGATTGCTCAGCAAAATGGCAATCAGGAAAAGCGTGATGAGCATATCAGCGAAGCAAGCGCTCTCGCCGCTTCTGCCGCAGACGGTTCTGTAACAGCCGTCGGGCTGGTTCAATGCCAGTTGCAGGAACAGGCAGGTGAAATCGAACAGGCACTTAGCACAGCCCGTGTGCTGCATCAGCAAACACCGACAAACCATGCCGTCATACGCAGCCTGATCAAACTGCTCAACACGGCTGAACAATGGCAGGAACTACTGACCGTGCTCGCTGCTACAAATCGATACCATGTACTTGCAGAAAATGAGCTGCAGTCTATACAGTCGCTGGCAGCGACCAGGTTACTGGCAGCCAGCAACGATGACGCTGAAGTCGACAAAAACTGGAAAATGCTGCCGAAAAAGCTTCGTAAGCAAACTGAAATCATCGCCGCTTACTGCCGTATTCTGGCAGAAACAGGCAGACAGCCGGAAGCTGACACACTGATTCGCAACACGCTGAAGCGGGAATGGTCTGACGAGCTGGTAGAAATCTACGGTCTGCTTAAAACTGAAAACCCGTCCGCACAGCTAAAACACGCCGAATCATGGCTCACTGATCATCCAACCGAAACGCCGCTGATGCTTTGCATGGGCAGGCTGGCCATAAAAAGTCAATTATGGGGCATGGCCCGCAGTTACCTCGAGCTGGCAGTACGGAATGGGGATAGTCATGAGGCTATACTGGAACTTGGCTGGTTATTTGAATCACTTGGCGCAACGAATACAGCCATTTATACATACAAAAGTGGCCTGGAAAGCTGTCTGGGCAATCGTACTCAGGACTATACAGTACCGCCACAATCACGCATCGATCCGAAAAGTGTCAATCAGCCAGGCCCTGAGGTGGATGTTGATCATCAGACTCGCTCACCGTCGCTGGCATATTCAAACGAGTCAAAATAGAGCCGCCCCTGCTCCAGTCCCTGATCGGGAAAACTCTGCTGGATGGCATTAATCATTGGTGGCGGGCCACTGGCATAGACATCCAGTCCAGCCAGATCAGGGAAATCTGCCATTACTGCCTCATGCACCCACCCTCTAACACCTTGCCAATCATCTGCCGCATCCGGCTCTGATAACACCGGTGTATAGTGCAGGCAGTCAAGATCCTCACCCCATTGTTTCAACTGCCCATCGAAATACAGATCTTTCCTCGCTCTCGCACCCCAATACAGATGCAAGGGTCGTTCACAACCATGCCCTCTTACAGCTTCCAGCATACTTTTTAATGGTGCAAGACCGGTCCCACCAGCTATCAATATTGCCGGTCGACTATCATCACGCATAATAAAAGTACCGAAGGGCCCCTGGATACGTAGCAGATCTTTCACCTTCATGTCATTAAAGACCTTTCCAGTAAAAGCCCCTCCCGGGACATGTCGAATATGCAGCTGGATTGTCTCGCTATCTGCGGGAGAATTTGCCAAAGAGAAGCTGCGCCGTTTAGCAGCGGGCAATAAAAAGTCAAGATACTGACCGGCACGAAATTCAAACTTTTCATGCGGCGGCAGCTTCAGCTCCAGCAACATCACATCATCAGCCAGTTTCTGTAGTTGTTTAATCCGACAGGGCAAGGTCTTTATTTCAATATTTGCCACTGCATCAATGGTTTCCACCTGCAGGCGGATGTCTGTTTTTGGTTTCGCCTTACAACAAAGCACATAGCCCTGCTGTTCTTTTTCTTTGCTCAACGCACGCGGTCTGTCTGTGCCATGATCCACTTTACCGGAGTGCAGTAAACCCATGCAGCTGCCACAAATGCCGTTACGACAATTGTGTGGAATGACTATCCCCTGTCTTAG
>BTQX01000186.1:0-3842 GCA_036986095.1 Gammaproteobacteria bacterium
AGAGTTATGCGGTGTTACCCTCACCTCTTTTATGATTGAGTCCGCCAGGGAAAGAGCAATACGTTTGATAGATGAACACGAGCGGCTGGTTCTCAATAATGAAGCGCGAGATATCTTTATGCACGCCCTGTTCAACCCACCTGCACCAAATGCTTCTTTGCGTGCTGCAGCAGATAAATTTACCGTGAAAAAATAAGGACACATTGTGATGGACCACATTGAAGCGCTCAGGATAGAGCCAATTTCAAAATCGCATATTCGAAAGTACTTTAAATGTAATAAGAATTCGCTTGCTGATTATTTGCATCAACATGCGCGACAGAATGATGATAGAAATATCGCAAAAACTTTTGTCGCAGTTGATGGTAATAATAAGGTATTGGGTTACTACTCACTAAGCACTTCAAGTCTTGAGTTTGAACAGCTAACCGAGGAGCAGACTAAACATTTACCTCGTTACCCAATACCTGCTGCTTTGATTGCCAGGTTAGCTGTAGACTCCGGTACTGAAGGCAGCGGGCTGGGTTCAAGACTATTGATTGATGCACTACAGCGTATATTGGCTGTTTCACAAGAGCTCGCAATTAAGGTGATTCTTGTCGATGCCATTGATGAAGAGGCTAAAGGATTTTATCTTCACTTTGGGTTTATTGAATTACCCTCCCATGAGAAAAAGCTTTTCCTGCCGATTGAAACGATAGAAGAATTGTTAGTTTAACAGAAGAGGAAAGTGACGAGATTGCTGCGCTTCGGTGCTCGTGACCGCAGGAAATACCCGAAGGGTGCAATGACGGCTTAGGGGGAAGGGAAAGGAAAAACACAAGGTTTTACGGTTTATGTTTTAGGTTTTACGTAACACCTAATACGTAATTCGTATATCGTAACCTATGACACCCCCCGTGGTCGAACCATCAGAGGCTGTTGATAATTAAAACAATTCCAACGTAAAACAGTCATTATTTTAGCTTAAAAGGCCCTTTTTTGCACCAAAATGGGCAGTGTAAGCGCATGCCAGCTCTTTGACCTGTTACAGGTTTGCATTAGTACTTCTTGCCTGGAATAACCAGTAACACTCTCCTTCCCGGTCTCGGCTCCCACACAACATGAAACAGCTTTCAGACTTGCTGTGGGAGGCGCGCCCTCGTGGCGAAGCTTTTCCTGCACCAGCCTATAACACTCGACTCCCAATCCTTAGTTATGTAGATTCACACGGATGCGATGGAAATTCTGGATAGACCGTGGCGGAACATTTACCGATGTCGTCGCCTGTGATGCAGAGGGTGCGTTGCATACGCACAAGCTACTGTCGGAAAATCCCGAGCAATACCCCGATGCTGCCATTGCCGGCATCCGGCACATCCTTTCTCTCAACAACTCAGAGCCTATACCAGCAAGTCAGATTGATAGTGTCCGCATGGGCACAACGGTGGCTACTAATGCACTGCTTGAACGTAAAGGCACACCCACGGTTCTTGTCATCACCGAGGGATTTGCTGATGCCTTACGCATAGGATATCAAAACCGGCCGGACATTTTTGCCCTCGATATTCAGCTTCCCGATGCCCTGTATGATTATGTGGTAGAAATACCGGAACGCATCAGTGCCACCGGTGAAATAGAAAAAACACTTGATAGTGCTGAAAGCCTCAAACGGCTGCAGGAGGCATATGAAGCAGGTTATCGATCCTGTGCCATTGTGTTGATGCACGGCTATCATACCCCCCAGCATGAACAGACCGTGGCGAAACTTGCCAGGCAATGCGGCTTCGAACAAATCTCCCTGTCATCGCTGTGCAGTCCTCTGCCGCGACTGGTCTCACGCGGTGATACGACAGTTGCCGATGCCTATCTATCACCGATACTCAGCCGCTATGTAAATCAGGTGCAAAACGAGCTGGATGATATTCCATTATTATTCATGCAATCCTCTGGCGGCCTGTGTCATGCCAGTGCATTTGATGGCAAGGATGCCGTTCTTTCCGGCCCTGCCGGTGGAGTAGTCGGCGGTATTGAAACTGCTCGCCACGCTGGTTTCGATCGCCTGATCGGCTTTGACATGGGCGGTACGTCTACCGACGTCTGGCATTATGCCGGTGACACTGAACATCAATCAGAGCACATGGTTGCCGGCATTCGCCTGCGCACTCCGATGGTGCGCATCCATACTGTGGCAGCGGGTGGCGGCTCAATTCTTCATTACGACGATGATCGATTTCAGGTGGGGCCTGATTCGGCAGGTGCCAGGCCGGGGCCAGCCAGCTATCGCCGTGGCGGCCCTTTATGTGTGACCGACTGCAATGTGCTGCTGGGAAAGATACAGCCTGATAATTTTCCCTCTGTATTCGGTGCTAAAGGGGATTTACCACTCGATAAACAGGCCGTGACTGAAAAGTTTACTGCTTTTTCAACAGACATGAATCCTGTAGATAAAGAGAACCAGCAACTGGTCATTGCGGAAGGCTTTCTCACCATCGCGATCGAAAACATGGCGCAGGCAATAAGAAAAATTTCTGTACAGCGGGGCTATGATGTCAGTCGATACACACTCTGTGTATTCGGTGGTGCCGGTGGGCAGCATGCCTGTCTGGTTGCCGACGCACTGGGCATGAAGACCATCTACTGTCATCCGATGGCGGGGGTGCTTTCTGCCTATGGCATAGGGTTGGCGGCGATTAGTACCGTCCATGAAGCCGCTGTCAGTAAAACCCTGACGGCTGATTCAGCGGCCAGTTTACAGAAATATCTGCAACTTCTACGCGATGCTGGCCTGAATGATCTTAAACAACAGGGTGAAGATCACGCCGACACACAAACACTCGCACGACTGTTCCTGCGTTACCCGGGTTCGGATACAACACTTGAATTGCCTTTCAGCACTGGGCTTGATGAACTTATCAAGAAGTTCACCGATGCGCATCGTCAACAGTTTGGCTATTCAGACCCATCCAGCCCCATCATTATCGAAAACCTGCGAGTAACAGTTTCAACTAAAGTTGAGAACCTTGCTAAGCAGTTTTTTCAACACGCCGAAAATTCATCTGAAGTCAGACATACAGAATTCTTTAGTGGTGGCAAAATGCATAGGGCCAGCATTTTAATACGAACAAACATGCCAGCAGGGCATACCGTAAAAGGCCCGGCAATTATCACAGAAGACACAGGCACGCTGATCATAGAACCCGGTTGGCAGGCCAAGGTCATGCAGGATATGGCCATAATCCTGACACGGATCGTAAAACACACAACAAATCATAAACTGGATAGCAGCCACAAGGCCGACCCTGTCCTGCTGGAGATCTTCAACCGTCGATTCATGGCCATTGCCGAGCAGATGGGTCTGGTTCTTGAGCGTACCAGCCACTCGGTTAACATCAAGGAACGGCTGGATTTTTCCTGTGCCCTGTTTACGTCCAGCGGTGATCTGATCGCCAACGCACCACATATCCCTGTCCATCTCGGATCAATGTCTGACTCTGTGCGGGCAGTGATCGATAAATATAAAAATGATATCCAAAACGGTGACTCATTTCTGTTGAATAATCCTTATCAGGGTGGCACTCACTTACCAGACATCACCGTCATCACGCCCGTATTTGAACAAGGTAATGATGATATGCAGAATAAATCACTGCTTTTCTTTGTTGCCTCACGCGGCCATCATGCCGACATAGGCGGCATTACACCTGGGTCGATGCCAGCAACCAGCAAGAGCATCAGCGAGGAAGGCATCTTGCTGGATAATATTCGTTTCGTCAGGAACCATCAGCTTGATGAAAGTTTACTCAATCAGCTGTTAACTCAGAACCCGTATCCAGCGCGTAAGCCCAAACAGAATATTGCAG
>BTQX01000187.1:0-3816 GCA_036986095.1 Gammaproteobacteria bacterium
TCATAAAGTGTTGCAGCTGTTGGCAGCTGCTGGATTCGGCATACCAGAATCTGAACAATAGAATAAGTTTGGCAACAGGTAGCACTATGCTGAAGATTAGCAGTATGAGGAATAGCAGGTATTGGCCATCTACGAATAATTGCATGGTACCTGCAAACAGGGAAAATCTACTTTCGATCCAGACAAATTTAGACAGTGTCATCATCGGTGCAAAAATGCCACCGAACAAAAGTATTGCAGACAGTAGCAACAGGAACATGATGAAAATGTTCTGCTGAGGGTGCCGGGTTGCAAGATTTGATGACATAAAAAATAGTTTCAGGTTTCAGGTTTCAGGTTTCAAGTTCAAAATCAAAACCAGATTCAAATTCATTCACCACAGAGGACACAGGGGAACACAGAGGTTAAAAAGTGTTTTGTTAAAAAATTACGAATATTTACTTTACAGAATTATTTTTAGTTCAATGAACTTTTTAACACACAAAAAAACCTCTGTGTTCCCCTGTGTCCTCTGTGGTAATAATTCTTTGATTTTAGATGTTTCATGTTTTATTGGTTATGGTTTACGTAAATCGTAACACGTAAAACTTTAATCCTTAGTTTGTTTGGGTAAATTCAGGTTCGACTTCAGGGATATCTGTTAGAAACCTTTCTGCCCATTCTTCAATGACGATGTCCGGTTTTTCTCCCTCAATGTATTTCGCCATATCTGAAAATTCCAGGCGTTTGGATATAAATGTCACTCGATTGAAGTACAGTGAAATATACTGATACAGGTACTCGAAGAATGAGTCGCGAAAAATAACGGCATTGAGACTGGATTTAGCACATTGTGTTGTAAACGTTATGGTGTAATCACCGTCGAGTGGTATTGGTCTTCTTGCACATGGGTCAAGTATGGGATTTGGATTATATTCTTTATATTGAAGTTTTTTTCCAAGTAATACTGCCAGATCTCCACCCGCGACAGGGTTGATTATAAAATCACGCTTATTGTAGAAAAGCGGTTTGATCTGCTGAGGATAAAATGAGGCGAGTATTTTGGCAATTTCATACTGTGCGATATTAGAACCATAGTGATTCCAGTGCGTGTCAGTTTTGTAATAGAGTAGTTTATCATTGGTTTTTGCTTTAAGCAGTGCCTGTCTCAGATCAAGAACAGGCACATCAGTATGTTGTTGAATATAGCTAAAGAACTGATCCGTTAACGTCTTGTCATTAACCTGAAACATGCTGTCAGGCAGGTACTCAGGATAGATTGTGTGTTTGTTCGGGGCAATGACTAACAGGTACTGAATGCCGTTGTTTGCTAGCCATTTATATCTGGCATCAAGCGCAACAGCATACTGTTTCAGTTCTGATTCTTTGAATCTGCGAATCCCCCGGAATGAATCTTGAAGATCAATAGACGAATCACCTTTAAAAAATAGCCAGCCGTCTTTGCCCCGCATTACCTTTTCAGAAGGGGAGTCGCCAAGCCAGTATTTTAGCTTGTGATGCAACATTAGATTTTCACGAAATCCAAAGTTATCCTGAAAATAAAGATTAAATTTTTTCGGGTAGCGCTTTAATGTTTTTATAGAGTTGGGCTTTTCAGGCAAAGGCGTAAGTATACGTTTTTCTGATACCGACTTAATCGTATCAGTTTTTATGATGCTGCCAAGAAAAGGAATAAAAATAGCCGCAAGAAAAATAATTGCGAGTGCATAAGCAGTGAACTTGTTTAATTTTTCTTCAGGCATGCGATTTTAGAACCTGAAGTAGATGAAGGGGTTGTAGGTGCTGGTAGCAACGCTGGACAGGCCTAGCGCCAGGAGCAGCGACACAAGCGCAATTTCGGGTATTACTTTCTGGGAAATAGCAGAAATTGAATTGCTGTATTTATGTCGTGATAGTTTACGCGTAATGGTGGGATACAGGGGCGTCGCAAACACAATGCCAAAGATTAATGCAACGGCAGCTTCATTCGTCAACATGTAGGGGACTGAATAAATTGGTGCAGCATCTCCAGACAGACCAAACATGACCGAGAGGTAGGCCAGTGCATCAGGCAGTGTATCAGCTCTGAAAAATACCCACGCGATAGTCACCACGAATATGGCATAGAAGTATCTGAATGGAGCCCAGGCCTTAGCCAGATGTTTTCCAATCCAGGCCCTTTCTACTATAAGAAAAAAACCATGTATCAATCCCCAAACGATAAAATTCCAGCTAGCGCCATGCCAGAATCCACAAAGGAAAAAAACTATGATGAGGTTGATATAGGTGCGAGTGGGGGAACATCTACTGCCACCTAAGGGAAAATATAAATAATCCCTGAACCAGGTGGAGAGTGAGATATGCCAGCGAGTCCAGAATTCCTGAATCGATTTCGAAATATAGGGATAATTGAAATTCTCAAGAAAGCGGAAGCCAAACATTCTACCGAGGCCAATCGCCATGTCTGAATAGCCAGAGAAATCGAAATAGATCTGCAGCGAATAACTAATGATCCCCAGCCAGGCGACGGGTGAAGACAGGTCACTGGCGGATTGAGCAAATACAGAATCAGCGACCAGGCCAAGCGGGTTTGCAATCAGCATCTTTTTTGCAAGGCCGAAGACAAAGCGCTGTACGCCACTGGAAAACAGTTCGATGGTATGCGTTCTTTTCTCGATCTGCCCGGCAACATCGTGGTATCTGACGATAGGGCCTGCAATCAACTGTGGAAAAAGAGAAATATACAGGCCCAGTTTGTAACGGCTGGGTTGTGCCGGTGTGATGTTTCGGTAGACATCTACCAGATAGGAAATGGCCTGAAAGGTAAAGAAAGATATGCCGAGGGGAAGATGCACCTCTTTTATGATTATGGGGGCAACGTCAATCCAGTTAAGTGCGACATTGATGTTTTCAAACAGAAAGTTGGCATATTTAAACCAGCCAAGCAGTAGCAGGTTTACAGCAACACCGTATGCCAGCAGTATTTTTCTTTTTTTACTTTCATTTGGCAACTCACTGGACAGACGGCCTATACGAACTCCAAAGGTATGGTTGGAAAGAATAGAAATAATCATCACCAGTACATAGAAGGATTCCCCCCATGCATAAAAAAACAGGCTAGCTGTTAACAGAATGGCATTTTTGGCTTTCCATGGAGATAAAAAATAGAGCGTAAGGATGATTGGTAAAAAACCAAACAAAAAAGTTGGGTAACTGAATAGCATAAATACTAAAAGCTTGAACTACAGAGGATACAGAGAGCAAAGAGGTAAATGCTATTTTTTTTTACTTTGAGTTCGATAATAAACTTCCTTTACCACTGCGAACCTTAGCGTCCTCTGCGGTTTATACTTTTTTTTGTCTTTTATCTATTGTCTTTAGTCTTGAAACATGAAACCTGGAACTTCATTCATTCCCCCGAAGGCCACGAAACAAACAGCAAGATAGCCCCAAGTCCACCCAGTACCCAGCTCGATACCGGTGCGAGGCCGGCCATGACCGGCGTGTAGCCATCCAGTGCCGCGAGCAGTGCCGCACTGATCAGCAGGGCGCTGCCGACAATAGCGTAAAATAATCTTTTCTGCCCACGATGTGTTTCTTCCCTTAATTGTTTCAGGTTTTCATCAGGCTGTGATAGTTGTAAAGTGCCTTTTTCGGCCTGCTCCAGTACGTCGTGAATGAGCATGGGCATGCGCGGCCCCATCTTCCACCACAGGGGCGCCTGGCGACGCATTTCCTTGATAAAGGCTCGTGGGCCGTATTCGCGTCGCGCCCATTGTTCCAGATAGGGTTTAGCCGTGTCCCAGAGATTAAGCTGCGGATCCAGCTGACGACCAA
>BTQX01000188.1:0-3811 GCA_036986095.1 Gammaproteobacteria bacterium
CGGTGGATGGCTATATCACCAACCTGAATCTGAGGCTCGGCAGCCAGGCCGTGGCCAACCAGCCGGTGCTGGCGCTGGTCGATATCAACAGCTTCTGGGTAAACGGTTACTTCCGTGAAGATACTATCGAGGGCATCGAGCCGGGTGACCAGGCCATAGTTACGCTGATGAGTTATCCTGACAAACCATTAAAGGGGTGGGTGGACAGTCTCGGCTGGGGTATAGCCCAGCAGGACGGAAGTACCGGGTATAATTTATTGCCGAACATCAGCCCGACATTCGAATGGATCCGGCTGGCACAGCGGGTTCCGGTCAGGATCCAGCTCGATTCGGTGCCGGACAGTGTCAGCCTGCGTGTGGGCACCACGGCCTCGGTCCTGGTGATAACCGGCAGCAAGAATAAAACCGGCGATCAGCCCGTGGTCGCTGCGCCCGGGTTATTGCAGTGACGACGTCCGGGAGCAGGTCATTTTTACCATTGAACCGTTTAATATTCCGGCTACTTTCGTTTAACCCGATCGTCGGCTACTGTCATCTGAAAATCTGTTTAATGAGCTAATTGAATTACCTTTAAAACCTATTCCAGAAAATTTCGGACAGCTTTATGGACTTCACGATCGAATTTATCCAGATGTTCTTCATTGCCCTGTGGTATGCGACGCCGCTTATTGGTCTGCTGGTTCTGGTGATTATCGCCCTTGGTCACATCATCGGGTTCAGGGAAAGGTGGTCCAGAACCGACAGTATCTATTATGCCTTTATTACAGCCACAACCGTGGGCTACGGAGACTTTCACCCGAAAAAACGGCTATCCAAATACCTGGCCATTGCCATCAGTTTTGTCGGGATCATTCTTACCGGCATTATCGTAGCACTTGCACTTCACGCGGCCAGCCTGGCATTCAAGAGTAACCCGGACTACAAACAGCTGATCGAAAAGATAGAGCAGATCGAGAAGGTATACGAGAACAACTAATTTTGATGTTCGCCACCAACCTCATAAGGCGCATTCCCATCGAGAGACTGATAATCACCCCGTCCGGGGTTTCCGCGCCAGTCCTCGGTCCTACCGCGCTGCGACCAGGTTGAATAACATTGACGACGTGACCGAGCAGATTCGGTAACTCGTCGAGTCGAGTGACAATGCCTCGACACAGTTTGTTCGACAGGCCTTGCAGGAACGGTTGCGTGCATACCAGCCAGGCAATTCCCCTGTGACATAGTGATATATCTTCAATAAATCAATCGGATACGCGCTCTTTTTCAACAGTTCAAACACCAGATCCGGTTATAACTCTATCGAAAGTAACCACTTACCCAAAAATATATTGTTTGATCGGGCATTGCTAAAGGTAACATATATGCTACTATATGGATTATATGACAGAGGTTAGAGAGTATCTTGATGCGAAGGGAAACAGTCCTTATGCCAAATGGTTCGATCGCCTGAATGCGACCGCTGCAGTCAAGGTTGCCACAGCGACCCATCGGATGGAACAAGGTAACTTCTCTAATGTGAAAGGTGTAGGTGCCGGTATCTATGAGTACCGGATTGATTTCGGTCCTGGCTATCGGATTTACTTCGGCAAGGACGGGGACCGGTTTGTGATATTGCTCGCGGGTGGTACCAAGAAGCGCCAGGATGCGGACATCACCGCCGCAAAATTACATTGGCGCGACTATAAACGCCGGAAACGGCAAGAGGTGTAATGATGGCCCTGACCAAAGATTTTAAAGGCACGATTCAGGCGCGTGCGCAACGTGATCCCGCGTTTCGCAAGGCCCTGCTGCAAGAGGGTGTTGAATGCCTGCTTGCCGGTGACATCGATACCGGCAAGGCGGTGCTGCGCGACTATATCAATGCAACGATTGGATTTGAGGAGCTATCCGAGGTCTTCGATAAATCGAGTAAGAGTCTTATGCGTATGTTTGGACCGAAAGGGAATCCCCAGGCGAGCAATCTATTCGCTGTGCTTAGTTACCTTCAGGAACAGGAAGGAATACATTTGGAAGTTAAAGCTCGGAAGGTGGCATAGGGCATTGTGCCGGAGTTCTATCGGTAAGCTCTGGAGATAAATGCGTTAGTCTGGCTACGAACCAGGCGGTCGAAGTTGCTCAGGCCGATCTCTCCGGGCCGTACAAGGCTAGTCTGTAGGGTTCAAATCCTGCCCCCGCTACCAATATTTAAGTAGCGAGGAATCAATCTTTCCTGACTGTAAATTGGCATTCAACTTTGACACACTTTTCGGCCACAGACTCAAAGAGTCAGTGCGTCGATATACAGGCATGAAATTCCACCGATCTACCCGTCGTTAATGGCTTGCTCGATTTCCTGGATGTCAGAAATGATTCTGTCAAATGGCAGTGGATCACCATACATCATCCCTGCGCTCAACATTTTTTCGTAATCTGTTCGAAGCGCTTTGATGAGCTGATCACTGGGTACCAGATGCAGATCACTGGTCAGGCAGGCAGCATAGTTGGCATAGGGCGTATTGAAAAACACCTGCTTGTGCCGGACGACATCTTCAAAAAGCCCCCTGTTATTGAGCGCAGTCTTCCCTGAAGCATGACGGGCGAGCATCCTCAAGTCATACCAGTGCCGGGATAGCCGGTCCGCGTGGGCTTTGATTTGCTTGCGGTTACATTCGACATGAATGAGTGTCGCCTTTTCCCAGAATGTTCGTTCCGGTGAAAGTACAACGATCTCTCCTGAAGGAAGATCGAGGCCGGTTACCAGCTTCGATATATCGGGAGAGATGATATGCCGCTCATTGGGGTCGATGACGTTGCGGCCACCCAGTTCAACCAGAATGCTGCTTTTCAGATAGGTATCACTGTCTTCGATGGCGGAGGGATACTGGATCCAGATCCTTTCTCCATCATCCGACACTTCGATACCGTAGTTTTCCGGATTGGGCAGAATCTGCAGTTGGGCATTTACATAAGGAACAACGATATCGTTTGCATACTGGAGTACATAACCCTTCAGGCGCTCACTGAACTTCTTGACGGCACTCCTGCTTGTGCCTTCTGCAAACGGATTGAACTTGTCGTCAAAAGCCCGGTAGTCGAGGGTGATATCAACGTCCTCGGAGAAGCGCTCAATGACGCCGTAGACTTTTGACAGGGATGTGCCACCTTTGAATGCCATGGGGTGGGCGTCAGGCGGGGAAAAAAGGGTCTGCAATGTCCAGCAGACCCACACATCTTTTTCCAGTACCGTGGCCTGTTGTCCCAGCTGCGCTGCAGCGGTCTGAAGGATCTCTTTCCGGTCTTCAGCAGGCAGATGGAGGAATTGTTCAGGCATGGTCTGCGTTGCCATGCTTTGCCAATGCCTCTGCCATCCAGGCGGGCAGGTCGGCGTTTTTCAGTGTTTCAAATTCTTCCGTTGTCAGGCCTGCCCGAATAGCGCTGATTACACGGGTACTCATGTTATTCTTTCCCAGATACCATAGCGCCGATAGCGCCAGGCCAGGCCGCTTGCCGGCCAGCAGGAGTTTCCGGCGACTGACGTGTCTTAGCCTGACGGTAAGGTTACCAATCTTGAGTTCCCGGGACGGCCCACTGGTATAGAAGACCGGCAAGGTCGGAACCTGGGTGGACAGTTTGAATCGTCGAGCTGCTTCCGCACCGTGCACCTGAATGGTTTCACCATGATCTCTGGCCATGACTTCCACGACCCTGGAGGCGTCAGGCATCACGCTACCGATGAACCGGTTTCCCCTGGGACGCACGAACACGCCGCGGGCAATACGCTGGATCACACCCTCATCGACCAGGCGGGACAGTGTTTTGTCCACGGACGCAC
>BTQX01000189.1:0-3806 GCA_036986095.1 Gammaproteobacteria bacterium
TCTACCAACATCTGTGAATATGTGATCTACCTGGTCAAGGGGCATGATGTACGACATGTCAGTCTGGAGCAGATACAGGAGCAGTATAGTTCGGGAAAAGACTAGAGGAAAGAGGAAAGGAACTACGGTTTACGGTTTACGGAATTATGATGAATCAGGAAAAATTATAAACTTCTTCTACATTTTTAACTTCCTGTTGTTTTGTTTGTTCTGACCAGGTCAATTCTTTGGCAAGCAGGTCTGCTATATTTTCCAGTAGTGCTTTGCCCGGATGTCCTGCAGAGCCTATGCCGGTTCGGCGAAATACAACATCGGATAGACTGAATGCCATTTCATTTCTGACGCTGTAAATGATTTCTGCGGCGATTACTGGTGGCTCTGTCACCAATTTTTCTGCCAGTTCCGAGTGTTCATTAATCATTCTTAATATCTCAGGATACTTTATGCCGTATCTTTGCTTCAGGAATGAAATGGAAAAGTTTTCCATATCTGACGCCAGGGGTTCTTCCTGCTGCTGGCTGCTGTTGTCTAAATCATCGGCAGCGGGTTCAGTAAGGCAGGGATCAGCTATAATTTTTTTATATTTCAAGCCCAACTTTTTGATTATCTCTTTCACCAGAATATCGGCAATCGGCAATGCTGTAGTGAATTTAACGCCTGTCACACTGGTCAACCCGGCGGGGCCACCTGCTTTATCATGATCAATAATTAAAGGCTGGTTGAGCAACCGCACATCAGGCGCAGTCTGACCAGCCTCAGCAGGCAACAGTCCATGCTGCACAAATACGACATCACTTAGCCTCAGTTCAGCTGCCGGATAAAGGCCATTCAACTGCTGGATAAACTTTTCTAGATCATCGCGGCTAAGCTTGTGCTCACCCGGTTTGCCTGTATACGCTTTGTAGGCCGTCCCTATAATTGTGCAGCCGCGCCAGGGAACAAAGAAAAACTCCCGGCCCTCATCATACTCATTGCCTGTTTCAGCGCTGCTGTATGTTCCAGGCGAGATGCCCACAGTATAATCCATAAAAATCTGTTTTTTTACGATGATATTGAATGCTAATGCCCATGCCGGACGCCTTGAATCAGAGGCCTTTGGCAAACCGGGTTTCGTGGATCTCGACCAGGGTCCTCTGGCATCAATGATTTGCTTTGCAGATATGTTAAAGCTTTTGCTGCTAAGGGTATCATTTGCTGCGATGCCGATGATTCGATCTTTCTGTAGCAAATATCTTTCAGCCATCACGTAATTTGCTACACAGGCACCATTTGTAGCCGCTGACAGAATGAAATCCAGCGTCAGTCGTTCCGTGTTCAGGGCAATAGCATCATGCCAAAATGCTGCACCGGTAACATCATCGGCCGGCTCATTTACAATCCTTTTATATTCGTTGCGAGAAAGCAGTTTACTGTTCGGAATATGGGAGTTTTCAGCCATGCCCCTGTTTCTGTCCCAGCTAATTATATTACTCAGCATCAGCGCGACACCCATAAGCAAACGGCTCCTCAAAAAGCGTTTGCCGGTCGCAATAACGCAGGGAAGGGGAACAACCGAATTTGCTGCAATTTGCAGCAATCGGCGACGTGCGCTAATTGACTGCCGCATGCGTTTAATATCCATGCTTTGAAGATAGCGCAAGCCGCCGTGAATGATCTTCAGGCTATTTGCAGAAGTTGCGCCGCCAAAATCATCCTTTTCAATTAGCGCCACTTTCAAGCCCTGTAATGCGCATTGCCTCGCCAACGTCGCACCATATATCCCGCCTCCCACAATCAGGACATCAAAGGTCTCTGTCGACAAGCGGTCGATATCACGTTGCATAAGATTCAGCTCTCAGTGTATCCGGGCATAGATATCTTTGATTTTTTTCTGAAAGGCCGGGTATGAATATTTCTCTTCTGCCAATATGCTGGCAGCCTTTCCCAGTTCAGCGCGCCTTTTCCTGTCTGCTACCAGACCATCAAAACCTTGTGCCACTTCATCTGCATCGGGTGCAACAAGTGCAGCGCAGGCATCATCCAGCACCTGAGTATGCGAGTGAATTCTTGTTGCCAGAATAGCCTTGCCTGAACCCATATAGGAGTAGATTTTCATTGGCGTATTCCTTCCCTTCAGGCGGGGAGAAATCAGTATATCTGCCTGTAAAAGATAAGCGCCCAGGTCATCAACCGGGCGTGGCCCAAGAAATAATACTTTCTGCGATATCCCCAGTGCTGACGCTTTAAGACGATACTTATCAATATCATCCTGCTGGCCTCCAATGATGACTAACGTCAGCTGATCCTTTTGTGTAGACTTTGCGTAGCCTTCAAGCATCAGATCTATTCCCTGATAGTGTTCAAGGTTCCCTATATAAAGCGCGATATGTCCAGTTATATTATTATCCAGGCGTATATTATCTATCACGTTACCCGTCTCTCGTGCAGGAAGGGCTACATCCTCTACGACGAATATACTCTCCCTGGTTCTTTTGTAATCTTCCGCCTTGATGGCTAAATCTTCACAGACGGCAATCACCGTATCTGACTTCCTTACTGCAAGTTTTTCAAACGCATCCAGCCCACCTTTAACAAAGCGCAGTGCATTCCATTTTTCGATCAGCTGATCGGCCATTGAAGAATCCATATCATAGACAAGATATTTTTTAGAAAATATTTTTACTAACATTGCAGGATAGATAGATTCTTCTACGGCATGAATGACCTGATAGTCATTGGTAATGCACAGGCGTATTAGTTTAAATGAAAGGAAAAAATCACAAACCAGTTTTTTCCATGAAAAACCTATAGGCACATTGCGCACGCCGGGTATATTGGCTATTCGCTCGATTACCAGGCCCTCCAGTTGTATATCTTCGCCCTCGTGGTAAGTCAGTAAGTCCACTGTGTGGCCAGCCAGACAGAGTGCTTCTATCAGCAGGCGGACTGCAATCGGCGTTCCTCTCTCCTGATAGAACGGCTGTGGTGCGATTAATAATATCTTCAATTTACTTACTTCTCACACGCAGTAAAATTTGATTGCGAATAAACTTAACCGGGTTCTCTCTTACACCGTATGGGGCTGTAATTGTCTCAGGGTTGAGGATTTTTTTCTTTATCTGCAGCCCAGGCATTTCTCCCAGCTGCGACATTTTAATACTGAAGCCATAACTTCCCGCCATCGACGCGGCCGTGGGTATCGGTAGCGGATCAGTTCCCTGTAACAGACGAAATCCCTTTTTCGCAGCCAGTCCGAATTGTGATGGCTGAGGCCAGATAGTCGGGCGACCGGCGATATCGCCAATAAAAAAATTTTGGCCTGTTTCATTTGTTATGGTATTTTTTACTATCTCACCGCGCTTGCCAAACCATTTACCAACGCCCCAGGGCAATACACTAATAACTTCTTTATCCCGAACACTTTCAAGTAGCGCTGTTAATGAAACCTTATCATCAAATGTTTCTAAAGTGCCCAGTAACAGCACTTCCAGAGACTCTTTTGTCTCTACCTGCCTGCCGGGTATTATGTAGAAAGATGGATAGTGATCACTAACAGCCTTTATTGATGCATCTTTCTCATTGTACTGCAGTCGCCATAGTCTGCTTTGCTCATGACCGATTGCTGTACCCTCCTTTGCTGCATCAACCAGCCACTGAAACCAGTTTTCACTGCTTCTTTCTGACAGGAATAGAACTGCTGAATAATCTGTGTCAATGCCAGCCTCATCGGCTGCATCACTGAAGTTTTTTTGCGAGCAATTCAGGAATGCTGAAAGATCAAAGCAATCATAAAAATGAACATGGGCATCAACAAATACGGTATGTGT
>BTQX01000190.1:0-3790 GCA_036986095.1 Gammaproteobacteria bacterium
TTTGTAATTGAGAGCGCGTCTGCGGATCATAAACAACAACGGACCAGAAATCCTTGGCCGGCACATTGGCAGGAATATTCAATTTGTAATTTTTGTCGCCATACAAATAGTTGCCATCCTTGTCCCTGTCACCAAATGCATATTGCGAGCCTTTGCCGATAAATTTCGCGGCCATTGCCGGTGTGTTTACCGTTGCCATGTAGAAGAAGTAGGTGCGGGCATCGAGGTTACGGCCACCTTTGCCACCATCAATCAGCCATTTATAATCGTTGCCGACAAATCCGGTTTTCCATTGACTGCCTTTCCATTTATAAGCGCCTGGCATGCGCGGATTAAAATAGATGGATCGTGCTGCTGCATTACCAATCTTCATCGCATCGGTCAGGATTCTTTTCATGCGCGCATCGGGTGCAAATTTTTTGCCTTTTTGCAGACCGATACTGGCCATCAAGCCACGTAATTCAGGATCAAAAAGTGCTACCGGTTCGCGCTGTATCACCGCATCCATTTCCGGGAAGAAGTGATAATCATTGGCATGAATGGTATTGAAAAACTTGCCCGAGCCATTGATAAAGTGCATTTCAGGCTGGTTGTTTGCTTTTGACAGTGGATATATTTTCAAGCCTTCACGAAACATTTTCGAGGCTACATCCGGTTTTCCATCCACCAGAAAACCACGCAGTATCAGCCAGTTGATATAGCTGGCAGATTTTGAAACAAAGACTTTTTTCTTTACACCACCAATCTTCATTTCTACGGTCTCACTACCTTCCTTGTACTTCAGATCACCTTTGTAATCCGGGGGAAGAATCAGGTAAGTACCACCTTTACCTCTATCAGGTCCAACACCGCCCATATCGGTTACAAAACGGAAAAAGGCATCATTCACCGTACCCGGCCCACTACCCGGCGGGATTTCCACGACGGTTGGGCCGTCTTTTTTCAAATCCAGGATCCCGGAGACATAAACCGTGTCGGTATTGCCTGTTAAAAATAATGCAGGCGAATCCATCAGGTCGTCCATGATGAGCACATAGTTGGATGCCTTGACACCCATCTTGCGATTTCCAAGATACATTGCTTCCACTGAGGCGGCTGGAATTGCACTTAGAAATACCTGCATGCCCCGGGCTGTATCCAGGTAATCAAAAACCTTTTCGGCAGTTTCATCGCTCGGCAAGCCATCATAAAAATCCAATGTGCCAATAGATGTTTCCACCTTATTTGGCGTCATGATGGATTCTGGAATCTTGTAGTTAAAACCTGGAGTAGGTGTCGCAGCATAAGTAACAGGCATCTGTAGCCCTGCAACCAATAAAGTTACTGCTGCATACATCATGATATTTAGAGTTAATTTTTTCATAATTCAGTCACTGCTCCTTTTCAAACTAAGGAACCTCTGATTAATTACCTTGCCGTCATCCCGGCGAATGCCGGGATCCAGAGATTTCAACGACATGGATTTCGGCATTCGCCGGAATGACGAATAAATCAGAACTCCCCTAATATAGATTTAGCCATTTGTTCCTTAAATCAACATTAACGCCTGTGCCTTCTATCAATCGCATCGCCCAAATCGTCCAGGTCTTCTTCCGCGCGTCTGTCCTGACGCCGGTCCGAGCGGCGAATGGCGCCGGTGACCCCCGCAGGTCCAACCAGGTTGACCCCGGCCTGTGAGGTAGACCCTGTTTCTTCTGTCGTGGTTGTCTCTTCAACCGTGGTAGTGGTTGAGCCATCGGGGTTGGTCGTCGTTGTGGTGGTCGTTGTGGTATCGGCATAACTCGCGGTGCTTGCCAGCAAGCTGAAATAAAAAGCTGTTAACAGCAGGAAGCCCGGTTTCATATTGCTCATCTCCATTTAGACCATTTCTATGTGCGTGGAATATACAGTGATATTTCAGATACGTGAAGCATTTTCACACTGTAATTCAAGCTAGTCATCACCAGGTAACAGACACCTGAATTTGCGGGGGTCGGTATCTTAACCAAACCATCACTGATACTCTTACCTTATTGAGCCAGCATCACACCCATACCCCAACTCCGGGGTAACACGCACCGTGAAGCCCGATCCAAAAATATGATTTTAAGAAACAGGCTATGAATTCATCTAATACCATCCCGCTTGTACGGGCGGCTGTTGTTGAACCTTTTATCGCTGCCGCTCAACAAATTGGTGTACCCGTTGAGAAAATGCTTCGATCTGTGGGCTTACCCGCACAGATGGGAGATGATGCTGAACTTCTGCTGCCGGAACTGCACTGCTGGCATTTTGCCCAGTCGGTTGCCCGGACGGAGGCCATACCCGATTTTGGCCTGTTAGCCGGAAATGCCGTGTCACACCAGGACATTTCCACCCTGGCACCACTGCTTGCGGGCTGCACAAACCTGTATGACTTGTTAAAACGCTTCTGTGCTATCGCCCCGCTTCAGAGCAGCATTGATTCATATGTCCTTGAAAAAGACGGCGACATTGTCTGGTTCTCTCAGAAGGGTGTTCGCCTTATGGATGAAGCCGTACAGGTAGAGACATTCGAAATATTTGGCATGATCCAGCTGGTCCAACTGGCAGCCGGAACAAACTGGCGTCCTGCCGAGATTCACTTCTCTTTTAAACACCGGACCGAAGTGGAGACCGCCGATGAATTCAACCCGGGCCGAATCCTTTTTTCCCAACGCTACCCCTCGATAGCCATTCCAGGGAATCTGCTGCCATTGTCATTACCCGGACTAAGGGTCGAACACGATACAGATAACCCGGCAAACCTTGCACCGATGCCAGGCTCGTTCAGTGAGCAACTACGTGATGCCATCATCCCCTATTTCGGAACCGAAAAACCGAACAAAAAGCTTGCCTCGGAAATCGCCGGCGTCAGCCCCCGGACACTGCAGCGTCGCCTTGCCCAACAAGGCACAAGTTATTCCCGGGTACTCGACCAGGCACGCCTGCTGAAAGCAGCGGCCATGCTGAAAGAAACGGACCTGAAGTTACTGGATATCTCCCTGATACTGGGCTACGCAAATGCCCCGGGCTTTACCCGTGCCTTTCGCCGCTGGACAGGCGTCTCGCCACGTGCATACCGGCAGCTTAATTCGGCTGCCTAGAAGCGCGCCGCTGCCCACTGGTTCCAGTTGACCTGTTTCATGTGCTGTGGCCCGGTTTTTCCTGGCCTCCAGCAGGCTCGGGGTCCTGCGACAGATCCTGCCAAATGCCCTGATGGGCCCGGGCAGCAGTAAGCCTTGCCAGGTATTCTTCTGCATTGACCGCTGCATCCCCCTTCTACACCCTGGCTACTGGCCGATTTCCCATAGTCCGGTTTCTTTCAGTGCCGATACGCATTCTTTACTTACCTTGGACTCATGTGCCCTGATGCAGCTTACAATACGGCCGTCTCCGGGCTGTACATCCAGGCAGTGCTTGTCCGCATCTGCTTCGCAGGACTTAATAGAGTAATCAATAGCTGCGGCACCCATATTCACCGTCATAGCCGCTTCAAGAATTCCGCGTTTACACTGCTCGGACAGGTGGTCTTCATAGGCAAGCAGACACATAAATACCTGGTTTTTATTCTCATCAAGACCATCACAATGCTTTTTTGCATCTTCATCACAACCGCGCAAGGAAACAGCCATGACGATACTACCTTCCTGCAATTTCTCTACAAGCGGTTTGCCGGATTGCTCGGCGTAAGAGGAAGAGGAAAATAACAGGGCCAACATGAGTGGTACACAGACATTTTTCAAAAAAACAGACATAAGTGTTCTCCAATAATTAGAACGGGGGATGATAG
>BTQX01000191.1:0-3757 GCA_036986095.1 Gammaproteobacteria bacterium
AGATTCTTCAGCCCATTATCCGCCTCATTTTTGATTGGAGAGACGCCGCCAATTTTTTTCATCGAAGTATCCAGTCCACCGCCCTGAATCATGAAGTTTTTGATCACCCGGTGAAAAATGGTGCCGTTGTAGTGTCTCTGATCTACCAGGGTTAGGAAGTTTTTTACCGTTACCGGAGCTTTACCTGGGTTCAGTGTTACTTCAAAATTTCCTGCGCTGGTTTCGAATAGAACCACAGGGCCTTTCTTTTCGTTTGCCGAAGCAATACTCATGCTTGAGAGAAGTGTGAGAAATAGAATCGCTTTTACGAATTTCATAGATGTTTCCTTGATTGTTATTGTGCTTGCACACGGTCATATTTTTCGCCCTACATGGGCGAGTTACTTTTCTTTGCTTGCCCTTTGGGTTAGAAGTAGACAAAAGACGAAGGATTAATGACAAAAGAAAAATCAAAAGCGTCATTCCGGCATGCTTCTATCAGAAATCCAGGTTTTCATCCTTAGTCTTTAGTCCTTAGTCGTAAAACGTAACACGTAAAACATAAAACCTTGTTTTACTCCAACCCCAAAATCAGCCGCCAATGCTCCGCATCGACCGGCATAATAGAAAGCCGATTCCCCCGCCGAACTAAAGGCATTCCTTCCAGTTCCGGCAAGGGTTTCAATTCCTGTAGTGTGATATTGCGTTTAAGATCACGCACGTATTTAACATCCACCATATACCAGCGTGGATTGTCGGGATCACTTTTTGGATCGTAGTAGTGCTGTTCGGGGTCGGTTGCTGTGTAGTCAGGGTAACCCTCTCGAGTCACTTCCATGATGCCGACGATGCCGGGTTCTTTGCAGTTGGAATGATAGAAGAAGACCTGGTCACCAGTTTTGATATTATCGCGGAGCATGTTTCGGGCCTGATAATTTCTAATACCGTCCCAGTGGTCCGTTTGATTGGCCAATGCCTTAAGGTGTTCGATGCCGAATACATCGGGTTCGCTTTTAAATAACCAGTAGTTCATTTTAGGGGCGCCCTATAATCTCGTAATTTTTATGACTGGGGTAGAAGCCAAACCAGCCTGCTATATGTTGATACGCTTCTTTTGGTTGAGGATAGACCCAGCAGATATCATTGATCCAGCCAAGCTCAGTGTTAAGATCTACCCACAGGCACTTTCCCTTAGCCGGGCAGGTGTATATTCGGTCACTGACCTCAAATTTATCCAGGTTGATAAGGTCAGGGTGCACATAATAATTGCCTTCGATCACCTGTATCTGACTGTCGTCAGCTTGCAATAAAACGCTGTCGTCGTGTTTCATTTTGATCTTTATTGCAGGCATTCAATTCCCATCCAGACGTAGCGGCCGGATAAAATGACCGGGTGTTATCGTTATATGCGGAATGATATCCCACGCGTCGTGAGGAAGCTGGGGAATGTATTGAACATCATGGCCTGTGGCAACCAGAAAAGGTTTTTGCGATGATGTGGAAGACTCACCATAGCACTGAGCCAGAGTGCGGTCATAGTAGCCGCCACCCATGCCGAGGCGGTTGCCGCAATCATCAAAAGCGACCAGCGGCATAAAAATCAAATCCATTTCCGCCGCTGACAGAAGATGGTGGTGTGGGACGTCAGGCTCTGATATGCCAAATTTGTTCAGTGACATGGCCTTCCCCGGTACCCATTCTGCGAAACGCAGTTTTTCTTCATCAGGACTTTCCAGCACCGGTAAATAACACTGTCGGCCTTGCTTCAGGCAGTGCAACATCAGGGGTAACAGATCAATTTCCCCTTCCTTTGCAATATAAAAGGCAATTGTCCCTGCACGCTGCATGGCAGAAATTTTTCGCAGCACTTTATCAGCAATCGCGTAGCTGGCAAGCTGCTGGCGGTAGGCTGGTAAGGCTGAACGTTTTTTTCGAAATTGTTGGCGTATGGCCTTTTTATCTGTCATTTGCAGGCCGCATGTTTGTATTCAGGTATTCTTTGAAAAAGGTGGCGCCCCCACCTGTGCCGTAACACGCATGTACCTTGAACCAGGGGTTCAAGTGGGACTCTTGGTCGTGCATCAGGCTATCAACATGATATTCATGGAGACGGCTCAACAGCATTAGCTCTGAATCCCGAGTTTGTGGATTAGGTTCTAAGGGTTATTAGTGTGCTACGTACACCGCAGCGGGCGCCACCCTGTAATTATAGCTCCATTTCGGCCTGTCCATTCAAGGCTTCTTCCAGATTTTTTCGAAGAGTCTTGATGCGGGTTTCCATTTCCAGTGTCAGGCCGGTATTTTCGCGCAGGGATATTAGATCGTGGGCAATGTTCAGTGCAGCCATCACGGCAACACGTTCAGTGCCCAGCACGGCACCGCTTTGCTGTATCTCCCGCATATTCTGATCAAGAAATGATGCCGCTACAAGAAGCTCGTCACGTTTTTCGTCGGGGCAGGCAACGGAATATTCTTTACCGAGGATACTTATCTGAACCCCTGATTCAGTTGATCTCAAGCAGATTGCTCCAGCCTTTTAAGGCGATTGACGATAGATTCCAGTCGGGTGCAGGCAATACGATTCTTCTCGGTCAGACGACCGTTTTCCTTATTCAGGGACCGTTGATCCACACGCAGAATGCGATTCTGCTCCTCCAGTCGACGCAGGGTCTCTGACAGTTCAAATATACGGGCTTCCAGTTTATCCAGTTCTTCCTGAATCACAGAATAACCTCTCCTGGGTCATCTATCCTCGAAACAAGGGTACGTCTTTAGAATATTCCTTACTTAGAACACTAAATAAAGACTACTAGTTGTTATTATATCAGCCCATATAGTACTTGTTGCATAAGGCTGTTGGAAGATAATATGACTTTTTTCTTCAGGAATAAACCTGAATAAGGCAATCAGATCATATTTTATGGCTATTTTCGGCCATAAGTGGATGAAAATTGGGAGTTAGATGGGCCAGAGCAGCAATATTATGCCGGCGTATATTGTGATGACCCGTGCTTTACGACGGATAAACAGCCAGTTATCCGCTGCAGAGTGTCATGGTTTGATTGCTGGGGCCCTGAATACGCAAAGTACGGCCTCGATTGCAAGGTTCTTTACTGATGATGCTGAATCTCTACAGCAGGACCGTGAGTTTGCTGAGCTTATTTCACAGCTGGTGCTGGTGAGCTCTGAGGGGTACAGAGACGAGGATTTCGATTTTCAGCTGCTGTTGCCGGATGACGCCATTCCCCTGCTGGAGAGAAGCCGCGCACTGGCAGAATGGTGTGGAGGCTATGTAATGGGGCTGCTCGAATCCGGTCTGAAAGAATTTGATAAACTACCTGAAGATGCTGCAGAAGTGGCAAAAGATCTTGTCGAAATATCTCAACTTGATGCATCAGCTGATGTTGGTGGTATGGACAGTGATTTGATGCAGCTGGAGAAATATGTCCGTGTTGGTGTGCAGATAATTTATGCAGAGTTAACTAAGGGCGTTGACCGAGATGCGGATGAGCAGGATTACTAATCCGAGCCATAATTAGGCGACACTCAGAGGACCCAAAATGATTCAGATCAAGACGCGGCACGCAGGCAATGGCTGGCCCTTGTCAAGAGTCGCAACGCTGAGCTGGATCATTTTGGATCCTCCCTTTGGGCTTGGCTGTGCTTCACCCACGGACATCGTTATCGAAACTTACTGTAGAATGACTACAGCGGCGTTCCGATGCCTCGCCGTGAATAAAGCACAGCTAAGCTGAATGTCGCCTAATTATGGTTCGGG
>BTQX01000192.1:0-3738 GCA_036986095.1 Gammaproteobacteria bacterium
TGTTGGTTTTTGCGTGACTGGCTTTTTCTTCTCAGGCATATCTACTACTGGGGCCTTCTGCACCATCCCTGGCTTACAGGTCAGGTTTTTCCTGATATCTTTCGACAGAACCAGGTCGTTGACCTCCATACTGACTGCCTCGCAACCCTCTTTCTGTATTTCCAGCGTTCCTTTCACCATGTAACTTCTGCCGTACCAATGGGGAGGGAAAACATCATCCTGTTTGATATGCATGGGCGTCTTACCAATGTTCTTTCCATCAGCAAGAATATTGGCGCCCTGTGGGTCAGAATCGATGGTGATGCCTTTTCTGCCACTGCCACAGCCCTGTAATAACAGCAACGAGGATGATAGTAATCCAACAATAATAATCTTGCGCTGATATCCGGGGATGTTGAATTTCACTTTTTCTTCTCCTCTAAATGGTGATAGTCGTTATCTGTAAATGTACCCTATTTTTCCAGTAAGCGCGGCATTATCTCCACCAGGTTACAGGGGCGAGTACGATAATCCAGCTGTACCGATATCAGGCGCTTCCAGCCATCTTTACAGGCACCCATTGACCCCGGTAGACAGAAAATTAATGTACCGTTCGCCGTACCAGCCACTGCACGTGACTGCATAGTCGACGCGCCAATAAGATCATAGGAAATGACACGAAACATCTCACCGAATCCCTCAATCACCTTATCCAGTAGCGGTGTGACCGCCTCCGGCGTGCCGTCACGTCCCGTCAAACCTGTACCACCTGTCGAAATAATCACCTGAATGTCCTCATCAACTATCCAGCGAGAAATGTCCGCACGTATGCGGTACATATCGTCAGGTACAATTACCTTGTCTGCCAGCTTATGCCCTTCCTCTGTCAGCAGTTTAACAAGGGTAGCACCCGATTTGTCGGTTTCCTCGTTACGACTGTCTGAAACCGTCATAATGGCGATGTTCAACGGAATAAATTGCCTTTCTTTTGTCATTGCGAACTTTTCCTTAGTCTGTCACAGTGTGGCTCTCCGGGTATCCTGCGCAGAATAATCGGCATGGAGCCATACCGCAAATCAAATCTCTTTCTACCCGTCTGTTCTATGATTATATCGACAATCACGCAAGATGAAGACACAAATACACATACCCGATAAAACAAACATCACAGCAGTCATTGTGGCTGGTGGCCAGAGTTCACGCATGGGTGGTCAGAATAAAGGTCTGATCAAACTGCATGGCAAAACCATAATCGAGCAAATCATCGAGCAAATATCACCGCAGCTTGACCGGGTTATTATCAATGCCAATCGTAACCGGGAACAATACCAGCAGTTTGGACTCCCTGTCATAAAAGACAAAATACCCGGTTTTCAGGGGCCACTTGCAGGAATTCTGACGGCCCTGGATACTGTCAATACAGAGTTTATCATTACTCTACCCTGCGATGGACCTCATTTAGCTGCAGATTACGTTGCACGTTTGTCTACAACACTAGCTGAAAACAGCGCAGAAATTGCTGTTGCCCACGATGGATTTCGCATGCAGCAGATGTATGCATTGATACCCACCTCGCTGACAGTAGATCTCGCTGCCTTCCTGAAACAGGACAAACGCGCCATCAAACACTGGCTTGCACAACATAAGGTCGCCACGGCAGATTTTTCTGACTACCCAGAGATGTTCCTGAATATAAATACCGATGAAGAATTAAGGAACCTGCAGCAGGACTAACACAATGACAAAAAACATTAAGAGGCCCCCTCTTCTTGGCTTCTGCGCCTGGAGTGGCACAGGTAAAACTACCCTGCTGACAAAATTGATCCCACTTTTATCTGCAAGCGGCCTGCAAGTCGGTGTCATCAAACACGCCCATCATCACTTCGATATCGACCACCCAGGTAAGGACAGTTATCTGCTGCGTGAAGCCGGGGCCAAACAGACACTGGTTGCCTCACGCCACCGCATGGCCTGGATACGTGAAATAGGTGAAGAACAGGATGAGCCATCACTAACTGATGCGCTAAATGCCCTTGATCTTGAGAAACTGGACCTGATACTGGTAGAAGGCTTCAAACATGAACACTTCCCCAAGATTGAACTGCATAGACCAGGACTGGGGAAGCCTCTACTATTTCCTGATGACAATGATATTTTTGCTATTGCCTGTGATAGCCCGATTAAATCTGGCGTCAGTATTCGAGATGGTCTTAGTGTGCTAGATCTAAATCAGCCCGAAGAGATAGCCCGGTTTGTTATTGAGACTACGACGAATAAATAATCAAGTCCTAAACTTAGATATGTTACTCATTGAAAGTTTTTAATGAGCATGATCACCGTGTCCCTGTTTTTCTTCATTTTCGGGACTTCTTAGCGAACGAATATATGCATGTACCGACTGGATATCTTTTTCATTGAGTACGCCTTCCCAGGCTGCCATGGGTGTGCCCTTACTGCCTTTTTTGATTATCTGCATACGCCCCATGTCAGAATAAAATTTTGAGTGTTCAGGGTCGGTGAAGTCAGCTGGCTTTTGTTTAAAAGCAACAGCCGCCGGACCGTCTCCTTTACCACTCTCGCCATGACAGGCCACACATGATTTAGTATATATTTTTTTTCCAGAAGCCAGTTGTTCTTTGGTGGCCGCTGGCACGGGCTGATTGTATTCATCACCAAGTTCGCGTTTTAGTCTTTGCATGGTGTCATTCATGCTACCCATGTGCCCCCCCGCCTGGTTGCCTTCCCCATGTTCGTTATGACCACCTTTTTCTTCGACATGTTTCTCTCCCGGGCTTGCGAAGGCTGTTGTAGCTACAGAGCCGATAGTAAATAGTATTGCTGTTCCGATAGCTAATAATGTGGTTTTCATGGTTTTTCCTTTGTGTTTAGGGTGGCGTGAAATTTCTGAGTATAACAATAGATTTCAATAGTGCCGCCATTTTTTCCGGCATCAACTTGAACGATTTATTATGGCAGCTATTCCTCATACCTGGCTGTTTCCCACGCATGAATCGCATGCATTCGGGTTTCACCCCAGTGGTATCCTCCAAGTCTACCACTTTGTTGAATGACACGGTGACAAGGAATGATAAACGCGGCCGGATTTGCTCCTATAGCAGTACCTACTGCCCTGGCGGAACGAGGACGACCTACGGCTCTTGCTACTTGTGTATAGCTCACAACTTCACCTGGAGGTATCCGTAACAACGCCTTCCATACACTGACCTGAAAATTCGTACCAGAAACATATAATGACAAAGGACGATCCAATTTTACATTTTGGCCAAACATGACATCAACAAAATTTAGTGTTTTTTCATAGTTTTCGTGCAGAACTGCATGAGGCCACTTTTTATTTAAACCTCGCAGATGATCATCAATACCACTGTAATCCAAAAAAGAGAGCTTACATATACCTCTTGAGGTAATGGCGATAAATATTTTTCCGAAGGGGGTATTGTGTACTGCATACTCGATGGTTAAATCAGCACCGCCCTTTTTGTATTCGCCTGGTGTAACAGCTTCCAGGTGTACGAAGTGATCATACAAACGTGAACCGCTACTCAGCCCTAACGAATCGGAAACTTCAAAAACAGGTTTAGATTCAGTCAGTAACTGTTTTGCCCTTTCTACAGTAAGTATTTGCAAGAATCTCTTTGGAGTTACACCAGCCCACCGGCAAAATAGACGTTGAAAGTGGAAGGGACTAAGATGTAAGTGCGCTGCAATATCATCTAGAGTCGGTTGACTATATAAGCT
>BTQX01000193.1:0-3733 GCA_036986095.1 Gammaproteobacteria bacterium
TAGTCATTCTTCAAAAAGATCGCGAGCAGCATTATGGTGAAGATAAGGAAGCTATGAGTTCGCCATTACATCCTGAAACAGTACTTACCGCTCGCCGCGAAGTTGCCGAGATTCACGTTGAGAAGATGCTGGAAAGGTATATTGTTGCGCTGGTCGGTGCGACCCGTAAACTCAGCGATTTGAATCACGACTGGGAGGATTTTTTGATTGCCGGAGCGTCACCACGCGCATCCATTGCTTTGCTGCGGGCCGCCAGTGCTACTGCCTATCTGCGTGGCCGTGATCACGTCATACCAGAAGATATCATTGAGATAGCCCCCGATGTTATTCGTCATCGATTGATTCTCGGTTATGCCGCGCGTGCTGCCAATGTCAGTCGCGATGACATCATTGACTATATACTCGAACAAATACCTATTCCCTGATCACATGATGTCTGTGATATCCAGAAACCCCAAAAGCTGGTGGGCACGTTATAGCCGACCCCGCAAGCAGGTTGACGCGCCGCTATTGTCCCGCAATGAAATTCTTAAACTGAGGATCCAGGTGGAGCTGCAAAGCGGGCCCGCCGAATACAGACATGAAGTAGAACACCGTACCCTTGGTGATGCACGGTCTGTCTATCGCGGCTACGGTATGGATTACGATGAAAGTCGACCCTATTTCCCGGGAGACGAACTGCGCTTCATGAACTGGCGTGTCACTGCACGCACGGGTGTACCTCATATGAAGGTCTTTCGTGAAGAGCGAAAACCCGGGGTCTTTATTGTTGTCGATAGACGACAGGACATGCGTTTTGGTACCCGCTGCCGGCTTAAAGTTACGCAGGCAGTTCGAGCAGCGGCAGTGATGGCCTTTGATGCCCGTCTGCGAAATGCACCGGTGGCAGGGGTATTACTCGAATCAGCGCAAAAATCAAGACTGTCCTGGATTGCAGAGTCCTTCGATGAAGCAGGTGTATTTAATTTTATTCGTGAGGCAAATAAACCCTGTTCACCGCCTGTTTCAGCGCAGACGATCCCTCTATCCGACAGCAGAAACGAGGAATCACTCTCGCATGTCATTAAATTAATAACGCCGATGCTTGCCCAGGGCAACAGTGTAATTCTGATTAGTGATTTTAATGATCTCGATGACAGTTGTCGCTCCAGTCTACTGGAACTGTCGATGACGCATCACCTGCAGGCGATACATATTATCGATCCTGTTGAGGTTGAGTTGCCTGGATGTGGAAATTTACTTGTGCGATCACAAAACCAGTCGCTTATTGGAATAGATAGCTCTAATAAACAATCAAGTTCGCAATACCGAAAGGTGGCATCTAGCTTCCTGGAGTCAAAACAGCAACTTTTCAGATCGCTCGCCATACCCTGCCAGACAGTCATGACTAATGATGACCGTATTGAGCATATTGTCATGAGCTAGACTCAATGGAACAAATCTTACAAACAGTACACGGCCTGCTGGATATTGAACCGCCTGCACCACCTCCCGGAAGCAACATCCCAGCCGTTATTTCTGTTTTTGTGCTGGTCATTCTGCTGATTACCCTGACTACGTTTGCAGTTCGCTATTTCAATAATCAGCGCTCACTGGCCAAACGACATCTACGACGATTAAAAAATAGACTGGAAGAACAAGTTACGGATTCGACTTTAAACCGTGACACAGCCTATCGGCTGGCCAGTATTCTCTCACATGGGCTGGGATTGAACGGTATTACTTCGTCGACTCCCCTGCCCACTGAGCTGGATCAACATCGCGAACGGTGGCGGCTATTCATCAATAATCTTTCTATGTCCCGTTTTGCCAGTCACACCAGCCAAGCATCGAATAAAAAACAAATGTTTGATGATGCCTTTTTCTGGCTGAAAAACTGGCCATGACACTGGCAGAAATAGAGTTCCTTTCACCTGCATGGCTCTGGTTGTTACCCGCTCTTGCCGTGATTGCGCTGCTATGGAAAAAGGCCGCTGACAAACATGGTGAAGACTCGCAACCTCTCAGTTTTATCAGTCCCAGCTCTGACCTTCACGTTCGCCTGCCATTGCTTAGTCGCCTGCAGATAGAACAGACCGTTTTAAGGAAAAATTATTCACTGGATATGCTTGTCATCTGGCTAGTCCTTTCCAGTCTGATTCTCACTTTAGCCCAACCGGTAAAAACAGGCAGTCGTATCCCTGATCAACCCGATCAGCGGGATATCACTTTTATCGTCGATGCCTCGGTCAGCATGTTATTGAGGGATTATATTCTTGACGGCGAACGTATCGACCGCATGAGCTTTCTTAAAAGTTTTCTCGACCGTTTTGTACAACGACTTGAAGGTGACAGGATCTCCGTTATCGTGTTTGGTGAATCGGCGTACACCTTTGTTCCATTAAATGATGACCTGTCTCTTACCCGGCGCATGCTGTCGCGTATCAAAACCACTATGGCAGGTCGCTTTAATGCGCTCGGTGAAGCTATTGCCCTTGCCGTCAAACAGGCTGGTGACGACCCTGACAGACGACGACTGCTGATATTATTTACCGATGCCGGTGACTCAACCGATAGCATCTCTCCTGTAGCTGCCGCAAAACTGGCAAAAGAATCCGGACTGCCTATGTATACCATAGCGATCGGTGCGGCCAGTTATGACGCTGCAGAAGAAGAACTTGCCGGCCTGATATACCATCCGGCTGATATAGCCTTACTCAAAGAAATGGCCGAGATTACTGGTGCAAAAACCTACCAGGCCGGTGATGAAAAGGCACTGGAAAATGCCATTCAGGACATTGATCTGCGCGAAAAATATAAAAAAGAACTTGCTCCCCGCTATTTCAGCATAGCGCTCTTCCCCATACCATTAATCACCGGCCTGTTGATTCTTTCCCTGTACCAGTTTTTTCGATTAAGTCGGAGCATCGTCGGAGTTTCATCAGATGATTGACACTGTGTGGATGGAGAGTGTGTACTGGCGGGAACCTCTGTGGCTACTGCTCGCATTACAGCCTTTTGTCCTGCTGGCAATGCGCAGACTGTCAAATAAAAGCAAGCTATCAAGCTACGCTGACCCCGAACTACAGGCATGGACTAGCTGGCATAGTATAGAAAAGCCACTGTCATGGCTTTTCTCGCGCAATACTTTGTACATTGCAGGCTGGCTGTTACTGGCGATCTCAATGGCTGGGCCGCGCCTGCTGCCTGAGCAACCTGCTACAACAGAGTCACCGAACATGAATATAATGATTGTGGTCGATGTCTCTCGCTCCATGCGAACGCGTGACATTGAACCGAGTCGACTGCGGCGGGTGCAGATTGAAATCAATGAATTGTTGCAGAGCGCACCCCACAGCCGCA
Source organism: Gammaproteobacteria bacterium (assembly GCA_036986095.1). Taxonomy (GTDB): domain Bacteria; phylum Pseudomonadota; class Gammaproteobacteria; order BMS3Bbin11; family BMS3Bbin11; genus BMS3Bbin11. The sequence continues at coordinate 3,343 of BTQX01000193.1, forward strand.
TTGGCATCATTCTCTACACCTCCCGCGCGCATCTTCTGCTGCCATTCACCCATGATTTCAACGCAGTAAAATATTATTTAAAATTCATCGATTCGATTCCTCTGCCTACTTATGGCAGCCAGGCCAGCGATGCACTTGCACTGGCAAGGAAAGAGATCGAGGCGGCGTCATTTGACACCAAAACTGCCGTTCTATGGCTAACAGACGGTGATATCTCCAACAACAGAAGCGATTCATTGCAACAGGTCCGGGCAACAATTAAAAATCTTAATCAGGCATCGATACCCCTGTATATACTCGGCATAGGCAGCCCGGAAGGTGATGCCATCCCTGATAATGAAACCGGATGGCTGCAGCATCAAGGCCGCCCGGTTATTTCACGCATGGACGA
>BTQX01000194.1:0-3723 GCA_036986095.1 Gammaproteobacteria bacterium
CTCCCCCGCTGGAAAAAAGCGAGGAACTGAACAACAACAGGGCAAACAGGCTGACTTTACTATTCATAACTTTTTTCCCGTATATGATTACTAACAAACTAAAAGAATAAGCCAGAAATCATTGGCTCATGTATTACTTGATAATACCCTATACAATGAAACGTGCTGATATAAGCACGCTATGAATCAAAGAAAATCATTTTGGAAAACGAAAGACTACCCCAAGAGAGAGTAGATTAACTTTAGGTATGTCCACCTCTAAACTTCCTACGGTTACAGATTTGTTAAAATCAGTTTGACTCGCCTGCAAGCGTATATCCCAACGGCCAAAATGTAACATTCCCCCTATGCCGTAGTTGAATCCAGTGGCATTCGAACTTTCCTTTATACTAGACCCTCCACCGATACCCAGCTCACCCAGCTCAATAGTTGTATCAGCAAAAACGACACCCAGGCGGCCATACAGTGAAAAATGCTTCGCTAGAGGTAGCTCTGGTATAACCGTTATGGACAAGCCTTTCGCTTCAGCAAGCAAAATACCTTTATTGAGAATTTCATTTTCGGCTTCTACCTCTCCATACGTGACCCAACCGCCTTCGAGTGAAAGATAAGGATTAAATTGATAGCCACCAAATATCTCAACACCGATATCCGCAGTATCTGTACCGCATTTAACACCAAGATCGTCGCATGCCTTGCTGAATGAACCTTCTTTGTAATCAGAAGCACCTATGCCCAGGCCGATATAGGCACCTGGCTCACCTGCAGTTGCCTGCGATATCGGTATCATTGTGAATGCCAATGCAACAATTAAAACCCTGGTCACACGGCCGATGTTACGTACAACTGTGTGAAAGATTTCATTTTCTCGATTCTTACATAACTTCATTTAGATAATCTCCATTTTTCTTGTGCCAGGAGTATGTATAAAAATAATTAGAATATATTATTATTTATCGTTTCATGATTCAGCCTATTGGATCTCGACAGTTCCATCTTCAGAAATCTTTACTGAATCTCCTGTCTTTACCGCATCCAGAAAATCATCACCGAGTAAATCGACTGTGACAATTCGTTTATCCATCCAGTTATCCCCCATCAACAGCCCACAGGCTGCTAGTGAATCGATGTGATTGGCGAAAAGCATGGCCTTGGGTGCAATATTCTTCTCCAGAATTATCAGAAATAAGGTAGCTGCGCTACTGGATCCGATGGTTTGCGGAATACACAAAATCTTGTCCGTTAAATCATGGTTGAAAAGATCCGGGTTGTCGTGGTCTTTACAAACGCCTGAATTAGACCCTGCAATCATGACCTCGACGTAAGTGGCGCAGGTGTTAAAGCCGATATGCGAAACTTCTGCCGATCCTTCTACGTTGCCAGGGAGCGCCGGGCGGCCTTTGAATATTTTACTCATTTTGGTAATTCTCCGTGTACAATTAAGTGGGCCAACGCATCGTCAAAGAAAAATCTTGCGGTTGTATAAACCCTGGTTTTATTAGAGTTTGTTGCTATCCGCTCAGCGCCTGTACCAGGGGTAGAGCACCACATCATCGGACAGTTTTTAGGGATGGAAATACCATAGCCCGCTATTTTCTTCGCAATTTCGGGGTTCCTTTTTACAAAGTCATCTTTCACCCCGGTGAAGCCAAAAAAGTAAGTTGGCAGTGCAATCTTTGTTTTACCGGCTTTTTCCATAGCCTTGATTATTCGATTTCCCCATTCAACCATTTGGCCGTAACTCATGTGCGGACAACCAAGAAACACGCGTTCTGGCACGCCGTCCTTCTCTTTCCACAGGTTGGGATAAGAGGAGTAAATGCGTTCCAGCTCGGCATCATCAATGACATAAGTTTGATAACCCTCCACAAGCAGATCCCGCCCGGATTTAACTGCCTCGGGTGTGACGCCTTCCATGTGATACAGACCCACCGCACCGTTGCTAGCTGTTGCTGCACCAAGGTCCTTGAGATATCCTGAAGTCTCTTCGTTGACCTCCTTAATAAACCTGTCCATTCCAGTAATGTAGGAGACATCCTCCATGACCTTCATACCAATCGCGGAGCCAATCATTTCAGGGTGAGGTTGCTTGCTCGTTTTAACTTCAATCAACCATTTAGCCTTGCGGCCTTCATCTGTCATCAAGCCAAAAACCGGCGCTTTGCCCAGAATACTGCAAAGCATATCGATGCCCATGGAGTTTCGATTAGTACGGGCACCAAGCACAGAGTTGGTGTAATTGATAGCAGAAGATTCTGACCACGCCAGATTGTCACCAAATTTTGGTGTGTTTCCCATCTGCGGCAGGTAACAGGCGCAACTCCAGTGGTCTTTTTTCATACCGAGAGCGAGGTTAATCTTTTCCAGCTCATCCATACGGTTGTATACCTTATCCGCCGTAGCGCGCTCCTCCTTGCTTACGGGGAGCCCATCAAAGTCCATGGGTTTTGGATCAGCGGTAAAAGGAGCATAGGTTTTCAAACCCGCGTCAGCCAGCTGTTTGTATATTTTAAGAAAGGGTTCAACACCATCGCTGCCCCAGCTCATTGCCATATGGGGAGCGCAGTCCAGGCTTGTCAGTTTTTCCGCACCAAACAGGCGGCCATAATCACAGATAGTTTTCATCGCACGCTTGAGCAAATCTCCCGACTTACCATCAAGGATCGCCTGCTCCTCAGGCGTCAGCTTTAGCTCAGGCATTGGATCGCTTGCTTTCGCATTTTTTCTTGAATGGCCCGTGTGCGTTGCATGGGAGAAGTTTGGATCGGTTCCGATCTGTCCTTCAAGTTGATGTTGTTTCATGGCGTTCCTCTGTATGTGCATGAATAATTAATAAACTATAAGACCGAAGCTTTGAGCTGTCCTCCCCCATAATGGGTAGGTGACGGGGGGGTGTGGGGTAACGTATTACAACACAGGCCCAAGCATGGCGATCGCATTGTTCCAGAGCCTGTGCTTCCAACTCCATCCTGCGACCATTTCACTGCTAACTGACCTGGAACTTGCAAGATACAGATCCTGTCGCTGCCGCATTTCAGCTGTTAGCGACTTATCGTAGAACAGGATATTATTTTCGTAATTCAACTCAAAACTTCGTCGATCCATATTTGCCGAGCCAATCAGGGTAACTTCGCCGTCAAGAGTCAGTGACTTGGTATGCAGCAAGCCACCTTCGTATTCAAAAATATGAACACCGGCGGCTAGCAGATCACTGTAGTAACTTCGACTTGCCGCTGCCACTATCCATGAGTCATTTCGTGCCGGGAATACTATCGTCGTTTTGACGCCGCGACGGGCGCTGGCGCATAAGGCGGCCTGCATCGCTTCGTCGGGGACATAATATGGTGTAGTTATGACCAGCTCGTGGCGCGCTGCATACATCAGTGTCTCGAACATCTCCGGCATGGCAGAGTAACGCACTGTCGGCCCTGTGCCGACTACCTGTGCAGGCAGTCCGGGTTGTGTTGCGGGTAAAGCCTGTTTCAGCAATTCGCTAATATCCTCACCGGTTTCAGACTCCCAGTCACTGGCAAACAGATACTGGTTCTGGCGGGCAATCGGCCCTTCAAAACGCATCATGGCATCTACCCACGGTGCAAATTTGGCTTTGACTCGAAACTCCGGGTCGGCACAGTTCTGGCTGCCGCAATAGGTAATTAGATTGTCGATGACAAGAATCTTACGGTGATTGCGCAGATCAATACGCCCCCGCAGCGGTCGCAG
>BTQX01000195.1:0-3700 GCA_036986095.1 Gammaproteobacteria bacterium
TTTTCACCCAGACTGGAAGATGATCGACATTCCTGCCACACCCGAATTGACCCTCAGTAAAGCACGACGTATAGCGATGGAAAATGGGGTGCATTATGCCTATACAGGCAATATCAGTGATGCAGCCGGTGGCAGCAGCTATTGCCATCACTGCGGCGTAAAAGTGATTGAGCGCAACCAGTATCAGTTGGGTGACTGGCATCTTGATGCAAGTGGACATTGCCAGGGCTGCGGCACACGAATTCCGGGTGTGTTTGACGGGCCGCCGGGGACGTGGGGGGCACGGAGGTTGCCGGTCAGGTTGAATGCAGGTTGAAGACTGAAGACTAAGGATGAAAGATGAAAATCAACAACAGTATCGTGCTTTTTTCTTAGTCCTTAGTCTTCAGTCCTTAACCCTTGATCTCCGACCTGAGCTTCAGGTGGTTTTCCAGACCCCAACAATACAGCGATCCACTTCGTCTCAGGACGCGAGTCCAGGCCCAGTTTTATTACCATCGTCAGTGGCACAGACAAGAACATCCCCGTCGTGCCCAGTATCCAGCCCCAGAAAACAAGTGAAAGAAACACCACCAGAGTAGAAAGTCCCAGTCGCTCACCGAGAAATTTTGGTTCTATGATATTTCCGACCAATATATTAACCAGTGAGTAACCGGCGATCACCCAGAGAGTAGTCAATGGACCGGCTGTAACTAGTGCCAGCAAAACAGCAGGAATCGCAGCGATGATGGAGCCGATATTAGGAATATAATTGAGTATAAAGGCCAGCAACCCCCATAATAATGGATATTCTACATCGAGCACCCATAGCCAGACCGCTATAAGTACGCCAGTAGCCAGGCTGGTCAGGCTTTTGATGGCCATATACTTGTTGACACTTTCCAGAAAGTCGGCAATTTGACTGGTCTGTGTCTCTTCGACGTTGCCTGAAATTATCTGCAATTTGTATTTGATGGCCACGCCCTCAAACAGCAAAAACATCACAGTCAGGAATATCAAAAATCCGTTTGCCAGCAAATTGCCCAGCCCATTAAAAACCTTAGCCACATAACTAAGCGCAACGCTGGGGTTCATGTACTGCCTCACCTCGTCACCAAGCCAGTCGATACCACGGTCATTTAGCCAGACTGTCAGCTTGCTTATATCACCTTGAAGCCTGCTTTGATATTCAGGTAACTGGCTAGTGAATTTGTGAATTGACCCCCCAAGAATGGACATGAAAACTGCACCCGCAAGACCGATAAGGATGACCACAATGGTCAGAGCCATCCACATCGGCAAGCCCCGACTTTTTAGCGAGTTGATTGCCGGCGCGCAAATTATCGCTATAAACCCTGACAGCAGAAACGGTACAATAAGCGTTGCCGCCGCCTTCATGCCGGCAACAATAATGACAAAGCTTGCCACTCCCAATGCAATCCGTAATGCACTGCCGTTTTCTTGGGGTATAAACATGACACGAAGTGTCTAGCTTCAAGTTTCAAGTGTCAAGATCAAAAAGCTTATTAACTGCAGAGGACGCAGAGAACGCAAAGTTTGAAGCAACACAATAACTCTCTGCGAACCTCTGCGTCCTCTGCGATTAAAGGTGTTTGTGTTTGTTCTTATCTCCTGGATCCTGGATCTTGAAACTACGAGTTACTATCACTTCATCAGATCAATTTCAATTCCCTGCTTTCTCATTTTGCTGGCTCGTGCTTCAACATAACGCTGAAATTCCTTTTCTTTCAGGTAGCTGTTGCTGCTTACATATTCCAGTGAAGACTGGACATGAAAGGTCCGCAGCCACCCTTCCGCGCGAAATACCTCCGAGCCTTTCTTATCAAAGAATACCATGCTCGGCACATAGGTAAGTCCAAGTTCCCTGCCCCAGTCTTCAGCTGTTGTCTTTTTACCCTGCGGCGTATGCAATGGCATCTTAGACCACATATCCAGCAATACAATATCAAACTTATTTAACAACTCTGCTGAACCGGCCTGCTTCAGCACATCATTATGCAATTCATCACAGGGCGGACAACGTTTCTGTTCGAAGAATACAAGCAGCGGCTTGCCGGATTGTCGCGCTGAAAGATCGTAAGGAGGCTGAAGGAAAGATGCATCACTATAGAGTTTGCCACTGCCCGCCTGCATGCCGGTTCTTGCCATGTAATCACGAAAACTGCCGTCCAGCTCTTTTTTCTGGCTGACAAAATCCAGTGCAACGGTAAACTTGTGTGGTGGAACATAGCCATTCAGTCGCAACACCTGTTCACCCTGTTCGTTGAGAAACTGCAAGGTTGGTGTGAACATGATTTTATTCGCAACTGCGAATTTTTTCTCGGTAGTTTCCTTACCATCAAGCCCGACTACTTCCCTATCTCCCCACATATTGATGGCGATAACATCAAAATTTTTCTTCAGGTTTTCTACAATTCTCTGTTGTGCCATATTTTCTTTTACCAGACGCTCGCAGTAAGGACAGCCATCCTGGTAAAAATAGAGCAACACCCTCTTACCAGATTCAGTTGCCTCGGTGATATCGTCTCTAATATCCAGAAAAGAATCCTTGAACCAGGCAGGCTTATCCACATAACCGGGATTCACCAGGCCCTCGGCGAGTTCATTACCCATTTCCTGCGCATACAAAGGTAAACTACTAGCTGAAGTGAGCAAAGTTAACAGAGGCGCGATACTCAATATTTTCCTGAACATGTCACTCTCTCCATAAGGCGTAAGGGTGTCCTTAATTCGAGAATACTACAGGACAGGGATTACAGAATAAAACTGAAATCTATGTGTATAAGCCAGGGACTGTGCCCTGGCTTTTAAAAATCAGCCTTTCTTATCCCCTTTACCAGCTGAACTACTATCAGGGACAGCCTTTTTAGAGCCCGGCTTTGACTTATTCCGGCAATAGGCTTTGATCGTTTTGCCACTTTTGGTGCTATAGCTTTTGACCCAGCTACAGCTATCGTCGCTGCTACAGGCATCCTGCTGTAGACCCTTACATGTACCCGCTGCAGAAGAAAGCTGACTAATTGAAATCAGTCCAGTTGCTGCAAATATGAGTACCGCCTTGCGAGTTGTGGACAAGTTTAAAACTAAGGTAGGTATTTTCATTATTCATCTCCATATGATTGATTAAAAACGCCCAGCCATCCTGCTGAACGAGAACGCAGACTAGCAACAATGAACCTAAGTTTCAAGTTTCAAGTTTCAAGTTCCAAGTTCCAAGTTCCAAGATCAAAAGCTATTAACCGCAGAGGGCGCAAAGGTACGCAGAGATTATTTGTTTTATACTTTTCGTCCTCTGCTTGCTGTTGTACTTACGCTTGGAACTTGGATCTTGGGTCTTGGATCTTAGAACTTGACACTTGAAACCTGAAAATTGAAACTAAGAACCATGAAGCACATGGAACACACGCTAAAACACATAGAAGAGGAACTGCAGTCACTCGGCTTATGGGAAGATGAGCAACCTCCTTTACAGGATCTGCAAAGCCCGATGCCGTTTTGCTACGACACTCTCCGATTGCCACAATGGCTGCAATGGGTGTTTCTGCCGCACTGCCACCAGATGATACTGACCCGTGATGGCATCCCGGAAAAAAGCGATATTCGTCCTATAGCAGAATACTATTTCAAAGAAGCCGGGATAAATGCCAAGCATTTGTTGATCAGCATTCGGCGGTTTGATGATCTTATTACGGAGTGGAAT
>BTQX01000196.1:0-3687 GCA_036986095.1 Gammaproteobacteria bacterium
TGTCGTGTAGCTTTTTACCGTTTTCTGCGTCTCCCGGAAGCAGGGCGGCTGCCATCAGGTTTGATGGCAGTAATAAGGTGAGGACTGTAAAAAATTTAATGTTCATGCCTGTTTTCTCTTTATAGTCCTGTTTATTAACTAGCAGACTGAAGGTGCTTAATACGAATGGACGCCGGCGGATGGGAATCATAAAATGCTGAGTGGATCGGGTCTGGTGTAAGGGTATTGGCGTTGTCCCGGTACAGTTTAAGCAGGGCGCTGATCAGATCCCTGGCATTAGCATTTTCTTTTGCGTAGTCATCGGCCTCAAACTCGTGTTTACGTGAGAACCACGCACTGACCGGGTGGATGAAAAACACGAACACGGGGCCTGCCATCATAAATAATATTAAAGCAGCGTGGTTCGAAGCGGTAGCCATCCCCAGACCCTGATAGAACCAGTCCTGCTGTATCAGCCCGCCGAGTAGTGCCAGCGCGAGCAGGCTGATGAGGAAAAATATACTTATACGCTTGATAATGTGGCGGCGTTTAAAATGGCCCAGTTCATGCGCCAGTACGGCAACAATTTCATCGGCACTGAGGGTATCTAGCAGGGTGTCAAAGAATACAACGCGTTTGGATTTCCCCAGCCCGGTAAAATAGGCGTTGCTGTGCGCTGATCGGCGCGAGCCGTCGACAACAAACAATCCCTGAACCTTGAAACCGGTTCGTTGCATCAGTGCAGTGACGCTTTTGCTGACAGATTCATCTCGCAGAGGTTCGAACTTGTTGAACAAAGGCGCTATCCAGACAGGATATATAACCATGGCAAGCAGATTGAAAGCCATCCAGATCAGCCACAGATATAACCACCAGAGTTTACCACTGGCCTGCATTAACCATAGGGCGACAAAGAGCAATGGCACTCCAATGATCAGAAAAAGAATGGTTCGTTTGATTAAATCCGTGAAATACAGGGCAGGGGTGGTCTTGTTGAAGCCAAAGCGGGCTTCAAGTCCGAAGGTTTTATAAAGGGTGAACGGCATGTCCAGTATTGCACCAATGAATATTGTCGCAATAATGAAGAACACGCCAACCATCAACGGTTGCTCCAGCAACTGCCGGCTCAGGTCATCAATCAGTTGCAGTCCGCCGCCGAGGGTGAATGCAAGTAGGATAAACGCTGAATAGAAGCCGCTAATCAATCCCAGACGGGTGCGCGCAATGGTGTAATCCGCTGCTTTTTGATGAGTACTGAGGTCAATCTGCTCGCTAAAAGCATCAGGTACGACATCACGATGTTGCTGTACGTTCAGTATTTGGCGCCTGGCCAACCAGAATTCAGTAATTAGCATTGCGGCCAACGCGAAAAGAAAGAGAATGGTCAAAGTATTCATATATGTTTTTCTAAATTAATGTTTGAGCAGTTCCAGGTCTTGAGCCTTTAAACTTGGATCCTGGAACCTGGAACTTGAAACTATTTATTCCAGTAGACCGGATAATACATTATCCTTTCAGTTAAATTGATGCTTTCCCCACGAAACAACAGGATATTATTCTATGCCACAGGATCCCAATGCACTGGTCTGGATTGATCTGGAAATGACAGGTCTGGACCCGGACACTGACAGAATTATTGAAATTGCCACCATCATCACAGATTCCGATCTGAATGTTCTGGGTGAAGGGCCTGTCATGGCTATCCACCAGTCCGACGAGTATCTTGACTGCATGGATGAATGGAATACCCGCACGCATGGCAAAACCGGTCTGACCGAACGGGTAAAGGCATCTAAAATTACAGAATTGAATGCGGAGAATGAAACACTGGAATTCATCCGTGAGTTTTGTCCACGCAACAAATCTCCCTTATGTGGTAACAGTATCTGTCAGGATCGCCGTTTTCTCTATCGTTATATGCCGCAACTGGAATCCTGGCTGCATTACAGAAATCTTGATGTTAGCTCAGTGAAAGAACTGGCTAAGCGCTGGCACCCTGAGATCTACAATGGTTTCAGCAAGAAAAACACCCACAAGGCACTGGAAGATATTCGGGAGTCGATTGATGAACTTAAATATTTCAGGCGCACTTTTCTTAAGTTGAAATAAACCGTTATGGGCATCTCTATTGGCCTGTTTGCAGGCTGAACCACAGGTTTGCTCAACAATAGACTGTAGGAGCGTCGCTCGGCGCGATTGTTTTAGATAAATGATGAAAGACTCGGGACTAAGGAAGAAAGATTAGTAATATTTCAGCTTCTTGTTCTTTCGTCCTTAGTCCCGAGTCTTTTGTCTGATACATCGTGCCGAGCAACGCTCCTACAATTCCTGCTCTGTGATGGCCCAGCTGATGTGTTCTGCTACCATCCCAGATGCTGATGACAGTTTTTCCTCCAGTGCTTTTACAATGTCGGGATCATAAGCTGCATTACCCAGTGCAATAGCAATATTTCGCTGCCAGGGTTGATAGCCGATGCGTCGTATGGGAGAACCTTCCAGTTTTTTCTTAAATTCGGACTCATTCCAGCTAAATAGATCCAGCAGGGCTGTGTCATCCAGCCCGTGTCGAGGCTGAAAGTCAGCTTCTTTCGACAGCCTTCCAAAACTGTTCCAGGGGCAGCAGAGCTGGCAATCATCACAGCCATATATGCGGTTGCCGAGCAGGGGGCGGAGTTTTTCCTTTATGACACCCTTGTATTCGATGGTCAGGTAGGAGATGCACAGCCGGGCATCGACCTGATAGGGTGCAATGATGGCCTGTGTTGGGCAGATATCGATGCAGGCCTGACAACTGCCACAGTGTTCTTCAATGGCGGTATCGACGGGCAAGGGCAGATCAGTATAGATCTCACCAAGAAAAAACCAGGATCCGGCCTTTCGGTTAATCAAATTGCTGTGCTTGCCGATCCAGCCTATGCCTGCTTTTTCCGCCAGTGCTTTTTCAAGTACCGGTGCGGAATCGGTGAAAACCCGGTAGTTAAACCCTTTCAGTCCGGCCTGGATACGGTGTACCAGTTTCTGCAGACGTGAACGTATCAGCTTATGATAGTCGCGCCCCAGGGCATAGCGTGAAATGTAGGCGCGATCTATTTTCTTTAGTTGATCTACGGCTGTTCTTGCCACATGCGGCAGATAGTCCATGCGCACTGAAATGACACGAGTGGTTCCGCGAACCAACTCAGCAGGCCGGCTACGCTTAAGGCCATGCCGGGCCATATATTCCATTTCGCCGTGATAACTCATGCTTAACCAGTACTGTAGGTGATTTTCTGCTTTCTGCAGAGAGATATCCGTAATGCCTACCTGCTGAAAGCCCAGTTCCTGTCCCCACAGGCGTATTTGTTGTGCCAGATCGGCTAGTTCGACAGGTAATAGCTCATCAGCAGAATGTGTCTCGGGTTTCATTTGTCGTATGATACCGGCTATGGACTCTACTCAACAAAAACCATTTTCTGATATCGGCAAGCCTCGACAGGCTGATCTGGCAGAATGCCAGGGCTGGCTGCCTGTTCGAGCCGAGGATTCACATAAGGGAAGTAATGGCAGGGTGTTGATTGCAGGTGGCGGACGGGCGATGGCCGGCGCTGCCTGTCTTGCAGCCTGGTCGGCGTACATTGCTGGAGCGGGGTTGGTAAGGGTTGCCTGTATTCCTGATAATGTGACTGCAATTACCGCTTGCCGTCCTGAATTACTGGTGAGTGGCATTCA
>BTQX01000197.1:0-3680 GCA_036986095.1 Gammaproteobacteria bacterium
CGTCAAACGGGCGGGCTGTCACGCGACATAGAGCGTGGTGTATCGGGTATCCGTTTCCTGATGAACTTCATGCTGTTTAATATCCTGCCTACCCTGTTTGAAATTGGCCTGGTTATAGCTATTCTTCTACAGCGTTTCGATGCGCGATTCAGTCTGGTCATTATCGTCACGCTATCTATCTATATCGCCTTAACATTAATCATTACAGAGTGGCGCATGGGATTTCGACGCAAAATGAATCAGATGGATTCGAAGGCCAATACCTCTGCGATCGACAGCCTGATCAACTATGAAACGGTCAAATACTTTAATAATGAAGAATATGAGCTGCATCGCTATGACGTTTCGATGCGGCAGTGGGAAAAAGCGGCGGTACGCAGCACGACTTCCCTGAGCCTGCTGAACTCTATGCAGGGGCTGGTAATCGCAGCAGGTGTGACAGTAATTATGTTGATGGCCGCTGATCAGGTAGTCAACGGGACGATGACAATTGGTGATCTGGTGATGGTGAATGCCTTTTTGCTGCAGCTCTTCATCCCGCTAAATTTCCTCGGTTTTGTTTATCGGGAAATCCGTCATTCACTGGCCGACATGGAGCGTATGTTCAGCCTGCTGAACACACGGGCTGAAGTGGAGGACAGAGATGATGCCAGTGATCTTGTGCTGAGCCAGGCAAAAGTTTCGTTTGCAGATGTCAGTTTTTCCTATGATAAGCGCCGGCAGGTACTGAAGGCAGTCACATTTGAAATACCGGCCGGTAAGACCGTAGCCGTCGTCGGCCATAGTGGTGCCGGCAAGTCGACCCTTTCACGTCTGCTCTATCGGTTCTATGATGTTACCGAGGGTGCGATTTTAATCGACAAGCAGAATATACGCGACGTATCGCAGCAGAGCGTACGCAGGGCCATCGGAGTGGTTCCCCAGGATACCGTGCTGTTCAACGACAGCATATTCTACAATATCGCTTATGGTCGTCCAGATGCGTCTCCAGAAGAGGTGATCCAGGCAGCAAAGCATGCCCATATCCATGAATTCATCGAAACACTGCCGGATGCTTATGAGACGATGGTCGGTGAACGTGGATTGAAGCTGTCTGGTGGTGAGAAGCAGCGCGTGGCAATTGCAAGAACCATACTTAAAGCGCCAGCGATACTCGTTTTCGATGAAGCAACTTCCGCACTGGACAGCGCCACTGAAAAAAATATTCAGGCTGAACTGGAAGCTATTTCAGCCAATACCACGACCCTGATCATTGCCCATAGATTATCCACTGTGCAGCATGCAGACCAGATATTGGTGATGGAAAACGGACAGATTATCGAGCGCGGCAGACACAGTGAGTTGTTGGCGCTAGACGGAGTATATAGTCACATGTGGGCTTTGCAGAAGGAAGGGAACACCCGTCTAGGGTCTTAGGTCTTCATGATTTTGACTTACGACCTACGACCCAGGACCTACTTAAACGGCACTGCTGCAGGCCTTCCCCATGGGGTGATGAATCTATGTGGCTGCGACTGGTGAATTTGCCGGGTGATTCTGGGTAATTGATTAATATCACTGGCAGGGCCACGGTATTGGGTGACGCAGCCATTACCTGATGCATTATAATCACCACGGACGCTGCCATAGCCGCAGGTTTGGGTGAGGCTGCCACGGTCGGGATATCTGTTATATCGACTGTAGGGATTGCCGCCGTAGTTGTTGCCGTAACTGGGGTAGACACCACCCGGATAGTAGGTGCCGCCTGATTGATATACGCCGCCTGGGGCATAGCCTCTGCCACAGGAAATACTGCCACCATTGCGATGCTCCTGACAGGACTTGCATTCTCTTGCCAGGGCAGATGAGCTGAAAAGGACTAGTGTTCCTTCAACCTGATAATGACGGGTTCAGCGTCCCTGTGGTGTTTCGCAGCAAGGCGCAGTGCGAAGGTAATGGTTATTCCCCTGGCAAGCGCTGGAACGAAGCGGCGAGACACCACAGGGGCGCCCTTTGGGTTAGCTTGTCAACGCCCATGGACTACGTTGCGCCTCTTGACAAGGGAATAACCATTGCCTGCGAGGCGCGCCTTGCCATGAGCCTTGACAAGCTAACTGAACCCGCCATTATCAGGTTGAAGGAGCACTAGCGTCGCGCTAATAAAGAAAAACCATGTAGTTTTCATCGAGAAATCCTCCAGGGAGTTGTCCTGCTATCACACATGTAGTATAGACCATCGTGGCACTATGCTTACAATACTGAATTCTGGTAATTGTGCAATAAAAGTGCTTCAATGACCGCTTGATTTCCTGTCGAAAATCTTCCAGATATGCTTCCAAGGAGCTTTGTATGATGTTTCAGAAAATGTTTGTAGCTTTCATGCTTACAGGCGCTGTAGTTGCCAGCAGCGGTATTGGATTGGCCAGTGCCAATGAAGATCACCGCTACCCGCCTATGGGCGAGGGAGCGAACACTATGCCACCGCCGACCCCGGTTTACAGTCGCGGCTACCCGCAAAATTATCCACCACAATATTCCCGGCCAGCACAGCCGCAATACCCACCACAAATGGGCGGCTATGGCAGGCCGGCACCCTATGGTAGACCAGCTCCCTATGCCGGCAGCGCACCTTATGGGCCAGGAGGATATTATCCGGGGCCTTATGGTGCCAGACCAGGGCCGTGGAACAATGGTGGCTGGAATCGCGGCCCATGGGGCGGTAATCGTGGTTTCGGCAACTGGTTCGGTGGCAACCGAGGGCCATACGGAAACAACGGCCCATTTGGCAACATGATGGGTCGCAATGGTATCTGGGGCATGCGTCCTGATGAATGGATGACAAGTAATCCGGAAGATGGTTTTTCCTACATGTGGGATGACATGATCAATGCCCCGAGTGAAATGGGTGAGATGCCCGGTGGCTGGAATGCGCCCTCTGTTAGTGTTCCGAACCCTGTCGATGTCGGCAGTGAGTTCAGAAGAGAAGCGCCTAATCTGATGCGTGAGATTCCTGATATGATTAATGTGAATTAGTATGTTTCTATAACCATTTTCAGATGAGAAAAGTTCTTCACGGTGAAGGGCTTTTTTTATTGTAGTAAAAAGACAGGCACCCTATAGAGATTTTGTAGCAAAGGAGAAGAGAATGTATAAATATTTATTAGGTATTATTTTTCTAGTTTTAGCTGTGCCCGCATCTGCCGATAACGGCCTGGTAAAAATCAAGAGTGCCAATGATGTGACTACTACGACAGATAAATTGGTCAAAGCATTGAAAGGCAAGGGTATGACGGTGTTTGATGTCATTGATCATGCAAAGGGTGCTGCGGGTGTTGGCATCAGTCTGCCGCCGACAACGCTAGTGATCTTTGGTAATCCAAAGGTCGGTACACCGCTGATAAAATGTTCCCGTACGGCTGCTATTGATTTGCCACAGAAAATGTTGATCTGGAGTGATAAATCAGGACAGACCTGGCTGGCCTATAATGACCCACTCTACATGGCTTACAGACATGGCGTATCGGGTTGTGATGAAGTGATTAAGAAAATAACTGGGGCGTTGGGCAAGTTTTCAGGGGTGGCGACGGCACCGTAACCCCAGGGGAAAGGGGAAAGGAGGAAAGGGGAAAGGAAGGTCAAAATCGTAACCCTCTTTTGTCTTGCGTCTTTAGTCTTTAACCTTTCCCCCTTTCCCCTTTCCC
>BTQX01000198.1:0-3658 GCA_036986095.1 Gammaproteobacteria bacterium
ATACCGAGTACCCCGGCAGATGCCAGCCAGGCGGTCATATTAATATTCCAGGTGGTAAACAGCAGGTAGATTGCGATACTGGAAATGATGACAAGCGACAGATTTAGCATTAAAGGCAATGTCCGTGTCGTGACTATCCCTTTCCCCTGCTGACTAATACCTGGCAGTATCAGGCGTGTTGCGCGGAGGAAAAAAAGTGCCCAAACCAGTATCAGCAGGCTGGATAACAGGGAATCAAACAGAGGGATTAACTCTCCATTTGCTGTCAGGATGTCTGCAATAATACCCACACCAAAAATCAATATAGTGAGAAAGACAGGCTTTCGTAGCAGGGTAAGTACTTCTTCATCAAGGGTATTTCTGGTTTTCCGAAAAAGTAGAAGTAGATATTTGTGCACGATATAGGTTATGAGCCATGCGAGAAATAAAGTCAGCAATACGACTGTAGCTACAACGACGTATCGATTATTGCCGACAAGATTAAACACCGGTACTAGCCAGCCCATCACGGTTTCCTGCAATGTGGGAAAGAGTTTCATATCAGTGGTTCTTTTTAGTAATGGTGCTGTTGTGGAGCGGGAATACGCCTTTTTTACGGTCTTCGAAAAAGCGTTCCAGGGTAAAATAGATGGTCTTAAAGGCCAGCGTGTCCCATGGGATATCTTCTTCAGCAAACAATTTTGTTTCCAGGCTCTCTTCACCCGGGTGGAATTCGGTATCTATTAAATCAGCCAGGAACATCATGTAGACCTGTGAGATATGTGGCAGACTGATGACGGTATAAAGGCGTAAGTTTTCCAGTGAGGCATTGGCTTCTTCAATACTTTCCCTCGCGGCAGCCTGTTCAAGAGTTTCCTCGTTCTCCATAAAGCCCGCAGGTAGCGTCCAGTAGCCTTGACGTGGTTCGATTGCACGTTTGCAGAGCAGTACCCTGTTTTCCCAGACAGGCAGACAGCCTGCGACAATTTTTGGGTTCTGATAATGGATGTATCCACAGTGAGTACAAACATACCGCACACGGTTGTCCCCGTCAGGAATGCTAAGGTTTACAGCAGAGCCGCAATTTTGGCAATAATTCATAAGAATATGTTAACCGCTGGAAAGAGAAGTTAAAAGGGGAAAGGAGAAAGGGGAAAGGTGGAAAGAATGTTTACGTATTACGGGTTAGGGATTACGAATATCATAAATCGTAAGTATTATCTGCTGATTTTCTGTAGGAGCGCCGCTCGGCGCGATTATTTTAGAAGGATTCGGGACGAAGGATTAAGGGAAAAAACAACAAACCTTGATTCTGATGTTCCTTTCCCCTTTCCTCCTTTCATGGTTTGCATATGGTAAAATCCACGCCTTATTTTTTAAGGGACCTACAATGCCCAGACTACGTACACAGCTTGCCAGTACTACTGATCCTGACTGGGTACAGGTGATTCTGGATAATTTTGATGATTTTCTGATTGATCATGCCAGCTGTGAGCGGAAGGCAATGGCGTATGCCATGTCAGTAATCGTTAAGTATCCGGACCGCACTGAGATTATTCCTGATTTGCTGCAGGTGGCGCAGGATGAGCTGGATCATTTTCGCAATGTGCTGGAACTGATGGAGCAGCGCGGACTGCAGATGGTTCCTGATGAGCCGGATCCATATGTCAATCAACTGATCAAGATATGTCGGCATGGCCGGGATGAGAGACTACTGGACCGCTTACTCGTCGCATCAGTGATAGAAACACGCGGTGCCGAGCGTTTCAGGATTATTGCCGAGTCATTAGAGGATACAGAATTAAAAGAGTTCTACCGAGATCTGTGGGCAACAGAAGCAAGACATGGCGATGTGTTTAAAAAGATGGCATTGCATTATTTTTCTGAGGCAGAGATTGAGCAGCGAAGTCAGGAAATTACTCAGGCTGAGGCAGAAATTATTGCTGGCCTTGAATGGCGGCCTTCGTTGCATTAAGCAAATGCCAGAGAAAGTATATTTTTTCACCGCAAAGACGCAGAGTACGCAAAGAAAACCGTAAATGAAGTTTGGGCTGGGAGTGAAACAAATTTTACTCTCCTGATTTCTTTGCGTCTTTGCAAGAACCAATGACATTCTCTTTTAATTACAAATAAATACACGAAAATCAAGCATGAGTGAATTGCTGGACCAAATATCGCGACGTCGTACATTTGCCATTATTTCGCATCCGGATGCAGGTAAAACGACCCTGACCGAAAAGTTATTGCTGTTTGGTGGTGCGATACAGCTGGCCGGGGCAGTAAAGGGGCGTAAGGCGGAGCGTCATGCCACCTCTGACTGGATGGAGATGGAGCAGCAGCGCGGTATTTCAGTCACCACTTCGGTGATGCAGTTTCCTTATCAGAATCGTATCGTCAATCTACTCGACACGCCGGGCCATGAGGACTTTTCTGAAGATACCTATCGTACCCTAACCGCCGTCGATTCGGCCCTGATGGTGATCGATATCGCCAAAGGTGTCGAAGCGCGGACGATTAAGCTAATGGAGGTGTGCCGTTTGCGCACCACGCCGATCATGACCTTCGTCAACAAGATGGATCGCTTCGGCCGTGATCCACTTGATATTCTGGATGAGGTGGAAAAAGTACTTGATATTCGCTGTGCACCGATGACCTGGCCGATTGGTATGGGCACAGAGTTTCGTGGTGTTTATCATCTCTACGAAGATCGCATCTATCTCTACGAGCAGGGCAGTAAGGCGATAGACGGCGAAGTAATTGAGGGGATTAATTCAGACGAAGCCGCTACAAGTCTTGCCATGGTAATCGATGATTTACGGGATGAAATTGAACTGGTACGGGGTGCCAGCTATGAATTTTCACTGGAAGACTATCTCGCAGGCATATTGACGCCTGTGTTCTTCGGCTCAGCAATCAATAATTTTGGCGTACAAATCCTTCTCGATAGTTTCGTAGAACATGCGCCACACCCGGAATCCCGCGAGTCAAAGCAACGGCAGGTGTCGCCGGCAGAAGAAAAATTCACGGGCTTTGTATTCAAGATCCAGGCCAATATGGATCCGGCTCACCGGGACAGGATAGCCTTCATGCGTGTCACATCAGGTAACTACCGGCGCGGCATGAAAATGCACCACGTCAGGCTGGGTCGTGATGTGATGGTCAATAATGCACTGACTTTTATGGCGGGAGAACGATCAACTGCTGAAGACGCCTGGCCGGGTGACATCCTCGGCATACATAACCATGGCACGATACAGATCGGTGATGCTTTTACCGAGGGCGAGAAACTAAAATTCCTCGGGATTCCGCATTTTGCCCCAGAGCTTTTCCGTCGGGTAATACTCAAAGACCCGCTTAAGAACAAGGCGCTACTTAAAGGCTTGCAGCAGCTCAGTGAAGAGGGGGCAACACAGTTGTTCAGGCCACTGAATACCAATGAACTGATTTTAGGTGCTGTCGGTGTCCTGCAGTTTGATGTCGTTGCTTCCCGCCTTAAATCCGAGTACCGGGTTGAATGTATCTTCGAACCAGCTGGCGTCACTACTGCCCGCTGGGTTGAATCCGATGATGAGCGGGAGATTGAACTCCTGGAGCAGAAGGCATCGAACAATCTGGCACGTGACGGCTCAGATAGCCTGACCTATCTGGCGCCGACGAGAGTGAATCTCGATCTGACGAT
>BTQX01000199.1:0-3641 GCA_036986095.1 Gammaproteobacteria bacterium
CTCATGTGCTTGTATATCTGGTCGTACAAATGCAGTTCGTCTTCATCCAGATTTAACTGTGCAAATAATCTGTCTTTTTCCAGCAGGAAATCGCCCACCACCGAGGAATGAAAGAGGTCTCTCTGCTGTAGGGTTTTCATTTGCTGACAACGCTGAAATAGAAAATGCAGCTGTGTCGGCAAGGCGTACTTTTCCCTGGATCGATAGAAACGTTCCAGAAACGGATTTTCTTCCGGCTGTTCAAACAGTTTATCGGCATTAAACTGTTCCGCCAAACGTCTGGCCAGGCTGCTTTTACCTACTCCCATAGGGCCCTCAACAACAATATATTCCGGCGCCTTTCCCTGTAAGCCTGTTATTGCACTGCCGAATTCTGTCATAACTGTTCGACCTCCTGATCCCTGACATTATCTAATAGAGCCTGCACGTTTCCCTGCCCTGGAATCTCCAGTTCAGGTGATAAATCAAACAATGGGAAAAGAACAAAAGCCCGTTGATAAATACGCGGGTGAGGTAATATCAATGTTTTACTTTTCATTTTTTTATTGCCAAACAGTAAAAGATCGAGATCCAGTGTGCGTGCTAAATTTTTGGCCTTGCCTCTGCTGCGTCCGTGTCGATTTTCTATGTTGTTCAGTTCCTGTAGAACAGTATCCGCATCCAGAGTTGTATCTATTTCAAACACGGCATTTATATAATCATCCTGTGAATCCGTCACATCAATAGGCTTTGTGCGATACAGAGGGGACAGTCTTTTCAGACTAAAACCCTCAACAGCGCTGATTTCATTTTTCGTCATAGCGAGGATAGCCATGGAATCGCCCAAGTTACTGCCAAAACCTATATACGAAATATTCGTCACGATGAGGGTTTTTTCTTCTTCCGGCGCCGCCGCTTTTTGCTGCTTCCTGATAAGGACATAAGCATTTTTCTGCGTTCATCCTCATCAACTTCCTGTATCAGCGTCCACCAGTCAGCTGCATCCTGACTAGCCTGACCTACCGATGCCCGTAGTAGCATAAAATCATAGCCGGCCCGAAATTTTCTATTCTCCAGCAGCCGATAAACCTGACGACCCCGGCGCTGATCAAAGAAATACTGCATCACCCATATTTCACGCATCTGGGCTGTGAATCGGCGAGGAATAGCAACTGTACTTATTTCTTCAACGATTGCCTGATCAGCCGCCTGCTGGATGCTGTCGTATTCATTGAGGCCCAGTCGCATGGCGGCTTCTTTAAATTGCCTTAACGGCTCCCATAGTAAAACCGCATATAGAAAAGACGGGATGACCGGTTTGCCCTGCTGTATGCGCCTATCTGTATTCGTCAACGCAAGAGGAAGAAACGTCCGTGGATAACCTGCTTCTTCTTTGTCCAGAATATTATCGGTGGCAGGAAAGAGATATTCAAACAACCCATATTGGCGTAATTTTTCAAACGTTGTGATTGCACTTCCCGAATGAAACAGCTTCAACACTTCATCAAATAATCTTGCAGCCGGGACATTGGTCAACAGGCTGGCATGTTGATCGATAGCTTCTGATGCAGAAGGCTCGATTTCGAAGCCCAACTTTGATGCAAACCTGACCACTCGCAGCATACGTACAGGGTCTTCGCGATAACGTTCTACTGGATCACCAATAACACGCAACAAACCCTGCTTTATATCAGCCAGTCCATCATGATAATCAAGCACTTCATCAGTGGCAGGATCATAGTACAGGGCGTTCACTGATAGATCCCGGCGCATTGCATCTTCGTCCAGACTGCCGTAGATATTATCAGCCAGCAGCCTGCCCCCTTCGCCGACACGATGTGTGCGTTCATCCTGATGTGTTTTTGCTGGTGCACCGCGATAGGTGGTGACTTCAATCACTTCTCTGCCGAATCGAACATGTACAATCTTGAATCGGCGCCCGATTATCCGTCCATTTCGGAATGCATGACGCACCTGTTCAGGGCTGGCATTTGTCGTGACATCAAAATCTTTTGGTTCCAGACCAAGCAGCATATCACGCACACAACCACCAACAAGATAGCTGTCATAGCCCTTTTGTCTAAGCACTTTCAATACCGTCATTGCATAACGGGAGATCAGTGATTTATTCAGGCCAAGCGATTTCCCAGAGTGATATACGGGTTCCATTAAATTCAGACTTTCAGCGGTTTGTGTGATCATTTATAATGTATCGGGTAAGTTCGATACTTTATCATTTTTAGCATCAATCTTCCCGAATATGCTCCCTTCGTCTAGTGGTCCAGGACTCTGGCCTCTCACGCCGGCAACAGGGGTTCGAACCCCCTAGGGAGCGCCATTAAAAGCAGATTAAAGATAAAGGATAAAGGACAAAGGAAATTCAAAAGAAGCCCTACTCTTTTATCCTTAGTCCTTTATCCTTAATCTCTCTTTTGCCTTCAACCCCTGGGATGATGTTGTTTATGCAGTTGATTCAGCCTTTCCCTGGCGACATGTGTGTATATCTGTGTCGTGGATAAATCAGAGTGTCCCAGCAGCATCTGCACTACCCGCAAATCTGCTCCGTGATTCAACAGGTGTGTTGCGAAGGCATGGCGCAGGGTATGCGGTGATAGATGTGTATGAATACCTGCGGCCAGTGCGTATTTCTTTATGGCATACCAGAAAGCCTGACGGGTCAGAGGTTTGCCTGAACGGCCGGAGAATACGGCATCACTGCTATTGCCTGCTATCAGTGCTGGCCGTGATTCTGTAAGGTATTGTTCAAGCCAGTCTACTGCGACTTCACCTATTGGCAGCACCCTTTCTTTTGAACCTTTACCTATTACGCGTAAGACACCAGCCTGCAGGTTAATCTGCTGCATGCTTAATCCAACAAGTTCGGATACTCTCAAGCCAGTAGAATACAAAAGCTCAAGCATAGCCCTGTCTCGGATGCCTCTTACTGTTTTCGTATCGGGGGCATGCAATAAATCCATTACCTGCTCTTCCGACAGGCTATCAGGTAGTGGCCTTCCTATTCGTGGTGCATCAATATCTCTGGTTGGGTCATCAGCCCGGTGGCTATCCCTGATCCTGTGACGATAATAGCGATGCAGGGTGGATAACAGACGTGCCGCACTGCGTGGACTTGCGCCATTCTGTACTTTGCTAGCAAGATAAAGCTGTATATGATCCCTTTCTGCACTCTCGATCTCCAGGTTTTTATTTTTGTATAACCAGTGTGCAAAACTATTCAGATCAGAGCGATAGGCGGAAAGTGTATTGTCACTTAAGCCGTCTTCCAGCCACAGGGAATCAATGAAAGCGTCAATAGTGCCATTGCCGCCATCGTTTTTTTCACCCGCATGCAGTGGCTTTCTGCTCATGTGATAACAACCATTCTTTTATTGCTAATGGTTCACCCGAGGTATGTCCCATAAAACCACCTCGCCCGGATGTAGACACTACGCGGTGGCAGGGAATAAATATAGGCACAGGATTTCTGCGACAGGCATTGCCGACTGCACGTGGTGAAGTCTTAAGTTCTCTGGCTATGTCACCGTAGGTTCGGGTTTTACCTGGTCTAATTTGTGACAATACTTTCCAAATTTCTTTCTGGAATTTTGTTCCCTCTAGCACTATTTCGGGCTGTTTGACATGGTGTGGGTCAGTAAAATAAA
>BTQX01000200.1:0-3635 GCA_036986095.1 Gammaproteobacteria bacterium
TGATGTCACTCGCTATTTTCTTTGCGGTGCTCAACATGCATTAATTCTTTGTCGTCAACAAAAGATACAGCTGGCGATTCTAAAAGAAAGCAGTCCATCCTGTGGCTCTACACAGGTTTATGGCGGTAGTTTCAATGCTAAACTGGTCTCGGGGCAGGGTGTTACTACTGCTCTGTTACGTCAGAATGGGGTAATTGTTTTCAGCGAACATGAGATTGATGCGGCAGCTGAGTATCTCGAATCAGCCCATAGACTTTAATCAGGGTGTCATGCGTGTACTGATCATAAAAACCTCTTCTCTCGGCGATGTCCTGCACACCTTGCCTGCATTAACTGATGCGCAGGCTGCGAATCCTGATATCAGCTTTGACTGGATAGTAGAAGAGGCCTTCGCACCGATACCCTCATGGCATAGCGCTGTTAACCAGGTCATCCCGGTGGCTCTGCGCCGTTGGCGTATGTCGCCTTTTTCAAAACAGTCACGGCAACAGTGGCATGAGTTCGAGCACAGAATAAAGACAGCTGATTACGACCTGGTCATCGATGCCCAGGGACTGATCAAGAGTGCATGGCTAACTCGCATGGCAAAAGGTACATCGCATGGGCTAAACCGTCAATCAGCACGCGAGGGACTGGTGGCGTTTAGCTATGATGTTGTGCATCAGGTAGACAAGGGCCAGCACGCTATAGAAAGGGTGCGGGAGTTGTTTGCCAAAGCGCTAGATTACCCGTTACCTGAGAGTCCGGCTGATTATGGCATCTATACCGGCGACCCGGATGACAGCTCCCGCCAACTGGTCTTTCTTCATGGCACGACATGGCAAAGTAAACACTGGCCAGAGCAGTACTGGCTGGAGATGGTAGAATTAGCGACAAATGATGGTTACCAGGTACAGCTACCCTGGGGTAATGATGAAGAAAGAGCTCGTGCAGAGAGACTTGCTCAAAATAATGAGAAGGCACGGGTGTCACCTGCCATGGATTTGAATGGCATAGCCTCACTGCTTGCCAGTTCAACTGGCGCAGTAGCAGTCGATACCGGGCTTGGCCACCTTGCTGCAGCTCTGTCATTACCAAACGTGTCATTATATGGTTCAACAGATCCGTTTTTAACCGGTACCCGGGGGAGCCACCAGGCACAGCTAAAAGTAAATTTTGAATGTTCACCCTGTCTGGATCGCAAATGCCGCTATACAAAAACCTCGGTAGTCAGCCCTGCCTGTTACCAGACTCTGCCACCGACACACGTCTGGCAGAAACTTCAGCAACTTATTGACGAAAAGGAAAACATTAAATGAAAAAATCTGTGCTGGTCACCGGTGGTGCCGGTTATATTGGGTCACATACCTGCCATCAACTCGTTGAAGCGGGTGAGCGCGTTGTCGTGGTTGATAACTTTTATTCCGGCCACCGTTGGGCCATACCCGATCAGGCGGTCCTTGTTGAAGGTAATGCTGGTGACATTGAACTGACCTCAAAGCTGATGCGAGAGCATAACGTTGATACCGTCATTCATTTCGCCGGTCATATCGTGGTGCCTGAATCTGTCACTGACCCGCTAAAGTATTACCGCAACAACACACAAAACTCCCGCAATCTGCTGGAGGCCTGTATCAATAGTGGTGTCAATCAGTTTGTCTTCTCATCGACGGCCGCTGTCTATGGCATCCCTGAAGAGCAACCGGCTACAGAGCAGACAGATACGGCGCCGATCAACGCCTATGGCAGATCAAAGCTGATGACAGAGTGGATGATGCAGGATCTGGCAGATCGACCGGATATCGATGATAGCTTTCGCTTTATCGCGCTACGCTACTTTAATGTAGCCGGTGCACGGGCCGACCTTACAATCGGCCAGGCAACACCGGAAGCGACACACCTGATAAAAGTGGCCTGTCAGACAGCACTTGGCCTGAGGGATTCTGTCAGTATATTTGGCACCGATTATCCGACGACGGATGGTACAGGCGTACGTGACTATATCCATGTTGAGGATCTCGCTTCGGCCCATCTGTCAGCCCTGAATTATCTTCGTCAGGGTGGTAAATCCACAATTATGAACTGCGGCTACGGGCAGGGATACTCTGTACGTGAAGTCATGCAGATGGTAAAACACGTCAGTGGTGTCGACTTTAAAATCATCGAAACACCCCGGCGTGCCGGTGACCCGCCGGAACTGATCGCTGGCAATGAACTGATACATAAAACACTGGACTGGAAAATACGTTATCAGGATCTTGAAGTTATATGTCAGACTGCCTATGAATGGGAAAAGAAATGGGCGAGGTTACAGGTGGAATGAATGGGAAATCGATTTTCGTAGGAGCGCCGTCCCGGCGCGATTTCATTGTCAAATTAAATAAACAATCGCGCCGGGACGACGCTCCTACAGGGTGAAAGATAAAGGAACCTCTGATCAATTATGCTATGTCTCTGCGAGACCTGAAGCGTGCAGCTACAAAGCGTGCTTCGCGGCGAATGGCCAAAATATTTTGATGAGAAGCACAATGCCGTAGATGTGCGCTTCAGGCCTCGCCCTACGGGGCTTACAGGCTGATTCACACTCTGCGTTGCAGCTTTTCACCAGGCCCAGGCATGCTTTCAAAGCTGCGCCTTGATTGTGAATCAGCCTGTAAGCCAGAGATATGGCATAATTGATCAGAGGTTCCTAAAGGTTTATTAAATATGCAAGAATCCTACTTAGCTGATGCGATTGACCTGACGTGTGTTCGTCGTGTGTTGGTCATCAAGTTGCGGCATTTTGGTGATGTGCTGTTGACTTCGCCTGTTTTTACTGTTCTGGTAAAAGCTATTCCTGATGTGGAAATTGATGCGCTGGTGTATGCAGATACATCACCTATGCTGGAACAACACCCTTCTATCAGCCAGCTCCACTGCATAGACCGCAAATGGAAAAAACAGGGTGTCAAATCTCAATGGCAACATGAACAACAACTGATGCAGGTACTGCGCAGTCGGCAATATGATTTGGTCATACACCTCACTGAACATGCCCGCGGTGCACGCCTGGTACGTCGCCTCAAACCACGTTATGCCGTCGCCCAATCCTACCCGGGAAAGCGCGGTCACTGGTGGCGCGACAGCTTCACCCATACCTACCTGGTCCCGGCAAAGCCCCGCCACACAGTTGAGATACATCTTGACGCCCTACGTCGCCTCGGCATTTACCCTGCCATAGAAGACAGGCGACTGGTACTGACGCCTGGCCCTGATGCAGATAAAAAAGCCAGTGAATTAATGCATAAGCATGGCCTAAAAAAGGGCAATTACTTACTAATACATCCTACCTCTCGCTGGATGTTCAAAGGCTGGTCACGTCGGGGGTTCGCTGAAGTACTGCAACAACTCCATAGCAACGGGCACAGGTTAGTATTAAGTTCAGCGCCGGACCCGGCCGAAATGGAAGTCATTAAACAAATCATATCTGATATCGTCGAACTACCTGTTGTAAACCTTGCCGGTACACTGAGCCTGAAAGAGCTTTCAGCATTGATTGACCGTGCCAGCTGCTTCATTGGTCTCGATTCCGTGCCCATGCACATCGCAGCAGCCATGAACACGCCCTGTGTGGCTTTATTCGGGCCCAGCAATGAAAAAATATGGGGTCCATGGCA
>BTQX01000201.1:0-3635 GCA_036986095.1 Gammaproteobacteria bacterium
TGATCTGGCTGTTCTGGCGCCATATCTCCGGCCAGCGCCAGGGATCCTTGAGGAATTTCCCTGAGATATCCCATAGGGTATCACCTTCTACTACGGTATAATCAACCGGGTGATTGTCAGCCAGCTCTACCGAGGCAGCACTCACTGCTGCGGAAACGGCTAAAGCCGTTAGGAGAAGAGCAAATTTTAGTGAGTTAAGAATCTTCATGTGGTCTATCCCGTCTTTTTCCGGCAGTCTAGATGAATACACCGAATTTGGCCATGTCGGCTATCTACAAAAGGTGCACTTCCATCGGTTTTTCAAAGGATCATAGCACTAAGTTAAAGTAATTTCTTCATGTTTTGCTCTAACTTACACTGCAAAACAGGTTCAGGGCAAGCATTCCGTGCTATTTATTCGTTAATTATCGTTACAAAACGGTAAAAACAGACCCGCTTCAGGGTATCTCTCTACTATCAAAGGGTATAATTCGACGATATTGTTTCCTGATATCTTATCTAAATATGGCACTGCTAGACATATTAATCTATCCTGACCACCGACTCCATGCTAAAGCACGGCCGGTTGAACAAGTTGACAGCCGTATTAAGGCATTGATTGAGGACATGTCTGAAACCATGTATGCCGCGCCCGGAATTGGTCTGGCGGCTCCCCAGGTGAATGTACTTGAACGAATTATTGTTATAGACATTAGTGATAGTGCGGACTCACTACTAGCAATGGTTAACCCAGAGGTCATTCACACAGAGGGTTGCACCGAGCAGGAAGAAGGATGCCTGTCAGTTCCCGGCATCTATGCACAGGTTAGTCGCGGCGAAAAAATCCATGTACGCGCGCTGGACAAAGACGGCAAGCAATTTGAACTGGCTGCCGAAGGACTACTCGGAGTTTGTCTCCAGCATGAAATCGACCACCTGGACGGTAAAGTGTTTGTTGACTACCTGTCACACCTGAAGCAGGATCGAATCAAAAAAAAGATGCTGAAAACACAACGAAGCTCCTGACAAATAACACACGAAAGCTAAACAACCAATCAATACGCCTCCCATGAGAATCATCTTCGCCGGTACGCCGGAATTTTCTGTTCCCGCTCTACAGGCATTGCTTGCAACCGGGTACGATGTCGTCGCAGTCTATACTCAACCAGACCGCCAGGCGGGTCGCGGGAGAAAAACCCGCCCTGGCCCGATAAAGCAATGTGCTCAGAAACATGGCCTGGTGATTGAGCAACCCGCCAAACTGAAAGATGCCTCCATAAAGATGAAAGCCTTTTCTGCCGATGTCATGGTCGTGGCAGCCTATGGCCTTCTCCTGCCACCCGAAATACTGCAAATACCTGTCCAGGGCTGCCTGAATATACATGCCTCCCTGCTGCCCCACTGGCGTGGTGCTGCGCCGATACATCGGGCAATCGAAGCTGGTGATAAAGAAACAGGGATAACCATCATGCAGGTGGATTCCGGTCTCGATACCGGAGACATCCTTGCACAATATCCTGTCATTATCGAACAAACAGACACCGGGCAACAGCTGCATGACCGGCTGGCCGACGTCGGTGCAACGGCAATCACAAATGTCCTGTCGAACCTTGCCTACTATCAGAAAAATGCTATTCCCCAGCAGAATGAACTTAGCAGCTATGCGAGAAAAATCAGCAAGAAGGAGAGTAATATCGACTGGTCAGAGGATTGCGAGGTGATAGAACGGCGGATCCGCGCATTCTACCCCTGGCCCGGCACACAGACCTGGTACAGGGGCATCAAGTTACGAATATCACAGGCTGAATGCAGTGATGAAAACTTGACAGCTGAACCGGGAACTATCCTGTCAGCAGATAAATCCGGCATTCGCATCGCCTGTGGAAAAGGTGTTTTACGCATTACTAAATTACAGCGCCCAGGCGGCAAAGCTCTGTGCGCTGCTGACTTCTTAAATGGCATGCGGCTGGATGCAGGGGCCATGCTGGAGCAACAATGCCAATGACCCGGGCCAATGATAAAATCTCTGCCAGACTTGTTGCCTGCTGGGCCGTGCAACTTGTGGCCGATAAAGGATTAAACAGTGACAGAGCACTGGAGGATGCCGGCATTAATGGGTTAGCAAATGCACGCGATGTTTCATTTGCCAGATCGGTCTGCCTTGGCACACTGCGCTGGTATCAACAACTGGAAGTAATACTCTCCCTGTTACTGGACAGACCCCTGCAGCGCAAACACCGGGATATACATTTTCTTTTGTTAACGGCGCTGTTCCAGCTGTCAAAAACTGATATCGCCAGACATGGGATAGTCTCAGAAACAGTTAATATCGTTTACACAATAAGGAAAAAATGGGCAAAAGGCCTGGTAAATGGCGTACTGAGAAACTATCTGCGACAGGCTGATTCGCTAAACAATAAAATAGACAGCCATCCGGTTGCAGTAAGCTCCCACCCAGACTGGCTGTTGCAAATCATCCAGACATCATGGCCTGAACAATGGCGGGAAATTATGGATGAAAACAATAAACAGGCGCCGATGTCACTGCGCATTAATGTCCAGCGCAGTAGCAGGGAGGGATATCTCGGCCTGCTTAAAACATCCGGCATCCATGCCCTGAGCAGTGACATTTCACCCTCCGGCATTACGCTTGAAGCACCCTGCCAGATAGAAAGATTGCCCGGTTTTGACGATGGGCTGGTCTCCATACAAGATATAGCGCCGCAACTTGCCGCCGGCCTGCTCGATCTGCAGGATGACCAGCAGGTACTCGATGCCTGTGCTGCACCCGGCGGGAAAACGGCTCATATAGCAGAGGCATCAAGTGGCAAGGTAAAGCTGACCGCGCTGGAGCTGGATCCACAACGCCTCCTTCGTATCAATCAAAACATGATGAGACTGGGGCATAAGGTTGAAGTAAAGCAGGGAGATGCCTGCAAGCCGGAAACATGGTGGTCTGGTCAGAAGTATGATCGCATCCTGCTGGACACCCCTTGCTCAGGCTCCGGCGTCATTCGTCGCCACCCGGATATTAAGCTACTTCGCAGAGCCACCGATATCGAACAGCTCGCGCAACAACAATTACAGCTGTTGTCCGCACTGTGGCCGTTGCTGAAAGCGGGTGGGAAGTTACTCTACGCCACATGCTCTATCCTGCCGCAGGAGAATGAAAATGTTATCGACAGCTTCCTGTCACAAGAAGACCATGCAAAAGAACTGCGTATAGATGTAAACTACGGACACTCACGCCAGCATGGGATACAAATTCTGCCCGGCGAACACCAGATGGACGGCTTCTTTTATGCTTGCCTGCAAAAAAACTAACAAACAACTCACGCTCTTTCTGTTGCTGCTGCTCTCGATCTGGTCCTGTGCTGCCAGCAGTCGCGGCTTCACAATGGATCATATAGAAGCCCGCCATGACGGTGAGTCTATTCAGGTTGATGGAAAGCTTACCCTGAACCTGACTGATGATGTAAGAAAAGCTCTGAGCAAGAGTATCCCTCTGCAGTTGAACATGGAGTTTGTGCTCAAACGGGTACGTAATTATGTATGGGACAAGGACGTGGCTATCTGGACCGTGCCTATTGCCATCTCCTACAAACCAGTATCGGATGAGTATGTAATCAGCAGACCAGACCTGCTTAATCAGCAGG
>BTQX01000202.1:0-3611 GCA_036986095.1 Gammaproteobacteria bacterium
TTCAACCGGGATCACAATGCCGTACTAACATACACACTTTCACCTGAAGAAACCGACAGGGCCGTGCAGTACGGTCTTCTCTACCAGATGCCTTTCTATTCTGCAGGAGGTACTTTTGATTTCCTCTATTCCAAATCAAATGTCGATACCGGGACGGTGGCAAATTTTTTTGATGTAGCGGGCAAGGGTGAAGTGGTGGGTGGTACCTACAACATAATATTTGCCCGGCGCGGTGGCTATTCCCAGGAACTGGCTATTTCTGTTTTCGATAAGGTGTTTGAAAATGATGTCTTCTTCCAGGGTCAGCAGATTGGTGCAGACGTTAGGAGTCGCCCATTGGGCTTCCGCTATGGCGGCGAGCTGAGGAAGCCAGGTTACCAACTGGAATTTTTCATTCGTCCGCAGGTAAATCTTCCGGGTGGCAGCAGAAACAATGATCTTTTTTACACCCTCTCCCGCCTTGGCGCCAAATCAGACTGGTCGCTACTACGCTTCGCCCTGTCAGGCAGGAAATACCTGGGCGACTGGTCGGCAGATATGCAAATTTCTGGCCAGTATGCAAACCAGCCATTAATAGTGGGTGAGCAGTTTGGTGCAGGTGGCGTGAATTCAGTGCGTGGTTTTGAGGAACGTGAGGTCTCAGGAGACAAGGGCATCAGATATTCTTTTCAGGTGCTTGCGCCACCGCTGGGAAATCAGAAAGTCCGTACCCTGGCATTTATAGATGGTGGTGTGACCCGGCTTGAAGATGCTTTACCGGGGGAAATCGATAGTGAATCGATTCTCAGTACTGGTCTGGGACTTCGATGGAGCTGGCGAGAATGGTTTAGTCTGCGGCTTGATTGGGGCTATGTTCTTAATGGTGTCGATGATCGACAACCAGATGGCACGTCAGCAGGAGACAGTCGGATCCACTTCAATCTGTTTGGACGTTTTTAAACAGGGATGCGGGACAGGGCCAGATTATGAAAACGAAAAATATTCAGGGAATTTTCCTGTTGCTGATAGGCCTTTTACTTCCGCAATTATTGTTAGCAGCCGCAGTACCTGCGGCTGAAGTGGGCAGAGCGCTGTTTGTACGCGGTGCTGTTTCGGCACAAAGCGAAAATGGTGCAGTCCGCCTACTAGAAAAGCAAAATCCCATACACAAGCATGATCAGATCACAACCGGCACGAAAAGTTTTATTATACTCGAGATGAATGACGGTAGCCGCATCACATTGCGCCCTGACACGGTATTTGTGGTTGATGAATATGTCTGGAAAGACGGCGAGGGCAAAGCAAGTTATAGCCTGTTAAAGGGTGGTATGCGTGCATTAACAGGTCTGATAGGCAAGAAAAACCCAGAGGCAAGTACCGTAGCGACACCCTATGCCACCATGGGGATACGCGGCACCGAATACGATGCCAGACTCTGTGAGCAGGACTGTGCCAAAGAGATGAAGATACTTCCAGATAACAAAAAAAATATCTCACCCGAATCGCTGGTTATCGGGCGCGTGACAATGATAAAGGCCGAGGTCAAGGCAAAAGATACTACCGGCAAACAGCGACTCCTTGATAAAGGCGGCCCGATCTATCTTGGCGACACCCTGACGACAACTGACAAGTCATTCGTCGTCGTCATTTTCCGTGATGACACCCGGCTGACCATACGGCCTTCCAGTGAAGTCGTATTAAAGGATTATTTGATAAGCCATCAAGGGACTAAGGAAAGCCGCTTTGTTACTGAGTTACTGAAGGGGGGGTTACGAACACTGACCGGCAGCATCGGCAAGCAAAACCCGGATGGCTTCAAGGTCAAAACAGCCTCTTCTACGATGGGAATACGCGGCACCGGGTTTGATGCTTTCTATAAGAACCCGACCTGGGTGCATGTCTGGTCTGGCGCTGTGGATTTTGCGTACAGGGACGGTGTAATACTGGTCGGTCGATGCGAGGGCCCATCCGGTGGCAAGCCATCCATTCCAGTGGTCGGCGACTGCAAAGTAGCAAAGTATGATGGCAGTGGTGTCCCCCGTTACTTAAAAAATGTCCCCGACTTCATGCGTTGGCCACGGGACACACGACCCGATGACGAACAGTTTAATGGTCTGTACCTGAGCATGTTCGAAGTTAGGGATCATGACTTCTCCCAGCCTGGCTTTTATTTCACCACTTATGACGGACATACCCATACCCTTACCCTGGCGAATGATGTCCATTTAGGTGCGAATGAAGCACTGTTTTCTAACGGCGTGCTTACCTACAGGCTAAAAAAGATTCCGCCTTTTCAGTTAAACGACCCATACCCAAAAGCGGACGAAGCCAATGATCGCTTCTTTGAGCTGTACGGCCTGTTTGGCCCGTCGAGTGGTGGACAGTCTTGTGAGGTGCAGTAAACAAAAAAGAAAGGTAGAAGGGGAAAGGGGAAAGAATGTTTTAGGTTTTATGTATTTGGGGGTTATGGATGGGGCTAAGGATTAAAGATGAAGGATTAAAGATGAAGGATTAAAGATGAAGGATAAAAATCGCGTGGAGGGTGGCGCTTTTTGCGAAAATCAACAAGCTGAGATAGATCGCATTGCAGGAGCGCCGTCACGGTGCGATTGTTTTAAACCGCTATTTTTGGAAATGATGAATTGATAAGAAATACATGAAGGCATCAGGCAATAAAAAAGTAGTCAAAAAATCAGTTTCCCGTAAACTGAAAGGGCTGTTATCGCTCTGCATATTAACGGCACTGTCCAGCCAGAGCTTTGCCAACCCTGGCGGTGCGCAGATTGTCAATGGTTCGGTACAGATACATTCTGCTGCCGGCCAACTGAACATCCACAACTCTCCGGGTGCGATCATCAACTGGCAGGATTTTTCTATCGGCCAGCAGGAGATCACCCGCTTCATCCAGCAAAACAGTACCAGCGCGGTATTGAACCGCGTGGTAGGACAGAACCCTTCAGCCATCATGGGCCAGTTGCTGTCCAACGGTCATGTGTTTTTGATTAATCCCAATGGCGTGGTGTTTGGTGCAAACGCGGTGGTGGATACGGCCGGGCTGGTTGCTTCTAGCCTTAACTTATCAGACGAGGATTTTAAGTCAGGCAACTATCAGTTTAGCGGTGATGCCAGTAATGGATCAGTGATCAACCGCGGACTGATCACTACCGGCAAGGGCGGCGAAGTGGTACTAATTGCCCCTACAGTCGAGAACCGCGGCGTCATCAGTGTTGAGCAGGGCACAATACTGCTGGCCGCAGGCCAGAAGATGACCCTGTCGAGCCTGGATCTTGAGGGCATTGAGTTTGAGGTACAGGCCCCAACAAACAAAGCACTTAACCTGGGCAAGCTATTGGCAAATGGCGGGTCAGTCGGTGTCTTCGCCGGCAGTTTGAGCAACACCGGTGTGATTGTCGCGAACTCAGTCAAACAGGGCAAAGATGGTCAGATATGGCTAGAGGCATCCAGTACAGCTACCGTTGGTGGCAAGCTGTCCGCGCCGGACATTGCCATTACCGGCAGTGATGTTGCACTTAAAGGGGCGCAGATAGATGCCAGTGGCGAAAACGGCGGTGGTCAAGTCCGTATTGGCGGTGATTACCAGGGTGCTGCATTAGGCCCCGATGTCGCTAACG
>BTQX01000203.1:0-3600 GCA_036986095.1 Gammaproteobacteria bacterium
TTTACCCTGCTTGGTCTCGGTTTCATGGGGATGTTGTTTACCCCACGGCAGGAAGATCCACAGATATCCGTGCCGATGGTGGATATTTTTGTCAGCTATCCCGGTGCCTCATCTCAACAGGTTGCCAGCATGATTGCCAATCCACTGGAAAAGATCATGTCTGAAATCCAGGGCATCGAACATGTCTATTCGGCATCCCAGCGCGGCAGTGCAATGGTTACTGTTCAGTTTATTGTTGGCGAAGACATGGGTGAGTCGCTGATAAAAATGTATGACAAGCTGGAATCTAACAAGGACAAGATTCCACCCGGTGCTACCGCTCCTCTGGTTAAGCCGAAAGCAGTTGATGATGTTCCCACAGTGACATTGACGTTGTGGTCGAACGAAATGGATGATACGAATCTGCGCCTGCTGAGTCTGGACGTCATGCAGCGTATCAAAACGGTAAAAAATACCAGTCAGACATTTATCACTGGTGGACGCTCGGAACAGATCAGAATAGAAGTCGATCCAGCCCGGCTGGCAGGTTTTGATTTAACACTGGACCAGATTGCCCAGACCATCAGTAGCGCCAATGGTGAGTTGAATGCCGGTAGCGTTGAGTCCGGCACGTCTTCTTTTGAAGTTTATACGGGCAGCTTTCTGAAAACGGCCAGTGATATAGAGAATCTTGTCATTGGTACACAAGACGGCTCAGTGGTTTACGTTCGGGACGTCGCTGATGTGATAGAGGGGCCGGAAGAAACGAAGAGCCTTGTCAGCTTCTATACCGGACAGGCTTATCAGGGCGGTACGTCTCCGGTTCCCGACGGTGCACCTGCGGTCACAATATCGGTTGCCAAAAAAGCAGGTAGCAACGGCGTTGATATAGCCAATGATGTACTTGCAAAGATTGAAACATTAAAAGGGCGGTTGATTCCTGATAATGTCAATGTTGCGGTTACCCGGAATTATGGTAAAACCGCCAATGATAAGGTCAATAGCCTTATTCTCAAGCTTTTCTTTGTTACCGGCGCTGTGACACTGCTGATCTGGTGGTTCCTTGGTCTGCGCGCATCAATGGTAGTGCTCATTGTCATTCCCAATGTCATTATGATAACGGTATTCGTGGCATGGATAATGGGCTTTACCATCGATCGTGTTTCGCTTTTTGCGCTGATCTTTTCTATTGGCATACTGGTCGATGATGCAATCGTTGTGATTGAGAATATCTACCGAAGGTGGCTGGAAGAGGGGAGCATGAGTACCGAAACAGCGGTGGATGCCGTCAGGGAAGTCGGCAACCCGACTATACTGGCTACATTCACCGTTATTGCAGCATTGCTGCCCATGGGTGCTGTCAGCGGCATGATGGGTCCCTATATGAAGCCCATCCCGATACTGGGTTCAGTGGCAATGCTGTTTTCATTGTTTGCCGCTTTTGTTTTTACACCCTATCTGGCTATGCGCCTTAAGCCCAGTCTTTCTTATTTGAAGAAAGCGGAGAAAAGGGAACATGAGAGTAATGAGAAGCTGGAACGTTTTTTCCGCAAAATATTAACGTCTCTAATCACAAAAAAGAGAAACGGCAGGCTGTTTCTTACAGGCTTGTTCATCATCTTTTTTGCCAGTATGTCTTTATTTTATTTTAATCTTGCACGCGTTAAGGTTTTGCCACTGGACAATAAAGCAGAGTTCAATGTTGTCATAAATATGCCGGATGGTACGGCACTGCCGGTTACCAGCAACGTCGCCTTTAAGATGACCAAAGCACTGCAGACATTGCCGGAGGTCACACAATTACAGAGTTATGTCGGTACCGCATCGCCGTTCAATTTTAACGGACTGGTCCGCCATTCCTACCTTCGTCAACAGCCCTGGGAAGCCGATATTCAGGTTGAACTGCTGGATAAAGGGGATAGAAGCAAAACCTCTCACCAATTAGCAGAGGAGGCGCGCGCACTACTGACACCCATTGCTGAAGCTGCAGGCGCCAGGATTCAGGTGGTCGAAATGCCCCCTGGCCCGCCAGTACTGCAGACCATGGTTGCCGAGGTATATGGCCCTGATGCTGAAACCCGCCGCAAATTTGCTCGAGACATGGAAAAGATGTTTCAGCAGGCAGAGTACATCACTGATGTTGATACATTGATGCCGGATGAATATGACATGTGGCGCTTTGAAATTGATCGGGAGAAAGCCATACGCAGAGGCGTCAGCGTTGAGGCTATCAATAGAAATCTTGATATGGCAATGGGCGGTTATAAGTTAGGTGATATTAAGGTTGAGCGCATACTTGAGCCCCGTTTTATCGTATTACAGACACCCTTGTCTCAACGTTCGCAATTAAATCAAATGTTACAACTGCCTATCCCGTCTTCGCAAGGAAGCTCCGTGCCAATCGCAGAGCTGGGTGAATTTATTAAGGTAAAACATGATCCGATTATTTATCACAAGGACTTGCAGGCGGTTGAATTTGTTACGGGTGAGATGACGGGAGCGCTGGCAGCACCGGTTTATGGTATTTTCGATATATTGTCACAAATGGATGGCTATACGGCTCCAGATGGCGTTAAACCTGAATTTTCCTGGTATGGCACCCCTGAGGATACATCTAAATCGACCTGGGAGTGGACAGGTGAGTGGACCGTTACCTGGGAAACCTTCCGTGACATGGGTGGGGCGTTTATGATTGCGCTGGTGCTGATCTATATCCTGGTCGTCTGGGAGTTTGGTAATTTCATAATGCCTGCGATCATTATGTCGCCAATACCACTAACCCTGATCGGGATCGTTCCCGGACATGCGTTGCTGGGCAAGGAATTTACCGCCACTTCCATGATTGGCTTTATTGCTCTTGCCGGAATCATAGTCCGTAATTCAATACTATTGGTCGAATTCTCACGGGATATGGTGGCAAAGGGCCACCCGGTAAGTGAATCCATGATTCTCGCCTGCAAAACAAGAACACGGCCCATCGTTATTACTGCCATGGCTTTGGTGCTTGGGTCGTTATTTATCATGACAGACCCAATCTTTAATGGCATGGCCATTACATTGCTGTTTGGTGTAATTATTTCAACTATTTTAACGCTGTTAGTCATTCCTCTTGGATGTATAAGTGCCCGTAAGGCATTCTGTGCTGGAAGCGTTCTCCCTGACGATCCTTTATTGCCTGGTGATGGCGATATCGATCCGGGTAAACAGCCGGCTAAAAAGAAGTTCAGTTTCGCTGCTCTGGGATTCAAAATCTGGACCATCTTATTTACGGTTATTAGCACAATATTTTTTGCCATCAGGGCCATCTATTTGTTGATCAAGAATATCTTTGATCAAAGAAAGCGACGAAAGCAATCGGCTGCTCAAAATGCGGCGCGTTCGGCTGAAGACGCGCATCAGGCTGAAGAATCTCGCAAGGTCGAAGCAGCCAGCAAGGCGGAAGAAGCTCGCAAGGTCGAAGCAGCCCGTAAGGCCGAGGAAGAAAAGAAAAAACAGTTGTCGAAGAAGAAAGCTGTCAAAAAGTCAGCTAAAAAGGCTAAAAAATCGGAAAAAAAGGCTGCAAAAAAAGCAGCCAAAAAAGCGGCAAAGCAGTCGCAGAAAAAAACAGTCAAAAAAAGCGGC
>BTQX01000204.1:0-3590 GCA_036986095.1 Gammaproteobacteria bacterium
TTCTTCGCAATATCCACATAAAAAGCATTGATTGACAAGGGCGCTCAAAATCTGAAGAATCGTCCGACTACACAACACCCGAATAATCTAGCAAGGAGTTTCTGAGCAATGATCAAACCTCACGGTTCCGATGAGTTGAATCCGTTATTCGTTTACGATACGGAAAAACACGAAGCATTATCCAGAGAGGCAGAATCCCTGCCTTCCATGACACTGAGTTCATCTGCTGCCGGTAATGCCGTCATGTTAGGCGCTGGCTACTACAATCCATTAACCGGATTCATGAATGTCGCAGATGCTGTTTCCTGTGCTGATAAGCTGACGACGACTGACGGTATCTTCTTTCCGGTACCCGTGCTGAATCTGACAGAAAAGGCCGAAGGTTTTGCTGTTGGTGACCGCATCGCCTTACGCGACCCGAATGTGGAAGGCAATCCGGTACTTGCTGTGCAAACTGTTACGGCTATCGAAAATGTCAGCGATGAGCAAATGGCGCTGATGACGAAAAAAGTTTACCGTACGAACGACCCGGAGCATCCAGGTGTCGCTGCATTTAATGACCAGGGCCAGGTCGCAGTCTCCGGACCGATAGAAGTGCTGAATTTTAGCTATTTCCAGTCCGACTTTCCAGACACCTTCCGTACTGCGGTCGAGATCCGCAATGAAATCCAGGGGCATGGATGGAAAAAGATTGTTGCCTTCCAGACCAGAAATCCTATGCACCGCGCACATGAAGAGCTGTGCAAAATGGCGATGGATGCTGTTGATGCAGACGGTTGTGTTATTCACATGCTGCTGGGCAAGTTGAAGCCAGGTGATATTCCTGCCCCTGTGCGCGATGCCTCCATACGTAAGATGGTGGAACTGTATTTCCCGGCCAATTCTGTGATGATAACCGGTTATGGCTTCGACATGTTGTATGCCGGTCCTCGTGAAGCTGTACTGCACGCTTTATTCCGTCAGAACATGGGCGCTACACATTTCATCATCGGTAGAGATCATGCCGGCGTTGGCGATTATTATGGTGCCTTTGATGCGCAGACTATTTTTGACGAAGAGGTGCCTGCGGGTGCTCTGGAAATAGAGATATTTAACGCTGACCACACAGCCTATTCGAAAAAATTGCACAAGGTTGTCATGATGCGCGATGTACCGGACCATACCAAAGACGATTTTATTCTTCTTTCCGGTACCCGTGTGCGTGAAATGCTGGGCAATGGTGAAGCACCACCGGCAGAGTTTTCGCGTCCAGAAGTCGCACAAATATTGATGGACTATTATCAGAACCTGGATTGATCTATCCAAGTTATTGAAAAGCCGTCTGTTTTCAGGTGGCTTTTCCTGTTTATTCAAAATGGGGAATTTTTCCAAAACTCTGGTAATATAAACAGTTTACACTGGATTTTGCGGGTTGATAAGCCACATTTATGGCGGCTAATACAATACTGATTAGTGTTACGAACAGCAAGGCATTACAGTTCCACCCCTGTAAAAGTCCTGTCGTATGCGAGATATTGAAAGTATTCACGCCAGTGGGACAAGGTGGTTCAGGGTTTGATGGTATATCGATGAGGATTGTGACCCGGTGAAAAGTATTTCAGACTGTCGTTTTGCGGCAGTTAGAAATTTATCTAGATAATTGATAGCAATAAATAAAAGGAGCTAAACAATGCCTACTTACGTTCGTACTGAAAAATGCGATGGTTGTAAGGGTCAGGACAGGACTGCATGCATGTATATTTGCCCGCATGATCTGATGAATCTGGACAAGGACGGTTCTGAAACAGGCCATGCCATGAAAGCCTACAACCAGGAACCCGAGCAGTGCTGGGAATGTTATTCCTGCATTAAAATCTGCCCACAGAATGCTATTGAATGCCGTAGCTATGCTGACATTACCCCGTTGGGTGGCATGGTTCAGCCTCTGCGTGGTTCAGATGCCATCATGTGGACCATCAAATTCCGCAATGGCAACATGAAGCGCTTCAAGTTCCCGATTCGTACCACTGCTGAAGGTTCAATCGATCCTTTCGCTGGTCTACCGGAGCCTGTTGATGCAGAAATTGGTGATCACAGCACGCTGTTCACTAAAGGCACTCATTCCTGCGATATGAGCCAGTTCAACGCTTCTTAAGCGACGGACTAGTTTTTTTATAAGAGAACACTTAAGTTTAGGAAGATATTATGTCTGAATATAGTATAGGAAATCCTGAAGTCATCGAAGAGGAAGTTGATATTCTTGTTATCGGTGGCGGTATGGCGGCCTGTGGTGCAGCATTTGAACTGCAGCGTTGGAACGAGAACAAAAACCTTAAGATCAAAATGGTCGACAAAGCGGCGGTCGATCGCTCTGGTGCTGTTGCACAGGGTCTGTCAGCCATTAACACCTACATGGGTGAAAATGATCCAGCTGACTACGTACGCTACGTCCGTGGCGATCTGATGGGCATTACCCGTGAAGATCTGGTCTATGATACTGGCCGTCATGTTGATGATTCTGTTCATCAGTTTGAAAAATGGGGTTTGCCAATCTGGAAACAGGAAGGCGATGAAGACAAGAGCCTGACCGAAGGCGGCAAACCTGTTCGCTCCGGCCGCTGGCAGATCATGATCAACGGCGAGTCTTATAAACCTATCGTTGCAGAAGCTGCCAAGAAAGCCCTCGGCATCGACAACATCCAGGAACGTGTTTTCATTGTCCGTATGATCGATGATAAAAACGATCCAGGCCGTGTTGCAGGCGCTGCGGGTTTCTCTGTCCGTGAGAACAAGATGTACGTCTACAGGTTCAAGGCCTGTCTGCTTGTATGTGGTGGTGCCGTGAATGTATTCCGTCCGCGTTCAGTGGGTGAGGGGACAGGCCGCGCCTGGTACCCGGTATGGAATGCCGGATCTACTTATGCGATGGCTGCTGAGGCAGGTGCTGAACTGACACTGATGGAAAACCGCTTTGTCCCAGCTCGTTTCAAAGACGGCTACGGTCCTGTAGGCGCGTGGTTCCTGTTGTTCAAAGCAAAAGCAATTAACGCCATCGGCGAAGACTATTCGGAAAAGAATGCACACATGCTGCAGGAGCACGGCTATGGTGCATACGTCAAAGGCCACGCAATGGGTACCTGTCTGCGTAACCATCTGATGATACATGAAATGAAGATCGGCATGGGTCCGATCTTTATGGATACGGTGACTGCTCTGGCCAACCTGGCAGAGAAGATGACACCGAAAGAAATCAAACATCTTGAAGCCGAAGCCTGGGAAGATTTCCTCGATATGACTATCGGTCAGTGCGGCATCTGGGCGGGTGAAAACATTGAGCCGGATAAGGAGGTGTCTGAGTTGATGCCTACCGAGCCATACCTGCTGGGATCACATGCAGGTTGTGCCGGTATCTGGTGTTCAGGTCCTGAAGATCTGCCAGGTACCCCGGATCACTACCACTGGGGCTACAACCGTATGACTACCGTTCGTGGTCTGTTTACCGAGGGTGACGGCTGCGGTGCTTCCGGCCATAAGTTCTCATCAGGCTCACATGCCGGTGGTCGTATTGCTGCGAAAGCAATGATCAAATATGTTGAGGACAACAGCGACAT
>BTQX01000205.1:0-3576 GCA_036986095.1 Gammaproteobacteria bacterium
TCATCGTGAAGTATGAAGAGACAGGGCCAATATGGGTTTCCCAGTCTGGTTGGCTTTTACTGAAGTGAACCGAAGGTATAATTCCATTCAGTGTAAAATGTTTCTCTTTAGGCTGGTGGTTCGGGTCATATACCCAGCCCTGGGCGAAGCATTGATTATTCCTCAAGCCAATCATGAATATACCCATTACTGGGTCGGTAATGAGGTGGCTGTACAGAGCACCAAACAAACGCTGGTTTTCCTGCCTGAAATCGATTAGGTAGCTGTCGCAGAATTCCTCTCCAGATACTTCTTTAAACTGTATTGCCAGAGTGCGTATGCCATTTTTAAGTTCTTCTGGCCACTGCCATTCAGGGCTGGATGTGTTATTTGATGCGGGCTGTATTTGCTCGCCGGATAAAGTGACTGATAGATTGCTGTCCGGCAGACCCTGGTTAGTTAAGTGTATGCCTGTGTTATCGATAACAAGACCGGTAAGGCGAGAAGATGCATGATCTTCAGGCGAGAAAGAATCAGCCCTTATCAGTGCACTGTGTAATAGTATTCGTTGCCCAGTCCCGGTCCGGTTAATCATAAATCCGTGATCTGAACGCGAGACTGATAGTCCAGCTTTAGCCAGGCCACTTTTGATTGTGCGGTTGAGAAATGTGGATTGCATTGGCTAATTCATAAACCCTTGAAGATGTATCAAAAAAGCGTTTTACGCGCTGTACTCGAGGTAAGTTGGAAAGTCGCAGAATTGTCCTATAGTCAGTACATGAAAACAAGATTGATAGATGAGCCCTTTATGAAGACGTGTCTGTGTCAGTCTCATCGACCACAGATTCTACACGTGGATAGATACGCACCATCCGCACTGCCGCACCCTTGGTCTGTACTACTTCAACAGGATAATTATCTATCAGCATGGTAGTTCCGGTTTGAGGAATGTCTTCAAGCTTTTCCAGTATAAGGCCGTTCAGTGTTTTAGGCCCGTCAACTGGCAGTTGCCAGCCCATATTCCGGTTTAGATCACGAATAGAGGCCATACCATTGACCATGTAGGAATCATCACTTTGTTTATGCACATCCTGCAGGTCGCCTGGAACCTGAGTATTAAATTCGCCAACGATTTCCTCAAGAATTTCATCCATAGTAATCATGCCCTGCAGGTCGCCATACTCATCAACTGCCAGGCCCAGGCGACGCCTTTCTTTTTGCATGATCAGTAGTTGTTGCATTACCGGCGTATCTTCCGGCACAAAGTAGGCAGGTCTCAGTAGTTCTGCCAGTTTTTCCCGATCAAGATCATCAGTCTGCACTGCATGTATAGCCCGCCGTAAATGCAGTACACCGACTACATTGTCCAGGCTACCTTTAAAGACAGGCAGGCGGGTATGATGACTGGTAGCCAGTTGT
Organism: Gammaproteobacteria bacterium; assembly: GCA_036986095.1. Lineage (GTDB taxonomy): Bacteria > Pseudomonadota > Gammaproteobacteria > BMS3Bbin11 > BMS3Bbin11 > BMS3Bbin11. The sequence goes on from BTQX01000205.1 coordinate 1,399, forward strand.
TCCAGGATCTCGTCCCATTCATCGTCAAGATCAATGCCTTCGATGGCACTACGTGGGACCATGATATCTTCTACGGTGATTCGCTCCAGGTCCAGGATGCCCATTAACATGTCATGGTGACTCTTGGGGATCAGGCCTTCCGCTTCACTCACCACAGTACGCAACTCGTCCTGGTTCAGCGCATCCCGGTTGTGTTGTGGCTTGATATTGAACAGGCGTAAAAAACGGTTAGCAACAATATTGATGATCCAGACTATGGGATATAAGACCCACAACAGCACGATGAGTACATAAGAAGCAGGAAAAGCAATTTTTTCAGGATGGCGCATTGCCAGCGTCTTCGGTGCAACTTCAGCAAATATCAATACGATCAGGGTAAGGATAAAGGTAAAGATGGCGATGGCAGTCTCGCCATAGAGACGCAAGGCGGCAATTGTACTGATTGAGGCGGCAGAAAGATTGACCAGGTTATTGCCTAACAGAATGACACCGAGCAGTCGATCAGGCTGATCAAGCAGACGACTTGCCAGCTTCGCACTGCGATGTCCCTTGTCAGCAAGATTCTTTAGACGATAGCGGTTAAGCGCCATCATAGCGGTTTCAGAGGATGAAAAAAAAGCAGAGCAGGCAATGAGTACGGCCAGAATTACAAACAGCACCCAGACAGGTAATTCACTCAAGGAAGTGGTTTCTCATTGTGTATGGGTTGTTTATTCTACGTTCTTGAGTTCCAAGTTCCAAGTTCCAAGACTCAGAATTAAGGGTGTTGATTTTTACTTGGATCTTGGAACTTGGATCTGATTTATCACAACAACACCCACTTTATACCTACGTTACGGATCTTTTCAGCCGCTTCCTTCATCCAGTTTTCCCCAACAGGCAGGCCGTGTTCGTGTCTTACTTAACTGCCAAGTAAAAATTCCAGAACGAATTTGGTGCCAAAATACCCCAGTATCAGCAGGCTGAGACCGCCTATCGTCCAGTGAACTGCGTTGCGCCCGCGCCAGCCCCAGCGCCAATGACCAAACAGGAAGATAGCGAAAACCAGCCATGCACTGGCAGACAGGACTATATGATGATTAATGACAAAGGCTTTGCCGAATATCTGCTCGGAGAAAAAGATGCCACTAATCAGGGTTAGTGACAACAGAATAAACCCGCCCCATAGCAGGTGAAACAATAAGGATTCCATGGCTTCTAACGGTGGTAGCTGTAAATTAATCTGTCTGGCCTGATGTTTGTGCAGGGCCTTTTCCCGGCTGTTCACAAACAATGCCTGTACACCTGCCAGGGCCAGCAGGCTGTATGCCAGCACGGCAATGGCAATATGCAGATGCAAAAGTGGGCTGCCGCTGGCGATAAGCGTGTTATTGGGTAGAAAAATGACGATGATCAGGGTAATTATGTCCAGTGGCAGGATGACAGCACCAATGTTGGTAGCACGGCGGAACAGGCTGGTTATCAGATACAACAGGGTGATGACCCACATCACCAGCGACATGGCGTAACCGAATGAAAGATTTATCCCTTCACCAGTGAAAATCTGCAGTTTCAGCAAAATGCCATGAAAGACCAATGACGAGACAAGTGCCAGCAGCAGCATGCGATGCTGTGGGCTGGCCAGTGTTGCGGCAGGTTTGACCAGGCTGCGTATGACAAGCAGACTGGCAAGTGCATACAGTACTACTACAATGGCCATTAACACGGTGAAAGTCATTATTTGCCCGATTTCAAAGGATGGGTTTACAAAAAAACGAATACAACGTTCAATAATACCCTAACGAGTCATTGTTAAGAAGATAAACTCTTATTCGCCAGCGAATGTATTTCGACATGCCTGGTGAAAAATCTATACCGTGACCTGGATGGTGGTGTGGGAGTAAAATTAGTAATACTCAGGATAACAAGGTAGAAAACATATGTTTGAAAATCTCGGTGATCGCCTGCAGGGCACATTCAAGAAATTACGTGGTCAGGGTAAGCTGACGGAAGATAATATCCAGGAGGCCATGCGCGAAGTTCGGATAGCGTTATTGGAAGCCGATGTGGCACTGCCAGTGGTCAAGGCCTTTGTTACACGTGTACAGGAAAAGGCCGTTGGTCAGGAAGTGATAGGCAGTCTGACACCGGGTCAGGCGGTGATAAGGGTGGTGAATGATGAATTGATTCACCTGATGG
>BTQX01000206.1:0-3574 GCA_036986095.1 Gammaproteobacteria bacterium
TGGTGATGGATGAAGATCAGGCCTTGCGTAACAATCGCCTGGCTCTGCTGGATCGTCTTGGTGAGATGTTTCTGCGCACCGCTGACCTGTCGCAATTACAATAAAGGAGCATACTAGTGCCTGAAGAGACGACATCGCGAGATTCATATGCTGCAATGCTGGCAATGGTACAGTCCTTTCATGACAAGCACGATTTCAGTGGCACTGGTGGTGAAGATATGGTTTACCGTATCGCACTGATGGCCGAAGAGCTGGGTGAAATGTCTTCCTGTGTGACCAAGGGCAAGGGTATGGAGGAGATGGCTGAGGAAACGGCGGATCTGTTGATTCTTGTGATGGGTACGGCAATTGCCGGCGATTTTGATCTGCTCGAGGCCTTCTGGAAAAAAATGGACAGGCTAATGAAGCGTGAAGCGAAGATGATAAATGGCCGCATACGGGTATCTGGATTTTATGGCCAGGAATAGGACACCCAAATGAAAACTATTCTTCTCGATCGAGACGGCGTCATAAACCAGGATTCCTGTGATTTCATCAAATCCGTGGATGAATGGCGGCCAATCCCGGGTTCACTGGAGGCGATAGCCCTGCTGCACCGTCATGGTTATCGCGTAGTGGTGATAACCAACCAGTCAGGCGTTGCGCGGGGTCTGTTTAGCGTTGCAACGCTGAATGAAATTAATCGGCACATGCTGGATGAGACCAGAGATAAAGGTGGCCTGATTGAGGCAGTCTTTTTTTGTCCGCATGGCCCTGATGACAATTGTAGTTGCCGCAAGCCGGCAACGGGAATGTTTCGTGATGTCGCCGCCAGGCTGAAGATAGAAATGAGCGGTGTACCAGCGGTAGGAGACTCCATGCGTGATCTGCAGGCAGCACAGGATGTTGGCGCCCTGCCCGTGCTGGTTAAAACAGGGAAGGGCAGGCGGACACTAAAGATGCTAAATAGGAAAGATAGCCCACTTTCACCTGATGAGGTGATAGTTTTCAAGGATCTTGCATCCTTTACCAATGCCCTGCTGGCTGGCAGACTGGATGAAACAATTCGTGAGAGACTAGGGAACCTCTGAATTATGTATGAAAAAAGCGGTAATCGTGATGGCCCGCTACCGTGGATTCGGTCATTCATCTATTATCTGTTTATGGTAACCAGTATGATAATATTGTTTCTTATCCTGGTACTCATTTCACCGTTTGAGTATAAATATCGCGCAATGCTGATTCGATATTGGGCGTTATTACAAATGTGGTTACTAAAAGTATGTTGTGGCCTGACTTATGAAGTGCTAGGCAGCGAGAACCTGCCATCGCATCCTTATATTGCCCTGCCCAAACACCAGTCTACATGGGAGACCATTGCTTCAAACTTTCTGTTCAGGCAGTCGGCATGGGTGTTTAACAAAGAGTTGTTTACGATCCCTTTTTTTGGCTGGGGACTTTATTTGACCAGGTCCGTCGGCATAGATCGTGGAACACCACGAGCAGCATTGAATCAGCTGGTCACAAAAGGCGGTGCATTACTCAAGCAGGGGCGCACCATGGTCATTTTCCCGGAAGGTACTCGGGTACCGCCGGGTGAACAGGCAAAGTTTGAACCGGGTGGTAGTCTACTGGCTGTAAGGACAGGAACACCGGTTGTTCCAGTGGCCCTGAATGCTGGAGAATTCTGGCCTAAAGAGAGTTTCCGTAAATATCCCGGACATATCAAGGTAATTATTGGACCGTTGATAGAATCAAAAGGTCTGAAGGCACGTGAGCTGAATGAGAAGGTGGAAAGCTGGATGCAAAAGACTATGAAAGAAAATTTTGGCTATCCCTGATTTGCTCCCTGAATATCTTGTCCGGCCAGCACGGACATACACTCATACTTTTATATGCTAGAAAATATTACGCTGATTGGTATGCCGGGTGCCGGCAAAAGTACCGTTGGGCATTTGCTTGCAAAGTGCCTGCAGTTTGAGTTTATTGATACAGACAAACTTATTTGCCAACAGCAGAAACGAACTCTACAAAGTATTGTCAACGAAGATGGCTACATGCAACTGCGCCGGTTTGAAGAGCAGGCCATTCTTTCAATAGATGCCAAAAAAGCTGTCATAGCAACCGGCGGCAGCGTTGTATATTCCGAGACAGCCATGCAGCATTTATCCAGGCTGTCGCGTATTATCTACCTGTCTGTGCCCTATGAAATCATTGAAGATCGCATAAAAAACCTGGATACCCGCGGGCTGGTAAAGCAGGCACATCAGAGCTTGCATGAATTGTATGTCGAACGAACAGCTTTATATGAAAAATATGCAGAAATAATTGTAGATGCTACATTGTCAGCTGAAGCTGTTGCAGAAAAAATAGAAGCTTTCACCACAGAGGACACGGAGGACACAGAGGTTTAAAAACAAATTGTTTTGTCTGCTGCCCAGGTTAAGATACTGAGAAAGATCTACAGTGCTGGTTTTATTTTTAACTTTTATTTTCTTTCCTCTGTGTCCTCCGTGTCCTCTGTGGTGAAAGTTTTTATGTGTTGATCTTTTTGGCCAGCAACGAAAATTCCTCTAACGACAGGGTCTCAGCCCGAACAGACGGATCTATCCCTGCTTCTGTTATTTCTTTCTCGGTCAGTATTCCTTTGAGATTATTGCGCAGTGTTTTGCGCCGCTGTGTGAATGAGGATTTGACCAGCAGGGCGAAATTATCCGGGTTCGGGATATCCACCACTGGTTCTGTATGGGGGGTAAGATGGACAACGGCGGAATCAACTTTTGGTGGAGGACTAAATGCTCCTGGGCTGACGTCGAGGACTTTTTTTACCACACATTGTGCCTGCAGCATGACCGACAGGCGACCATAGTTTTTCCCTCCCGGACCGGCCGTTATGCGTTGCACCACTTCTTTTTGCAGCATGAATACCATGTCCTGTATGACAGGGGCATAAGTAAGCAGATGAAATAGCAATGGGGTGGAGATGTTGTAGGGTAGATTGCCGATGATGCGGAGTTTGTGCGTGCTGTCAGCCAGACTGGAGAAATCCAAAGCCAGGGCATCCACCTGATAAAGATGCAATCGGCCCGATGCACGCGGATCGTTCTTGAGGCGTGTGACGAGGTCACGGTCCAGCTCTATTGCATTCAGCTCATCAATCCGCTCCAGTAATGGCCAGGTGAGTGCACCCAGACCGGGACCGATTTCAACGATACATTCTCCTTTTAGCGGGTGAAAGTGAGTAAGGATTCGATTGATTACATGCTGATCATGCAGGAAGTTCTGACCAAAGCGTTTACGGGCAACGTGTTTGATATCAGCCCCCCTGCTGCGTATGAACCATAGAAATGGCCATGGCCAGTGCGTGTTGCAGGCTGCCAGTATTGATGTTGCCGGTACCGGCCAGGGATAATGCTGTGCCGTGGTCAACGGAGGTGCGGATAAAGGGCAGGCCAAGGGTGATGTTTACCGCATTGCCAAAGCCGGAATGTTTGAGCACCGGCAGTCCCTGATCATGGTACATGGCGAGTACCGCATCAGCATGATCGAGTTCTCTCGGAACAAATGCCGTATCAGCAGGCAAAGGACCGATGAG
>BTQX01000207.1:0-3547 GCA_036986095.1 Gammaproteobacteria bacterium
CAAGTTCCAAGTTTTTCAATTCAAATACCAATGGATAAATATTGATGTTTTCCCTGGAACTTGGAGCCTGGAACTTAATACCTTTAACCTGAGATCTATCGCGCCGAGGACGGCGCTCCTACAGGGTTCCTACGATGTTTTGGGGGTTGTCCTGCACCAGTTTGTTTGCCTCATCGGTACCTACAATTTCTGCTGCGGCGTCTCTGCCTGATGCGAGGTCTGGTGGACGATATTGAACGTTATGCGCATCGGTAGCGATGATGTGTACCCAGTCCTGCTCCAGCATTTCTTTTGCTCTGATGGTTGCCCGTTCACCAAAGCGATTGGCGATGGAGGCGGCGGTTATTTGCAGCAGACAGCCGCGTGTGACATAGGGAGTGATTTTTGTCAGGTCTCGCATTACTTCCTTATTGCGTTCAGGATGGGCAATCATGGGGCGAATTTTTCTTTTCAGCAACCAGTCGACCAGGTTCTCGCTGCCTACCGGTATGGTGTCGTGTGGAAACTCCAGCAGTAGAATTTTGTAGCCATCCAGTTCACCGATAAAAGGAATAGCATCTTCCTGTACCATGGTCAGTATTTCTGGTCCAATCCTGACTTCTGCTGCTGCACCCAGCTTTAAGGGGATATTGTTTTTCTTTAATTCGATCTGAAAATCAGCAACAGCCTGTTCGATGTTTTCTTTTTGATTGTGATAGCGACCAGGGTGGATATGGGGGGTCATGATGCTTAGCTCGATACCGTTATCTACGGCCATTCCTGCCAATATCAAAGATTCTTCAAGGCTGGTTGGGCCGTCGTCGATGGAGGGCAGGAAATGGGAATGACAGTCGATCATCTCTTTTTGGTTTTCGGAGGTGTTATAGCGTAAATTTTAAACTCTAGCATGTCATTCCGGCGAAGGCCGGAATCCAGATGTTATATGACTGGAAAGCTTTATCTTTTTATATCAAGTCAGAATACAAATCGCGCCACTTCGGGTTTCTCTCCTCAATGATCTTAATTTTCCACTCTCGCTTCCAGTTCTTGATGGCTTTTTCACGTAGAATGGCTGTATCCATAGTTTCGTGCATCTCATACCAAACTAAAGTATGTACAGTATATCGTTTGGTAAAACTTTCATAGATATTGTTCTTGTGCTCCCAAATTCGCTTTACCAGATTTGAAGACACACCAGTATACAGGGTTCCATTTTGCCTACTTGCTAGTATATACACACACGGCAGTCGCTCCATTTATTACCCTGGCTTTATTCTGGATTCCGGCCTGCGCCGGAATGACGAGTTTGAAGAACTGTATGCTGGTTCCGTTGTGGGTGCCCCATATTCCCTCCATGGAATAATATTTTGATTTGGATCTTACCTGGAACCTGGATCTTGGAACTTGGATCTTGAAACTACGTTTTCCGATACTCCTCTCCGTAAGAATAATACCCGTTCCCATAATACTTCCCATAAGAATACCCATAATACTTCGCCATCTTTTTAATATCGACGTTGTTGATTATGGCACCGATGATGTGGGCGTTGGCGCGTTGGAGTTTTTGTAGCGAGACGTTGGCGATTTTTGAGTTGGTTGAATCAGACTCGATAACGAAGATGACGGCATCGGCGAGGTTGGATAATAGTACTGCATCGCTGACCATGGAAATGGGTGGTGAGTCTATGATTATACGGTCGTAGATTTTTGCCAGGTGTTCCAGCATGTGTTTGAATTTATTCGAAGCCAGCAGGTCCAGTGGGTCGATTGGGACAGAGCCGGCGGTGATGACGTGCAGGTTGGTGCCTTCTACCTTGTGCATGACATCTTTCAATTCTGCTTCATCGGCAAGCAGCTCTGACATGCCTGGCGAACGGTGATCATATCCAAATATTTTCTTTGTGGATGGTCGACGCATATCGGCATCGAAGATGAGGGTCTTTTCCAGCTGACTCATTGAAAATGCAACGTTACAGGCGACAGTGGTTTTTCCTTCACCCGGAACCGACGAGGTGCTAAGTATCACCTTGTGTGGATGATCCAGTGCAGAAAGCGTGATACTGGTGCGGATGGTTCGTATGGTTTCAGAGAAATTTGAGGATTCATCTTCGATATACATCCTTTCCGGGTGGATATCTCCTTTCCGAATCTTCTTTTTATCCAGTTCGGGTAGCAGGCCCATTGCGACCAGACCAAGTTTTCTTTCTGTGTCTTCCGGTGTCTTGATTGTCTGATCCAGATAATCAATGAGAAAGGCCAGACCGATGCCGACAAACAGGGCCAGCAGTACAGACATCATGACGATTCGTCTCTTGTTGGGCTTGCTCGGTGCAGTGGGTACTACGGCGACATCCACCACCCTGACCCTGTCTGTCTCAAAGCTCGAGTTTAAACTGGTCTGTTTATACTCTTCCATGAACAGGTCGCGTAATTTTCTATTGCCTTCGACATCCTGCTGCAGGCGCTCCAGTTCAAATCCCTTTATATTGGCACTCTGGACTTTCTTTTTCAGGGACTCAAACTGTTTTTCCAGCGAGGCGAGGTTTTGCCGGCTGACTTCAAAATCTTCATCGATACCCCTGATGATGCTGGGAATGAGCTGTCGATAACGGTTCTGTATCGCTTCGACTTCATTCACCGCCTGCTTCATCTTCGGGTGTTTCGGGCCATAACGTTTTTTCAGTTCGGCCAGCTTTCGTGTCGCGACGACCTCTACTGACTTCAATTCACTGAGTGTCGGGTGTTTATAGATAGATGGGTTGTTCAGCACTTCTTCCAGCGGCATTTTACTGAATCTATCGGCCTGCCTTTTTAAAACTTTTAATTGATTGTATGCCACACGCTCCTTGATCACCTTGTTTGACAGGTCATCAAGCTGTTCGGTCAGAAAGCCGGTTGCACCCTTACCGACATCGAGCAGGTCTTCCTTATTGCGATAGCGCTGTAATCTACTCTCTGAACTGTCCAGTTGAGTGGATATACCGCCCAGGCTCTCGGTCATCCAGTCGCTGATCTTTTTTACTTCCTTAAAGCGTGCATCGAGGTTACGTTTGATGTAGGCAGCAACCACGCTATTGGCAATCAGTGCAGCCAGTTCCGGGCTGGGTGATGAAAAGCTGATTTCAACGACGTAGGTATCTTTGACAGGCTTGACAGATATTCCGCCCTGCACCATACCCACCAGCCCTTTTTTCTTATCTGCTAATTTTTCTTCTGCACTGCGTGTATCCTCCTTTTTCTCCTCATTTTTGAGAAATGGCAAATATCTGCGCCAGTTGCTCCCGCTTTCAATTTCCGTCTTATTAAAATTGGGATGTTCCCATAGCTTCAGGCTCTCAACCACCTGTTCTGCGACAGATTTGGATTTTAGTATCTGATACTGCGTACCCGGATAATTCTGCATCGTATACCAGGAAATTCCTGTAGTGCCACCGGTTGCCGGTGTCACGCGCTCGATAGAAACCTTGGTCGTCGCACTGTAGACCGGGGCCATTGAATTCGCCACCAGAGCAGCAAGGATACCAACGGCAACAGCCAGACCGATAATTTCAAAAAGATATTTGCGGAT
>BTQX01000208.1:0-3533 GCA_036986095.1 Gammaproteobacteria bacterium
TTGCCTCAGGCCGCTTAAACATCAAAGGCTATGGAGAATCCCGCCCTGTCGCGGATAACGATACTGCTGAAGGTCGGGCGAAAAACCGACGCGCCTTCGCAGTGATCTTAAGGCCCGGCAAGTCGAACGAGTAGTTTTTCTATCGGTTGTACCTGCCGATAACGGTGGGTATAACCGTAGTCGCCAGAATCAAATTTACTGAGTGCTGCACTGCTGTCCCATAAACTTTCCATTGTAATCTTTATTCTAAACGAGTATCGGACAAACAACAGAAAGACTATCCTCTCGCAGGGTCCACAGAGAACGCGGGGAGGTCAAAATCTTTGTTTTTATAGAACATGGTGGTTTTTTTTGGGTTCCCTGCGTCCTTTGCGATCCCAGCGAGAGATATCTTTTTTGTTCTTCAGGTTTATTATCCTCTGTGTCCTCCGTGTCCTCTGTGGTAAAAATTCTTTTGATTTTAGATGTTTCAAATTTCCTTAATTTTAACCTGTATCCCTACAAGTCAGAATAGTAATATTATACATCTCTAGCAGGGCTCTTTACTTAAGGAACCTATGAATCAGGACTCAATAAATCACTTCAATAAACAGCTCCTTCAGCTGCCAGATGAGCTTCAGCAGGAAGTCGCTATCATCTTTGATGAAATTGTCGATCAATTGCCTAACGCCTTAGCTAACTCCACAGACTGGCTTGGTGCTTTGCCAGCGGTACTCAGCAGCAGCCCGTTTATTGTCAGCCTTATCCGCAGAAACCCGGCATATTTAACTGAACTGATAGATAGCGGCAGCCTGTTTACGCCTTTGGATACAGACGGCTTGTTGTCTACCGTCGAGACCTCTCTTGCAGCCACCGAGGATGAGCAGGAAATGATGCACTGCCTGCGCTACGCACGCAATCAGGCAATGCTGCATATTGCCTTTCGCGACCTTGCCGGCTGGGCTGCACTCAACGAAGTGATGTCCAGCCTGACGAACTCTGCAGCAGCCCTTCTTTCAGCAACACTAGCACGGACATACGGTCTAATTGCGGCTCGGCATGGCACACCCCTCGGCTCTGAATCCGGCGAAGCTCAACAGCTGATCATTCTCGGCATGGGCAAGCTGGGTGGTGGTGAGCTGAATTTTTCTTCCGATGTCGATCTGATTTTCTGTTTCCCTGAAAATGGCCAGAGTTCTGCCAGCAGGCCGCTTTCAAACCAGGAGTTTTTTACCCGGCAGGCAAAGTTATTCATAAAGTTACTGACAACACAGACTGCCGATGGTTTTGTCTATCGTGTCGACACGCGCTTGCGGCCAAACGGCGACAGCGGCCCCTTATGCCTGTCATTCAATGCCATGGATAATTACTACCAATTGCACGGCAGAGACTGGGAGCGGTACGCCTATATCAAAGCCAGGGTGGTTGCCGGTGACCTGAAAAAAGGTCTGCAGCTTTTAGACAGCCTTCGCCCCTTCATCTATCGCAAGTATCTGGACTTTTCTGCAATTGAATCAATCAGGGATATGAAAGAAATGATAGAACGCGAACTGCAGCACAAAAAGGTGGTGCACCGCAACATTAAACTCGGCCCCGGCGGCATCCGTGAAGTCGAGTTTATTGCCCAGGCTCATCAGCTAATTCGTGGGGGTAGAGACCCACAGCTGCAGCAGCAAAGCCTGCTGCCAGCTCTCAACCAACTACATGCCGCTGCTCTGATCTCAACAGAAGAATTTAACGCTCTAACTGATGGCTATGAGTTTTTGCGACGTTGTGAAAACCGTCTACAGATGTATGCCGACCAACAGGCCCATAACCTGCCCAAAAAATCACTGCAGCGGCTTATCCTTGCCCTCACTATGGGCTATACCGACTGGCCGGCCTTTCACCGTCATTTGCAGCATCACATGCAGGAAATCCATGAAATTTTTCACGAGCTTTTTGTTTCTACGGCTGACCCGGAAACCAGCTCTCCAACGCGGGAGCTGGCCCACCTGTGGGGTAATGAACTGGATGAAGAGGCCGCCTCCCAGATATTACAAAAAAATAATTTTAAAAGCCCTGAAGTACTGTTTTCCCGCCTGCAGGCATTTCGTAACGGCTCCCTCTATAGCAGTCTCAGTGCATCGGCGAAAAATCGCCTCGACCGCCTTTTGCCAATTTTGTTATATGAAGCAGGTCGTCTTGCGTCGGATACTGATGAAACAATAATTCGTTGCCTGGATCTGCTTGCTGCAATTTCCAGGCGCCCGGTTTACCTCTCCTTATTACTAGATAATGAGGCGGTACGACATCAGCTGATCCAGCTTACTGCGGCCAGTCCCTATGCTTCAGTGCTAATTCAACGTTATCCAATTCTTCTTGATGATCTGCTTACCGGTTATTCTCATGACGATTTTAACACTGAAACCTTATTGGCTGGTCTTGAGAAGCGCTTACAAACTGCTGATCATGATGACCTGGAACAGCAGATGAGCCTGCTCAGGGAATTTAACCACAGCAAGCTACTTGCTGTGGCCTCGCTGGATATATCAGCAAGGCTTACTGCAGATGAAACGGGCAGATCCCTTTCTGCCATTGCAGAGGCCTGTACCAGAGAAAGCCTGAGACTGAGCGTACAGGGCATCATTGCCAACCACGGCACGCTGGGGAATGGTGACCCGGTTAAAGTTCCTTTCTGCATCGTTGCATATGGCAAACTGGGCAGTCGGGAGCTCGGCTTTGGTTCAGATCTGGATCTGATCTTTGTTTCTACCAACCTGTCTGATTCAATAAAAACATCGGGACCAAGAAAGATTTTTGCCGCACAGTTTTTCGCACGCATCGGCCAGCGCCTGGTTCATATCATGACAACTCGTACACCGGCAGGTCGAATGTACGAAATAGACATGCGCCTGCGGCCAAGTGGAAATTCCGGGCCGTTGGTCACAAGCATCGGCCGACTACAGCGCTATCAAAGAGAAGAGGCCTGGACCTGGGAGCACCAGGCCCTGGTCAGGGCACGTGTCATTGCCGGTGATCCGGTGCTTGCAGAAGCCTTTAACACCCTGCGTATGGAGATTCTTTGCCGCTGGCGAGATGAAGAAAAACTACGAATTGATATTGTCGAGATGCGTGAAAAGATGCGTCAGGCAAAAAATACGCTTGATAGCGATAAATTTGACCTTAAACAGAGCCATGGAGGTATCGTTGACATCGAATTTATGGTGCAATATATGGTTCTACGCTGGGCTCGTGAGTATCCGCAGCTGGCTATGCACACGGAAACAATGGCGCTGCTTGATGTGCTTAAGAATCTTGAACTGCTCGAGCCGGAAACTCACCGGGTTTTGACCGGTGCTTTTTCAAGCTGGCTGGAAAAAAGCTATCAGTTGAAGTTAAATGAACAACAGGCAATGATACCTGCTGCGGCAGCAAATACCCTGTCTCGGCTGGTAACTGAAATCTGGAACACACTGCTTTCTGGAAAGCAATAAACAATCCTACAGGAGATACAATAATGTCGATGGCTGACCGTGACGGTGTCATCTGGTATGACGGTCAACTGGTTCCCT
>BTQX01000209.1:0-3530 GCA_036986095.1 Gammaproteobacteria bacterium
CTGGCTCAGTACCGTGAACTGGCGGCATTTGCCCAGTTTGCCTCAGACCTTGATGAAGCCACGCAAAATCAGATTGCACTGGGGCAGCGTATTACTGAATTGATGAAACAGCCGCAGTATTCACCCTTAACCGTTGCCGATCTAGCATCCTCATTGTTTGCGGCCAATAAAGGCTATCTGGATGATATCGAGCCGGCAAAAGTACGTGATTTTGAAGATGCCCTGCATGCCTATATGAATGCAAGTCAGGCGGATCTTATGTCAACGATCAATAAAACGGGTGATTACAATGACGATATCGAAGGCCGCCTGCGTGCTGCGCTGGATGACTTCAAAGCCAATCACACCTGGTAGAACTGGGAAGCAAACAGGTAAACAGGTAAACAGGTAAAAACCATGGCAGTCGGCAAGCAAATAAAGACCCAGATCAAGAGTCTGCAGAGCACGCGGAAGATTACCCGTGCCATGGAGATGGTCGCCGCCAGTAAAATGCGTAAGGCACAAAGCAGGATGTTGTCTGCGCGTCCGTATGCAGAAAAGATCCGTGATGTGGCAGGTCATCTAGAGCAGGCCCATCCTGAATACCGCCATCCGTTCCTGGTAGAGCGCGATGAAGTGAAGCGTGTTGGTTTTATCATTATATCTACCGATCGCGGGCTTTGTGGTGGGCTGAATACCAATATGCTGAAAGCCGCTATCGCTGATATGAAGCAATGGCATGAAAAAGGGGCAGAGGTTGAATTCTGCTCTATCGGCAGTAAAGCACAGGGTTTCATGAAGCGTTTCGGTTTCAAAATGGTCTCCAGTGCTACGCATCTGGGCGATGCGCCGCAGATCAGCCAGTTGATCGGTGTAGTCAAAGTGATGCTGGATGCCTACAGTGATGGCAGTCTTGATCGAGTGATGCTGGTGTATAACAAATTTGTTAATACCATGACGCAAACACCGACCGTTTCACAGTTGCTGCCATTGCAGTCAGAAGATTCAAAGGACTATGAGCACCATTGGGACTATATCTATGAACCCGAAGCAAAACCTGTGCTCGATGCCCTGTTGACCCGCTTTATTGAAACCCAGGTCTATCAGGGTGTGGTGGAAAACATTGCCAGTGAACAATCGGCGCGTATGGTGGCGATGAAAGCCGCCTCTGATAACGCTGGCGACATGATCGACGATCTACAGTTGGTGTATAACAAGGCCCGGCAGGCGGCGATTACGCAGGAATTATCTGAGATAGTCAGTGGTGCAGCGGCACTTGAATAGGTCGCAAACTGCTGTGGTTTAGAGCGTTAGCGTGTTGTTGGTAAGAAGTTTTTTAAGTCAATAGTTTAATTCTGAGGAACCGGTAAATGAGTTCGGGAAAAGTTGTACAAATCATTGGTGCAGTCGTTGACGTAGAGTTTTCTACTGAGTCAATTCCGAAAGTCTACAATGCTCTGGTTGTTGATGAGACAGGTCTGACATTAGAGGTACAGCAGCAAATTGGTGATGGTGTCGTACGTTGTATCGCCATGGGTAGCTCTGATGGCCTACGTCGCAATTTACCGGTTACCAATACAGGGGCACCCATCACAGTGCCGGTTGGTACAGAAACTCTCGGACGCATCATGGATGTGCTGGGTAAACCGATTGATGAGAAAGGTGATGTTGGTGCAGAAAAATCAATGCCAATTCATCGCGAACCACCAAGCTATGCCGAGCAGGCAGTCAGTGACGTGCTGCTGGAAACAGGCATCAAGGTAATCGATTTAATTTGTCCCTTTGCTAAAGGCGGCAAGGTCGGTCTGTTCGGTGGTGCCGGTGTCGGCAAGACAGTAAATATGATGGAACTGATCCGAAATATTGCTATCGAGCATAGCGGTTATTCAGTCTTTGCCGGAGTCGGTGAGCGTACCCGCGAAGGGAATGACTTTTACCATGAAATGACCGAGTCGAATGTAATCGATAAAGTGGCGCTGGTTTACGGACAGATGAATGAACCACCGGGTAACCGCCTGCGTGTGGGCCTGACTGGATTGACTATTGCTGAGAACTTCCGAGATGAAGGAAATGATGTTCTGCTGTTTATCGACAATATCTATCGTTACACACTGGCCGGCACCGAAGTGTCTGCACTGCTGGGGCGTATGCCGTCAGCGGTAGGCTACCAGCCGACCCTGGCTGAGGAAATGGGACGTCTGCAGGAGCGTATTACGTCAACCAAAACCGGTTCAATCACCTCAATTCAGGCCGTATATGTCCCTGCGGATGATTTGACAGACCCGTCACCTGCAACCACGTTCGCGCATCTTGATGCGACAGTCGTACTATCTCGCCAGGTAGCTGAGCTGGGTATATACCCAGCAGTAGATCCACTGGATTCAACCTCCCGTCAGCTTGACCCAAATGTCATTGGTGAAGAACACTATCAAGTGGCTCGAGATGTGCAGGCTACCTTGCAGCGCTACAAGGAACTACAGGATATCATTGCTATTCTGGGTATGGACGAGTTGTCGGAAGAAGATAAGATGACAGTAACACGCGCCAGAAAAATACAGCGCTTCCTGTCTCAGCCATTCTTTGTTGCTGAGGTGTTTACTGGCACAGAAGGAAAATACGTATCACTGAAAGATACGATAAAAGGCTTCCGCGCTATTGTCGATGGCGAGTATGACAGCCTCCCGGAGCAGGCATTTTACATGGTAGGTTCTATCGATGAAGCGGTAGAACGGGCCAAAACCCTCTAGGCTTCAAGGAATCAGGCTATGGCCATAACTATGCATCTCAATATTGTCAGCGCCGAAGAGGAAATCTTTTCCGGCACAGTGGAAGCGGTCTTCGTCCCGTTGCAAAGTGGCGAAGTCGGTATCTACCCACGTCATACACCCTTGATCGGCGAGATCAAGCTGGGCGAGGTGATTGTTCGCTCTCACGAAGGTGAAAATGAGCAACGTTTCTTTGTGTCCGGTGGTATTCTTGAAGTGCAGCCACATGTTGTTACCGTGCTCAGTGATACAGCAATACGTGCCAAAGACCTTGATGAGTCTGTTGCACTGGAAGCCAAGCGTCAGGCTGAAAAGGCAATGCAGGGCCAGAAAGCAGATATGGACTTTGCCCACGCACAGGCCGAGCTGGCAGAAGCCGTTGCGCAATTGAATATAATTCGTAAGCTGCGCGAAAAAAAAGTAAGCCGCTGAATTCAACAAGATTTTATCGAAAATGACAGACAAGATCGTCCAGGGGATGGTGGTTGCTATCAACTATTCATTGAAAGATGAAAATGGCAATCTGTTTGAACACCGAGATATCCCTGTCAGTTACCTACACGGTTCTGGAGCAGAGTTGTTTCCAATGATCGAACAGGCACTGGCCGGTAAAAGTGTAGGTGATCAGGTGAATATCAGCCTAAATCCCAATGAAAGCTTTGGCCAGCACGATCCTTCCCTGGTTTTTACAGATGCCCTTTTTAATGTCCCTGAGGAGTTCCGGCATATAGGCGCTGAAATTGAAGCAGAGAGTAAAAAAGGTGAGTCACGCTTGTTCTATGTAAC
>BTQX01000210.1:0-3527 GCA_036986095.1 Gammaproteobacteria bacterium
AATCATGTAGGAGAAATGATACCACTGTATGATAGAAAACAGTCGCATCAACAGGATTTCATACGCCAGTGCCGCACCGGAAATCAGCGCAACGGAGAGATACGGTGGGCGCTGCGTCATGAACAGGTTTTTTGGTATCTGCTAGCTAATGTTTGCCTGTAACCGGTACGAACACCACCGGCAGGACCTGTCTGCTGACCACCTTCTGATCAGCACGCTTATCAACCACCAGCAGTTGCTGTGTCATGAAACGGCTTCCGACCGGTATGACCATGCGGCCCCCGGGTTTCAACTGCTTGATCAACGGCGGTGGAATATGGCTTGCTGCCGCCGTCACTATAATGGCATCAAACGGGGCATGCTCCTCCCAGCCGTAATAGCCATCACCCACCTTTGTGGTGACGTTATCATATCCCAACCGCTGCAGGCGCTCCTTCGCCAGCAGCCCGAGCGGTTCGACGATTTCGATCGTATAAACCTCACCCGCCAGTTCACTTAGTATGGCTGCCTGGTAGCCGGAGCCCGTACCTAATTCCAGCACCTTGCTGTCCGGCTTCAGATTCAACATATCTGTCATTATTGCAACAATATATGGCTGTGAAATGGTTTGCCCATAGCCAATTGGCAACGGACGATTCTGATAGGCATTGGACTCTTCTTCCGGCGGCACAAACTCGTGGCGCGGCACAGTCGCGATCGCCTTCATCACACGGGGATCAAGCTCGGTCTTGTCCAGTTCACGACTGGTTTGCCTGACATCTTCTTCAATGATTTTGATCAGTTCCATGCGTGCATGCTCTGTTGTATCATCGGCATAGGTGGGAGGGCTAATACCTCCAGTCATCACCATCAGCAATGAAGCAAATATTCCTGTTCGTGTGGGTAAAAACTTCATTTTGAACCCTTCTGCCAATCATAAATGCGTAAAGCTATAACGAACCTTATCTTATAGTAAATATATGCGACATTGCGCTGTTAATTCAAGTTTCAGGTTTCAAGCCTAAAATCTAAAAACATTTACCACAGAGGACACAGAGGTCACAGAGGTCTTTTAGCTATTCACAGGTTTAATATAGATGAATAAAATTCAATTCTGATAATACGCTTGAAAGTTTTTTTATAAAACCTTATGACCTCTGTGACCTCCGTGTCCTCTGTGGTGATAGCTTTTTGGTTTTCGATCTTGAAACTTGAAACTTGAAACTGATTTTAAGGCCTGAGACTGTTCAAACCCACAAATGTGCCATCATTATTTTCTGCCAGCTTACGCATCAATGCAGCAAAGCGTACGACGTTGTTGTTCATCCCAGCGACATTGAATAACACAGGAAAACCGATTGCATGGATGCGCACACGACGTTTACCGCTACGGTCAGCCCGGTTAAGACGCGCAACAGTATTGACGACGTTTTCAATCGAACCGGATGAAAAATCGTCGCCAAAAATATACAGGCTGATGCGTTTGTCCTTCGCATAGAAGCGCCTGATAGCTGCTTCTATACCTTCCACCGGACTGGAGTTGGAAAACGGTGTCCAGCGCGCCAGCCGCTGATTGATAGCGTTGCGGCGTGCGGGAGTATCCGGAATCCATTTTCCCCGGTAGGTCTCAAACATGTACACCCCCATGTCATTCATCACCTGTATGCCTTTGACACGGGGATAGACTTTCAGCACCTCATTGACTTTCTTGCGTACCAGTGACCAGGCATACTGGTTCATCGAACCGGAAGTATCAATGATAAAGATAATGTATTCGCTGTCGACTGGCACGCCGCCGATGCGGCTATTATTGACAGACGGTTGATAACTGCTTTTCTGCAGACGGCGCATTTCCTCTGTCAGGCTCTGCTGTGCACTTTGTAAGCGTCCTTCAATAATTGCCTGTGCTTCACTGTTAGTTTGAGCACTGGCAAACTGCCCTCTGATAGTAGACAGACTACCCTTTAACCTGGCCAGTTTTTCCCTGTTGCTAGACAATTGCTCCTGCTTTTCGGTCAGATCACGATTCAGTACTGCTGTTTCTCCGCGTATTTTGTACACTTCTTTCTGCAGCTTCATTACCTGACCGGACAGATCAACCGTCAGGTTTTCAATGACACGTGGTTCGGAGATTTTTACGATGACCAGCAGCAGAATGATTGCGCCAAAACCGCAGGACACGACATCCAGAAAGGACAGGTTAAAGATATCGACATCCCGCCGGCGTCTACCCCTGCTCATGGCCAATCCCTCGCGGGTGTCAGAAACGAACCTCTGGTTTCCACTGCCAGCTGCCAGAAAGCCGCCGCCGCATAGGCATCGCCTTCCATCGGTAACAGAATGGTATTGACAGGAATACCGGATGGCAGGGCTTTCACTGCGCGGCTAAAATGCACAAGCCTTCGTTCACCAGTCACGGTCGAACGTGACGGTGTTTTGCGTCCCTGGGTAGGCAGGCCGTCGGTAATCAGCAGAATATTGTCAGGTTTGGGCGTTAATTGTCTTACTGTCTGGAATGCATGGTAGAGACTGGTGCCGCCTTCAGGAATAGCCAGCCGCAATCCCCTGACTGCATCGGCAACATCCTGCGGCTCTGCTGTCGACAACCAGCGCCCCTGGGAGGTCGCCACTGCCGCGCGTGAGCGGGTATTGAATAAATATAACTGGAATTTTGATGTCTCTGGCAGGTTGCTGATCAACCATTCCGCCGTACCCTGAGCACGCCGCCACTTCTCTGCTGCACGCTTTCGCTTATCATCCATATTGCGCAGACGAATAATATTGACGATGGTTTCATCCAGCATGCTGGCTGAGACATCCAGCAAAATAAGAATTCGCTTACCACCCAGCTTAAGCCCGGTCAGGTATTGCCGGTTACCCTCACCGGCGAACTGATGCACCTTTTTCCCCTTACTGCGTGCCGCTTTTTGCTCTGCACTTAGCTTCTGTGTTTTTTTGTCCAGCCCCTTCAGATCAGATTTGAGCTTATTGATGTGTGCACGACTGGCAGTCGTTTGCCTGCGCAAATCTACCAGACCTGCCTCAATTTCCAGTTTGCTTTGCTGGACGCGTCTTGCCTCACCTTGCATCTGGACAATCTCTTTGTCAGTCGCCTCAAGACTGTTGACCGCCGCCACCTGATTTTCACGCCCGACGATGACCTCATTTTCCAGACGCACCACCTCGGAACGCAGATCTGCAAACACCTCATTTCGCTCCTGCACCATGTTGACATTCAAAATCAACACCAGCAGCACAACGGCACCAAAACCGCAGAACATGATGTCGAGGAAGGACAGGGAAAAAGGGGATAAGGGGCGGCGTTTCATAACGAACGAAAAAAAGATCCAAGTTCCAAGTTCCAAGTTCCAAGTTTCTGGTACAGGTCTTTCTGCTTGGAACTTGGAACTTGGAACTTGGAACTTCTTTTCAAGACCTCAATTTCCTAACCAGCCAATGATCAATATAACGCTCGCTATCCAGCACCAGCCGCTCCTGTGAAAGCTGTAGCTGATGGATAAAAAACATCAGGATGATGCTGATGACCA
>BTQX01000211.1:0-3524 GCA_036986095.1 Gammaproteobacteria bacterium
TTTCAAGACCTCAATTTCCTAACCAGCCAATGATCAATATAACGCTCGCTATCCAGCACCAGCCGCTCCTGTGAAAGCTGTAGCTGATGGATAAAAAACATCAGGATGATGCTGATGACCAGGGCGACGAAGGTTGAGTTGAACGCCACGCCGAGGTTTTCTGTGACGCCAGAGATATCGCCTTCCACAGCACGATACGCCTGACCGAGGGCATCGCTTATTCCGCGTACCGTACCAATAAATCCCACCGAGGGGATGGCCCAGGCGATGTAGCGTATAATGGACAACTCGGATTCCAGTCGCTCACCTTCTGATTCACAAACACCACGCACGGCGGTCGATACATCCTGTACGTTACGGGTTGCGCTAAAGCGTTCGATGCCTGTCAGCAGTGCACGTGGCAGAAGATACTGATGCTCCACCAATGGTAGTGAATGCAAACGCTCAGCCAGTTGCCGGGTATCTTCCGGCCCGATCGGCATCCCCTCCGGTAACTGCAGCAAATCACGCTCCAGCATTTTGTGCTGCCGCCAGGCGGCCTGTCCTTTATAAGTCAGGATCGACAGGGCCCATAACATCAATATAAAGCTGGTCTCCTGTTCATAGTCCTTGATGACAACAAAAAATGAACTCTCAATAATATATGCCGGGTCGGCCGCCAGATTTGCTGCCTGCTGCTGCATATGGCTGGCAGCCGATGGCCGTACCAGCGTGACGTATACCGCATGGACGATGATGAAGGATATCAGCAGGGCGAAAACCTGGAAGATGAATTCATTCGGAAAGGTTTTTTTCATAATTAAAGGCAGCTCCAAGTTCCAAGATCCAAGTTCCAAGATGCTGGTTCCATTTTTTCTGCCTGGAACTTGGATCTTGGAACTTTAGACTTCATTTCTATATATCCACCGGAAACGCCACCGTTTCATCAGCACGAAGTTTCTCAGTAGGCGTAAATCGGGTTGCCGGCTCATATTTCTTTTTAACCTCTTCAGCCGCTTTCTCTTTAGCAGGCTCAGCAGCTTCTGCAGGAAGTTTAGTGTCTGTATCAGAAGAATCGGCCATCGTAGAAATTGCGACAACTAGCAAATATAGAAACAACGCGGGTTGAAATGTTTTATTTTTCATGTCGTTCATCTGGCATAACGTGCAATTCTAAAACCAAGATCGTAACGTGGTTTGCTGCTGTAGTCACGGTAGCTCAGGCGCAGCTCGGTGATATTGCCGTGCCGCCAGCTTGAGCCACGCACGACATGATGTTCGCCTGAGGCCGAACCTGCAGGATCTGTTACCAGCGTTTTCGCCTCACCCGGATACACCGCGTAGTAGTCGTGCATCCACTCTGCGACATTGCCGCCCAGATCATAAAATCCCTTCGGCCAGGCCGGGAAGCTTGCGACCGGTGCGCTACCTCGGAAGTTATCATCATAGTTAGGTACTACGTCTGCAAGCGTATCGGCTATGCGGGCATCGGCGTAGTTACCGACTTTCCCTTTTGGCGGGAAGCTACCCAGCCATGGATAACGTTGCTCTGTCTTCTGATCCTGCCTACGGGCAACCCAGGCCCACTCGGCCTCTGTGGGCAGTCGATAGCCTGTCGTCATAGGACTGACAGCAAGCATTTTTTTGTTCTTTTCCACATAGGCTGGCGGCAGGCCCTGCTGTTTGCTGAGCCAGTTGCTGTAACGTGCGGCATCATCCCAGCTGATGTTGACCACAGGCTGATCATCACCGTTCAATGCAGCCCCGTCAAGGCTACCGGAATCATGCGCAGGCTTATACTTCCTGTATTCGCCATTGGTCACTTCCTTGCGTGAAAAATAGAAAGGACGCTGCAACTTCACCAGGCGCTGGCTTTCATTCGCCCGGCGGCCTGCTTCGCGGCGCGAGGCACCCATTTTCAAATTTGCACCAGCATTTACCAGCTGCATCTTCTGTCCTGCCGGTGTTGTCGTACTGGAATTATCTGATACTGAGGCTGACGCGGATCCCTTTTTCTTTGTCTTTAGTTGCTCGGCTGTCTTCAGTTCGACATTGATATTCTGACTAACACCGACGCGAGGCCGAATGGTCAGACCCTCCGTAATATAACCGGCTTTGCTAACCGTCAACGTATGGGCACGAGCTGTCAGGCGCAGACGACCATTGTTCTTATCAGATTTTTTGCCGTCGATCACAACAGTTGCTCCGGCGGGACGCGTAGTCAGAAATACCGTGCCGTATTCTGGAACAAATTTAACTTCTACTGTTTTTTCTTCATCCGGTTTTAGCATGACAGACTGCCTGGTCGTCTCATAGCCGGCTTTACTCAATTGCAGTGTATGGGTCGTATTGGCAGACAGTCTTAAAGCTCCTGGTGTTGTGCCTGAAAACTTCCCATCGAGCATAATACTTGCCCCTTTCGGAATACTGGTTAGAACCAGCAGGCCGTCAACCGGCTGTAGTTTTATGCCTTCAAGATTTATCTCTTTTCCTGCCTCAATAATTTGCTTTATAGATACAGATTTAAAACCTTCTTTCTTCAACAGAATATTATGATTCCCCTGCAGGATATCTAGCTGTATTGGTGTCAGCCCGGCTGGTTTTCCATCGACGATCACCTCTGCATTCTCGGGTTTAGTGGAAATTGAAACCACTGTCCAGGCGGGTATCAGTTTGACCAGCAACTGCTGTACTTTTCCAACCCCCTGAATCTCAATATCCTGTTCATAAGGCAGATAGCGCTCTGCCTCGATGCGGAGTCGATGACTGCCTCGCGCAATCTCTGCCCTGCCCGCTTCATCCACCGTCGTTGCTGCGCCATCAACGGTCAGCATGACAGGAACTTCAGGGCTGGTTTTTATCGCCAGCAGGCCTGGGAGCTCTGTCAATTTATAGGACAGGTCTGTCATACCGCCCATCACGACATCAAGCTCCTCTATCAGAGGGGTATAACCGGGATATGTCGCCTCGATGGTATAGCGTCCCGGTAATGCCAGTCGGGATCCCCATAACGACAATGGAGGTGGAAAACCCTTCATCTTCACCACCGCCGCCTCTGGCTGAGTTTTGATGACGACCGGTGTCGCTATCAGCAGATAGCCTGCCACCAGCAGAAGTGTGCTGACAAAAATCATAAAAACCCTGCGCCGCCCGCTGCCTTTATGCTGGCCTGTATCAGCAGTATGTACCGGCAGATCATCGTTGCGTGAGTGTGGAGGTTCTGTTGACGGCTGCTGTGGCGCTGATGGCTGAAATTGCTGAAGTTGCTGATTCTTCTGATGAATATCTGAATCAGCCTGCACCTCAATCAGCACCCTGTCACCCTGCACCTGCCAGCTAATCACTGAGCCGTCTATCTGTATACGGTCGCCGGACTTTAGCCAGGTAGATTCAGTCAGTCGTTCATCATTATGAAATAAACTGCTGTTATCCCCCGCCGGCTGGATGTAGGCATGTCCATCCGACAGCGCAATAAAAGCAAACAAGCGCTCATCCCCGACACCGGGAATTACAATGCCAGCCTGTCCTTTCCCGCCTACACGAAA
>BTQX01000212.1:0-3510 GCA_036986095.1 Gammaproteobacteria bacterium
TACATAAATAATCGCCTTTTTGCTGGCAGAAACGCGGACCTTGTTGTCACGTATCTGATAGACAACCGTTACCGCCTGTCTGTTAATACGCATCGTAGACGGCGTGAATTCAATTATATTACCGATTTTCTCTGCAGTTGCTGAGGTTTCCTGCCATTGACCAAGCAATGGGTTTTGCTGTTCATTACAGCCTGTCAGAAAAAGTATAAGCAGGAAAATGGCAGGGTTAACGAGTATTCTTTTCATCATCAAGCTGTTTTTAGCATAACTGGCAGTGTAAAGGGCACCTCTATTAATCCATGAATATTCATCTTGCCTCACAGATCGTCCCTCTCTGCGTTAAGAATCTTCGCAATAGCTAGAGCTATTACGCGCGATCCCTGCCTTGATATGGACGATTTGGGATACAATCTGATCTATCCAGAATTAATAGAGGTGCCCTAAAGTATGCAAAATTACCTCTTATGACACACAAAATGCTCCGTCGCCATATACGATATTTTTTTGGACTAAGCCTGGCCCTGATGCTTCTACCCGGCGCTCTTTTTTTCCAGGTGTCTGCATTGGCGCAACAGGAGAGCGTAGTCGTGCGCATTGGTGTGCTGGCTTTCCGTGGTCATGAGCAGGCCATGTCCCGTTGGCAGCCGATGGCTGATTACCTGAATACAAATTTGCCCGGGATTCGTTTTAAGATTGTGCCGCTGAATTTGCAGCAGGTGCGCAAGGCGACGGCGGCGGAAAATATAGATTTTGTTCTGACCAATCCAGGAAATTATATTCTTCTTGAGTCGAGATATGGTGCCTCACGTATAGCTACCCTAAAGCGTCACTGGCTGGGGCATGACTATTCACGCTTTGGTGCCGTCATATTTACCCGTCGCGATAATCCCGATATCAAATCCCTGAAGGATCTCAAAGGGCGATCTCTAATGATAGTTAACAATCATGCTTTTGGCGGTTTTCAGATGGCCTGGCGTGAACTGAAAGACGCCGGCATCGATCCGTTCAAGGACATTGCTGAACTCAAGTTCAATGGTTTTCCACAGGACAATATCGTGCATGCTGTGATAAACGGGAAGGTGGATGCTGGCACCGTACGTACTGGCATACTTGAAAACATGGCTTTGAATGGCAAAGTGGAACTGGACAAGATACGTGTTCTGGAAAGTCGCAATATTGAGGGTTTTCAATTTCTTCTCAGCACCCGCCTGTACCCTGAATGGCCATTGGCAAAACTCAAGCATACGCCGGATGCACTGGCCAGCAAGCTGGTCGTTGCATTGCTGTCAGCACCGAAAGGTGCATTTTCGTTGTCTGACACTGACTGGGTGAGCTGGACGATTCCACTTGACTACACCAGGGTAAACGAGTTGATGCGTGAGTTACGTATAGGGCCATATTTTCCCGCTACACAACTTTCTCTAAGCAAAACGATAAAAGAATATGCCCATTGGCTGGTCTTGATCCTGACGGTGCTTTTCGGTCTGGCGCTACTCAGTATTTATGTCCTGAGAGTTAACCGCAGGCTGGTTGATACCCAGCATATCCTGCAGGATGAGATTGCAGAGCGTGTCGTTGCACAGGAAAAATTGAATGAGAACAAACGCTTTCTTGAACAGCGTGTAGTAGAGCGTACAGCGAGCCTGGCTGAACTGAATTCTGCTCTGCAGCACAGTGAACTCACTCTACGGGAGTTGAACAGGATAGCCTCCGTGTTCCCGGTTCCGCTGGAAGAAAAAATCAGGGCGCTGATAGAGCTGGGCAGGAAGCACTTTGGTTTTGCATCTGCCAGTCTTTACCGGCGCAATGATGAGGGTGTTTCAGTGGTGATGAAGGTGGGTGCAGAATTTGACGCTGCAGTTACTCCAAATAACGCAGATGAAGCAACAATGCTTCCCGGTGGCATCGGCATCGATGAGTTCGACGAAATGCTGCAGGATGATGACGTCCTGCTGACGGAAAAATCATTTCCTGTTGATGGCAATGCAGAGAGTGAAGCAAATTTATTATCCTGTGTGGCTGTTAAAGTATTGGTGGAAGGCAGGCCATTCGGATTTTTATGCCTTGCTGATGACCAGGATGTGAACCGCAATCTTGGTGAAGTGGATCGGGATATATTACAGCTGATTGCTGACTGGCTGGGTATGGAAATCGCCCGCAAACAGGTAGGCGACAGGGAGCAGCAGCACCTGTCTGACCTCGCTCATGTTACACGCCTGAGTACCATGGGGGAGATGGCATCCGGTCTGGCACATGAGCTGAATCAGCCACTGACAGCGATTGCTAATTATATACGCGGCTGCCAGCGTCGAATTGACAGGGGCAATCTTGAAGTCACGGAGCTTACCGCAATACTGCAGCAGTCAATACATGAGGCAGAAAGAGCAGCCGAGATCATCCGTCGAATGCGCGCATTCGTCAACAAGGAGGACACGCATCATGAGCGTGTTAAGATTAATGAGTTGATTACGCGGGTCAGCGGTTTTCTAAGAAGCGAAATGGAAAGAAAATCGATCACCCTGAAACTTTCACTTGCTGAAAATCTCCCCATTTTAATCGTTGATGCTATCCAGATTGAACAGGTGCTGCTTAATTTGCTGCGTAATGCCATCGATGCTGTAAATGCTCCCTGGCAAGGTGAAAAAGTTATCGAGGTGGCCTCTTCTATGGCGCAGGCTGATATGGTCCATATTGAAGTCAGGGATACCGGTAGCGGTCTGCCTGACGGTGAGCAGCAGCAGATATTTGATCCGTTCTATACCACGAAAGATGAGGGTTTGGGTATGGGGCTCTCGATCAGCCGCACCATTATAGAAGCGCATGGCGGGACTATGTATACTGATAGTTCAGAGCAATACACTATTGTTGGACTTACCTTGCCACAATCCGGAGTTGCGTGTGAATGAAGAAAACGGAGCTATTGTTTTTATTGTTGATGACGATGCCAGTGTCAGAGATTCCCTGCGCTGGTTGATTGAATCCGTACAGCTGCCGGTGCAGTGTTTTGCCACCGCACAGGAGTTTCTGGACGGCTATAAAAATCAGCAGACCGGCTGTGTTGTACTGGATGTGCGTATGCCTGGTATCAGTGGCCTTGATCTGCAGGAAGAATTACAGCAGCAGAGTATTGTTCTGCCAGTGATTATAATTACAGGGCATGCGGATGTGCCAATGGCCGTGCGGGCATTCAAGTCAGGTGTCTTTGATTTTATCGAGAAACCATTCAATGACCAGCACCTGATTGACCGAATTCAACAGGCGATAGAAAAAAGCCGCAGCCAGAAAGTAAGTATACAGCGCCGCCAGGATGCCCGCGATCGTCTGCAAAAGCTTAGTAGCAGGGAAATACAGGTGCTGGACTGTATAGTAGCCGGGTGTTCCAACAAAACCATGGCTCGTGAACTGGACATCAGCGTAAAAACCATAGAAACCCACCGCGCCAATCTCATGTCGAAAATGGAAGCCGGCTCTGTCTCAGAGCTGGTACGCATTGCATTGTTGGCGGAAAGG
>BTQX01000213.1:0-3489 GCA_036986095.1 Gammaproteobacteria bacterium
TACCCCACTCAATTTACACAGTAGATGGGCACGATGTATATGTAGATCTGCCGGTTAGCCCATGGGAGGCGGCACTGGGTGAGAAAGTTTCCATCCCAACACTGGGAGGCAAGGTTGAGATGAAGATACCTGCGGGGTCACAGAGCGGCAGCAAGCTGCGCTTAAAAGGACGCGGCATACCCGCTAAGGAAAAAGGTGATCAATTTGTGGTGCTCAAAATTGAAACACCCGAAGCCAGAACTGAAGAACAGAAAAAGCTGTATCGCCGTATGCAGAAAGAAATGAACTTTAATCCGCGCAGCCGGTTGGGAGTATAAAAATGTCCAGGCATTCTATGAACATCGAAATCATTGACGAGCATTTTGAATTCACCCTGGTCGAACTCTGTGAGTGCTGTACGGTAAAGGAAGAAATCATCATTGCTATGGTTGAAGAAGGCATGCTGTCGCCAGCAGGCTCTTCACCCACCGACTGGCGCTTCACCGGCATCGCCCAGCGACACGTAGAAATCACCTTGCACCTGCAAAGAGACCTACGGGTAAATCTGCCAGGGGCGGCTCTGGCACTGGAGCTGATGGAAGAGATTGATCTGCTGCGGAGGCAACTGCAGAGGAAAGGTTAAGTTCAGTAAGTTGTAGGAGTGCCGTCTCGGCGCGATTCTTTTTATAAGTCTGTTTGCCCTTGCAGTAATCGCGCCGAGACGGCACTCCTACAAAAAATTTAAAATAAATCCTGACTTACAACATCCCTTCCCTTTCAATAAACTGAATAATCTCATCCACGCCCTGTGATTCTTTCAGGTTGGTCATGACATAGGGTCTGTTACCTCGCATGCGTTCGGTGTCGGCTCGCATGACTTCAAGTGACGCGCCTACATAAGGGGCGAGGTCGATTTTATTGATGACCAGCAGGTCAGACTTTGTAATTCCAGGCCCGCCTTTGCGTGGTATTTTCTCGCCTTCTGCTACGTCGATCACATAGATCGTCAGGTCTGCAAGTTCCGGGCTGAAGGTGGCGGATAAATTATCGCCGCCACTTTCTATAAAGATGACATCAAGCCTGGTGAATTTTTGAGTCAGGTCATCGATTGCCGCGAGGTTCATTGATGCATCTTCACGAATGGCTGTATGGGGACAACCGCCGGTCTCTACACCAATGATACGATCCGCTTCAAGCGCCTGACTATTTATCAGGAAGTTTGCATCCTCCTGGGTATAGATATCATTCGTTACCACAGCAATATCATATTTTTCGCGCATGACCCGGCATACCTTATCGAGCAGTGCCGTTTTACCTGAGCCAACGGGTCCGCCAACACCGACGCGCAAGGGATTTTGTGATGATTTTTGTTTTTTTTGCGAATTTTCTGACATGGTTTACCTTATTTCAGGAACGAAATAAACGGGTGTACTGTGTTTCATGTTGGGCACTGGCAATGGCCAGTGCAGGGCTGGAACAACCAATCTCATCATCGCTCAACTGTGTAGCCCGTTCGATCACCTCATCGATCTGGCTGGAAAGATGCATCAGAATTTTCTGTCCATCTGTTTGTCCCAGCGGCACCAGTTTGACAGCAGCAATAACCAGATTCTCCAGCCAGCTCCAGACATATCCCAGGCAGGCCTGATGCGGGGGGATATGCCAGGCCACGCTGGCGAAGGAGTAACCGGCCGCCTGACTGGATTTTATCAGTGATTCGTAGCGTGTGACTTCTGCCAACTCCAGTGATGACAGCAGACGAAACAGGGCATAAGCCCGGTTCTTCTCTTCCATTCGTAACTCTGCAGTCTCACGACTTGCCATGCTCAACTCACTCCAGTATTGCAGTGATGCCGTATCGCCGTCTGACCAGGCCTGCATCATGCGTAGCAGTATGGGTATTTCCAGATCCTGCATACTGGTCTGCAGCAGATCGCTTAACCATTGCTCCAGTCTGTCCGCGTCATTCAGCCAGCCGGCTTCCACACACCACTCAATGCCCTGAGAATAGGTGAAAGCACCAATGGGTAATGAAGGGCTGATCAATTGCATCAGCCGCAGCAGTGCCAGATCAGTTATCGTGTTCATGGTCGCGCTGATGCTCGTGACTGTGGGAATGGCCATATGAGTGGCTGTGCGAATGCCCCTGCATATGCCCATAATCACCATAGGCGCCCGGTTCCGGTTCAAATGGGGCTTCTTCGTTGAGGACTTCCAGTCCCAGTCTCTGGCAAAGTTCATCCAGTACATGATCCGTCTGGTAGCGAATAAATTTCTCTGAAATCTGCAGCGCAACATGTCTGTTGCCGAGGTGATAGCAGGCGCGTGCTTTCTGCAACGCATCATCACAATACACGGTGCTGACGGCTTCTTTCGCGGCCTTTATCATTACCGTGTCACCATCATCTGAGGCCAGACAATCCCCTTCTCTTAGTATGATGCCACGCTCGAGAAATAGACCGGCCTCATCACCGTTGTCCAGCACCACACGTTGACGACTTTTCTGGCGCAATTCATAACTCAGGGTCAGGGTAAGATCAGACTCATCTGCTATTTTATGGGTAAAACGTAACATGATTAAAACAGGAAATAGCGTTGTGCCATCGGCAGAACCCTTGCCGGCTCACAGGTCAGCAGCTCACCGTCTGCACGCACTTCATAGGTTTGCGAATCGACTGAAATTTCCGGCAAATAATCATTCAACAACATATCTTTTTTTGTTACTGAACGGCACTGTTTCACGATGCCAATCATGCTTTGCAAATTGAGTTCTTCATGCACCGCAACGTCGTAGCCTGCCTGAGATAGAAAGGTCATCGATGTGGCATTACGTGCCCCGCCCAGAGCAGCAAACATGTGGCGATAATGGACTGGCTGCGGCGTTGGGATGGAGGCATTCGGATCACCCATAGGGGCGGCGACGATCATTCCACCTTTTATAATCACGCCGGGTTTACTGCCGAAAAAGGCCGGTTTCCATAACACCAGATCGGCCAGTTTACCGACTTCTATCGAACCGACTTCATGACTGATACCATGTGCCAGAGCTGGGTTGATGGTGTATTTGGCAATATAGCGTTTGGCTCGTGCATTGTCTGACTCTGCCGGGTCACCCGCCAGGCTGCCGCGCTGCACGCGCATCTTGTGAGCGGTCTGCCAGGTACGTGTAATAACCTCTCCAACGCGCCCCATGGCCTGCGAGTCCGAAGCAATCATTGAAAAGGCGCCCAGGTCGTGCAGTATGTCTTCGGCGGCAATGGTCTCTCTTCTTATACGTGATTCGGCAAAGGCCACATCTTCGGCGATATTCGGATCAAGGTGATGGCAGACCATCAGCATATCCAGATGTTCATCGATGGTGTTAATGGTGTAGGGACGGGTCGGGTTAGTTGAAGAAGGTAATACATTTTTATAGCCACAGGCCTTGATGATATCCGGCGCATGGCCGCCACCGGCCCCTTCTGTATGATAGGTATGAATAGTGCGCCCTTTCATGGCGGCAAGACTGTC
>BTQX01000214.1:0-3400 GCA_036986095.1 Gammaproteobacteria bacterium
GGGTAGCTTTGTAATGGTTGTACATCCCTCGACCAGGCATCAATCACTGGGTCCACAATTCGCCAGGCATATTCTACTTCATCATCGCGCAGGAAAAGGGAGCGGTCACCACCCAGCACATCAAGCAGCAGACCTTCATAGGCATCAACCTTTACTTCATCTTCGTCCAGCAGTGACGCGTTGAGACTTACCTGTTGCGTGTTCATTTCCAGACCGGGTTGTTTAGTGGTCACTTCCATACGGACACAGTTACAGGGCTGGATACCCAGGATCAACCAGTTTTGTTTCATTCCCTCTTTACTGACATCACGGAACAGCTGCTGAGGGGGATGGCGAAAACAGATGGAAATCATTGACTGGCGTTGTGCCATACGCTTGCCGGTACGCAGATAAAAAGGTACACCCCGCCAGCGCCAGTTATCAATGTAAAGTTTCAGTGCAGCATAGGTTTCGGTATTGCTGCCGGATGGCACATCCTGCTCATCGATATAAGCCGGAACCTTTGTATCTCCGATATCACCAGCAGCATACTGTGCCCGGAATGCACGTGTTGATAAATCTTCTTCAGTAATAGGGCGTATGCATTTCAACACTTTGACCTTTTCATCACGCAGATCTTCAGCATCCATCGACGCGGGAGGCTCCATCGCAACCAGTGTCAGCAGCTGTAGCAGATGACTTTGTATCATGTCACGCATGGCGCCGCTGCCATCATAGTAGGCAGCACGAGTTCCCACCCCCGCAGTTTCCGAATGTGTGATCTGCACGTGATCGATATAGTTCCGATTCCACAACGGTTCCAGCATGGTATTGGCAAAGCGGA
The DNA here is from genome assembly GCA_036986095.1 of Gammaproteobacteria bacterium. Lineage (GTDB taxonomy): Bacteria > Pseudomonadota > Gammaproteobacteria > BMS3Bbin11 > BMS3Bbin11 > BMS3Bbin11. Next base: position 824 of record BTQX01000214.1, read on the forward strand.
ACACATTGACATTTTGCACCGTGCCTTTACCCAGATAATGGTCAATGCGAAATATCTGGTCTTCCTTAAGGTGATGGCTGATCTCCAGTTGCAGTTTCTGTGCGCTTTGTAAGTCATAGCCAAAAGGTTTTTCGATGACGACGCGGCGCCAGCCTGTTGTTTCATGCAGCAACCCATTGTCACCCAGGCCATCAACCACCAGGCCAAACTCTGCAGGTCGGATCGCCATGTAGAACGCGATGTTGGCAGACAGGCTTCCAGCTGAAATTCTCTCTTCCAGCTGCTGCTTTAATGATGGCCAGATATCCGCCTGGCTATAATCAACTCGGATGTAGCTAAGCCTGTATGCAAAATGTTTGAAAGTATCCTCATCAAAACGGCCCGCCACACTTTCTTCAATCCAGCTTCGTACTTCAGCAACACATTTTTCATTATCCCAGTCACGTCGACCGGTAGCGATGATTTTTGTCTCAGGGCATAGCTGACCTGCTTTTTCAAGCAAGTACAGTGCCGGCATCAACTTGATTTTCGATAGATTCCCCGTGGCTCCAAAGATGACCAGAGTAGACGAATCCATTTTCATAACTGACATTACTCAGACCTCATATTGACCAGATGCCGCATCGCCGCCTTTAAGCCATGTTCATTCATACTTATGGCAAGGCCGATAAGTCCAATGTTTGCCTGTGGCATAGTAGCTCCTGTTAAGGGCACCTCTAATAATTCATTGCATGAAATAGTTCATACAGATTCTAACGTAAATATCAATTCAGTTTTTCGCACTGTGTACGAAAAATAATTTTTCCAGAAAACATCACATTCAATTGAATCTATGCGATTATCTTTATAGGATGTTACATTGCTTATCATTGCGAAATAAAGGGGTCGGAGTCGCACTTCGACTCCGACCCCTTTATTTCTACCAGGACAATACAGATGAAAAATAAAATTGCAGCCATTCTACTTCTTCTAATTTCATTCACCGCCACCAGCAGAGCCAGTACACCGCAACTGGGCGAATGGCAATTGTTGTTTGATAACGATGATGGTCGTGCCGTTGCTATAGATGTCTATCGTGAAACACCCGTTATCCTCGATAAAGAAGGGCATATCTACTTCCTTAACAAGGAAATCGGTATGGAAGCAACCGGCGACTGGTTTGGTGAAGTCTACGAAAACTGGCAGAAAGTCTCAGGTGGCGGTGAAGCCATGGATATCAGCATCGACGGCGATGGTGTGCCATGGGTGGTAGGCCTTAAAAGTAACAAAATCTATCACCTGGATGGTGATTTCGCCGGCCCGAATCGAGGATGGATAGAGTACCCGGGTAACGGAAAAGCAAAACGCATATCCGTCTCCAGGGAAAATAGAACACCCTACATGATTGGTGCAGTCAGTGGCCGGATATTCAAGGGCGAAAATAATGGCTGGACTGCTCTCGATGAAAAACTTCTTGATTCATCCGGCAAAGAAATATCTGGCACATTAAATGCTCTGGATCTGTACGCCATGTCATACAATGCTGTGGGTAATGATAAACCCGAATGGCATGACCTGGTTTTTGCCATTAATCAGGACAAACGTGTCTTCCTTCACGTGCCAGCAAAAAAAGCCTGGCTGGAATTACCCGGTAATGCGCGTGCTTCAGCCGTTGTGGCCTCCGGCAAGCTGGTTTATATCATAGGTGAAGACAATAAATTTTACGGTCTCGACCTGCCTGATGGCAAAATATGGGATGCTGCCGGCGCAGGAACTGGCCAGGATCTTGCTTTCAGTCAGGTAGATATTTTCCAGCCATTTATTCGTCAAAAGGGTAAAAGCATCCCCTCTTCAACCTATCGCTATATCTGGACTATTGGTGACAAAGGGCGTGTATATAGAGCCTTTGTTGCCTACTGACCATCAGCACAAACAGTGGCAAGCCAGTTACAGCAGAGATATGGTATGAAAACAGGCTTTCCCTGGAAAAAGACGTGACCTGTGCTATGATAATCAGGGAACTGGGAACAAATAGACACCGAGATGCAATGACACTGCACCTACTATGAAACGACTTTTCTTCCTCACTGTATTGAGCTTTTTCCTGATCGGTTGCGCCACAAACCAGAACAGAGAAAAGAAAAATTACCTATCTGATGTAAAAGCAGGTGGCATACTTAGAATCAACAGTCCATTGACTGTACCGGCAGGCGAAGTTCGCGCATCCCTGCAGTTCAGCAAACAGGCGGTTGCCCCTGGTGCAGTCAATCAATGGGAACCATACTGTCAGATGGTCGTCAATAAGATAGATAATCAGGATAAAGAAATTCCAGCTATTGATTTTCGTATCAGGCGCGTAGTTCGCGACCAGGAACCCTTTTCCAGCAACAAAAATTCAAACAGGACGATGGTTGCATCAGCATCTGATGACCTCTCTTTAACTAGCGGTGCGAATACTGACTGGCTGATCAAGACATATTTTTATGTCGAATCAGAGCAATATTCTGATGTTTATCGATTTGTCTGTGCACAGGCCTGGGATGGCTACCTGTCAAGGCGCATGTATATGGATGAATTCCAGCAGGCGGTTGGAGATTT
>BTQX01000215.1:0-3378 GCA_036986095.1 Gammaproteobacteria bacterium
ATTGCCATCACTTTTTCATCATCAATGTGTATCGTGCCGAAAATGTAGCTGCTAAGGATGCCGCTGTTTGTATCCGGGTATTCTATTCGCCACAGCATAGGACTGCCGACCTGCTGGTCGGCAAGGCTTTTACTGTAATGGTCAGGCTGTGATACAGGGAAGGCTCTGTTCCGTTCGCCCTTGCTGCGGTCTATATAACGGATATCAGGCTGTGAGTATTGGGCAGCTTTATCGGCAATAGCAGGGGCAGACCACGCTAGCTGAAGAGCCACTATTGGTAACAATAGCGCTTTTGCAAGTTGCCGGGAGGAAAAATAATTTTTCATTGGGAAATGTGATTAAATCCAGAATGCTTCGGTGTATTGTTTATAATACCCTAAATTGAATTAAGGAGTGCATCACAAATGCCAGATCTTTCTGTAGTAATACCCGTGCAGAATGAGGAGGAAAATATTAGCTTGCTAATTGAGGAAGTCAGGCAGTCTCTGGATGGCGTGCTTGATTATGAGCTGATCTATGTCAATGATGGCAGTAGCGATGCAACACTGCAGATTCTTGAAGAATACCGTGCAGGATTCCCGTTATTGTATGTCATTAGCCATGAAATGGGGGCTGGTCAAAGTACTGCGGTTCGGACAGGCATAAATCAGGCTAGATCTTCGGTTATTGCTACACTGGATGGTGACGGGCAAAATGACCCTGCAGACATCCCGGCGCTGTATCGGGCACTCGAAAAACATGCAGATTCTGGCGTTGTGCTGGTAAATGGGTACCGCAAAAAGCGCAAGGATACAACTATCAAGCGCGTATCCTCACGGCTAGCAAATGGGATACGCGGATGGTTGCTGAGTGACGATACGCCTGATACGGGTTGCGGCCTAAAAGTTTTTAGTCGAGAGGCCTATCTGGCTATTCCATTTTTTGATCATCTACACCGTTTTTTACCAGCGATGATGATTAACGGGGGTGGCAAAGTGATGTCTGTCGAGGTGAATCATCGAGAGCGACAGCTTGGCTCATCCCACTATGGTTTTTTTGACCGCCTGTGGGTGGGGATTTTCGATATTATGGGTGTAATCTGGCTTAAATCACGCACGACTCATCCTGTCGTTATTAAGGACTCAGATGATGACCACAATAGTTCTGCATGATCTGATTAATACGCCATTGCACCCTTCGGGCATTTCCTACAGAATGGCTGCGCCATCCTTATGGGCACGAGCGTCGCAGCGCGGCAATCTCTTATCTATAATCAATCGCTTAAAGATTGCTTCGTCACTATGATCCTCGCAATGACGAGTAAATTGAGAGTTTCCCTAAACAACTAGACACTAGAGCAGGTAGATGAATAATACTATTTCGATTATTGAAATTTTGGGGATGACCCTGGTCATCACGCCCTGGAAAATTATAGGTTATCTTGGCATAATTCTTTTTGCGGGCCGTTGGTTTGTGCAGTTGTGGGTCTCCCGCCGTTCACGCAGGGTCGTGATGCCGCGTCTGTTCTGGTATATGAGCATTGCCGGAAGTTTGATGCTGCTCAGTTACTTCATTTTTGGCAAAAATGATTCGGTCGGGATATTGTCAAATTCATTTCCATTCCTGATTGCCAGCTACAACCTCTATCTGGATGTGACACATAAAAACCGGGAAAATAACTCCGACCAGGTAGCCAGCCCCTAATCAGCTTCGGGTTGCACCGAGGATAATACCTTTCTGTTTAAGTCCTTCAAGTATTTCCAGACCGCTTTGTAGTATTGGCGCTGCATCGGCAGCTCCCAGTTCTTTAGCGATTCCATTCAATACCTCTCTGCCGCTGACCGCATCGTCCTGCTCGAGTTGCTGTAACAATTTCGCTGTGACGGGATTGATTTCTGTAAACTGAACATCGTCATCGGCATCCCGATAAACAATGATGCAGACAGCTTGCTCAGCAGGCTGCTCAGGCCGGAAATCTGGTCTGATTTTATGTACGGGCCAGGAATAGGTCAGTAGCCATGCCAGTGGTGACATCACGGGATGGCCATCCAGTAGTGATGATTCTGTATCAATCAGCTTCAGATCAGGGTTCTCCTGTGAAATTGATAAAGCCAGTTCTATCCACTCATAGTGCGCCAGTTCAAACATAAAAGGCGGGTCAATATCCCGCGACGTGTGTTCTGTTTGAAGATAGTCAATGAATTCGCGTGATATTTCCAGAAAATAGGGTGACTGACAATGGTGCAGGGCATAAAAACTATGTGCCAGCTCAAGCCAGGCATCTTCTTCATAAAGACTCTTCAGAACCGGAAAAGTGCTGCCCAGAAAGCCTTTAATATTGTTGAAGAAAAGGTCTCTGTAGATACCCATACGCCTGTCTTCGATGCCATCCGGCGCCGGGCTGTTATCCGGGTCGCGAATATGGGCGGCGAACTGAAAAAGCTGTTTTCTCAATACTTCAGGCTGTAACATGGCATGCCTCGCTGTCAGCGGTTTTCTCGTATTGTTGCTGGTGTTTTCTGATCTGTCTGATTTCTCTCATTAATTCCTTATACGGAGGAATATTGAAATCTCTTTCCAGCAGGGTAGGGAGCACACCAAAATGTTGATAGGCTACATCCAGCAGTGTCCAGACCGGGTCAATAACATCTGCGCCATGGGTATCAACAATCAGGTCATCTGCCTCATTATAGTGTCCGGCAATATGGACGTAAGAGATGCGTTCACCAGGCAGCGAGCGGAGAAATTCAGCAGCATCATAGCGATGATTGACTGAGTTAACGTAGATATTGTTAACATCTAGCAGCAATCTGCAGTCAGCTTCATCGAGTATGGCATTGATGAAATCGATTTCATTCATCTCTTTGCCGGGTGCCGCATAATAAGAAACGTTTTCGATGACCAGCTGTTGCTCAATGATATCCTGTACCTGTTTGATGCGGTCAGCAACGTAATGCACGGCTTCCTCAGTAAACGGAATTGGCATCAGGTCATAGAGATGGCCATCATCTGAACAGTAGCTCAAATGTTCGCTATAGCAACGAACGTCGTGTTCCTTCATGAACTGCTTTACTTGCTTGATAAAGGTAAGGTCAAGTGGTTCCGGGCCTCCAATAGACAGAGACAGCCCGTGCAGGTTGAAAGGGTAACGCTCAGTAAAAAACCGAAATTGTTTACCAAAACGACCACCCAGGCCAATCCAGTTTTCCGGTGCAACTTCCATGAAGTCGACCGGGATGGGGTCATATTGAATGAATTCATCCAGTAAACTGCGGCGTAGGCCTATACCTGCACCCTGCACAGGGTATTGATTGCTGTTTGTATCCATTTAATCGACTGCCTCAGGCATAAAGTGTTTTCTGATCCAGTAATCGGCACTGAAGTAATTACCACCACCGA
>BTQX01000216.1:0-3364 GCA_036986095.1 Gammaproteobacteria bacterium
GCAGGACGATGACGGCACCGGTTAGACCGGCGATAAAGTCTGCACGCAGGGTTTGGCGGTTGACCATAGGCCACCAACGCAGGAACGGCAATACCCGTGTAAGCAGCAGGTTGCACTGCTTCGCAAAGATCTTAAGCATGAGTCTGTTCTAGAAATATGAGACAGGAACAACTAACATGTGGATTATAACCTACATGAGTAGATGAAGATAGAGGGAGGATGCTGGCTGGACGCAAAAAAATGGAGACAGATTTATTTTCTCATTATCCATAAGAGCTCGTAGGTTGGAGTAAATATTTTTCATATACCCCAACATCGATTGTCGGCATCTTCGCGTTTGTTGCATTGATTCGCTTTAAGCTGGGAATCGTCACCGTCATCGGGGGATCGGCAGTGTTGGGATTAGCGTATTCATTGGCTATGCTTTACTTTGTATGATTTCTTTCATATAGATAATTAATCGGTTCACCGATTATATTCCAGGTCATATATCAGAATAAATAATAATGGTCTTTGGCATCTTTACACGGAAGTCTTTACTAGGCCCAGAAACTACGCAGTGGTTATGGGCTACATTTGCCTGGGCGCTAAAGAATTTTGGTACCAACCATTTTTACGAAGATGCCATACTGGTTACTCCAACACATGAGCATTTCCCAGATCGCGCCAACAATCCAGATGATGGGGCCAATAAAACATTTGAACGGGTAAAACAGTTTGCAGGAATGGGTAACTGGCGATGTGAATTAGAACCGCAGGAGAATGATGTTAATAATGTTGTTGCACCGACCCTTGTAGTGCAAGGTGTCCCAAAGAATCCTGCTGGTACATTCTCAGTTGATACCTACGGGGATGGAAAAACAGAAAAATTTGTCATTACTTATAATCCTGATCAGTTACAGTATCCTGAGGCATTGGTCGCGACATTTGCCCATGAGCTTGCTCATTATTTAGCGATAGGCTTAGGTGCGGATGAGCCACCCCCAGGTGGTGAAAACTATTGGGAGCATGCGACTGATTTACTTGCTGTAGTGATGGGTTTTGGTATTTTCCAGGCAAATAGTGCTTTCATATTCCAACAGTTCACATCTGTAGATAGTCAGGGATGGTCCACACAGCAACTAGGATACCTTTCAGAATCAGAATTGACATATGCATTGGCTATTTTCTCCGTGTTAAAGAACATTGATAATGATCAAATACTCCCTCATCTTGATCCACATTTGAGATCATTCTTCAAGAAGGCCAGGAAGGAAATAGCTAAATCGGAGGAGAACCTTAGCTCAATCAAACAGATCAGTGAGCGTAAGTGGCGTTAAATATATCAAATACTAATGAATATAATTTAACCTAATATTGGGTTATGATTTCCCCCTATGATAATCATAAGAAGTATGGCTGTTGCAGTACTCTGTATGCTGGCAAGCCAAGCCCTGTATGCCGATCCTTCCGCCGCTCTCGGCTATACACCCAAATACAAACCCGGCTTTTCCCATTTTGAATATGTCAATCCCAGGGCGCCCAAGGGCGGCGAGATTATTATTTCCGGTTTTGGTAATTACGACAGCTTTAATCCGTTTATCCTGAAGGGTGTTGCCGCCGACAGGCTGTCTGGCCTGGTGTTCGAACCGATGATGGTGCAGAGTAATGATGAGCCTTATAGTGTATATGCCCATATAGCCCGCGATATCAAGCTGGCGCCGAATAAATTATCAGTGACCTTTGTGCTCGACCCGCGCGCTAAATTTTCCGATGGCTCACCAGTTACGGCCGACGATGTCAAATTCACCTTCGATATCATTCGCAAAAAGGGTCATCCGTTTTACAAGTTCTTTTGGGCCAATATCAAACGTGCGGTGATATTAGGTAAACGCAAGATCCGTTTTGATTTTACACAACGCAATCCGGAGTTACATTTAATTGTTGCCAAGATGGCTATATTTTCAAGGAAGTGGGTCGGTAAGAACGATTTTGCCAAACACTCTGACGTGATCCCCATAGGCAGTGGTCCCTATATCGTCGATGCCTATAAACTGGGCCGCATGGTGAGTTACAAGCGTAACCCGAACTACTGGGCCAGAAATCTCAATACCCGTCGTGGTATGTTTAATTTTGACCGCATCAAGATTAAATATTACCGTGACAGCACTGCTGAACTGGAGGGCCTCAAGGCAGGGGAGTACGACTTCAAGCATGTGCTGCACTCAAAGAAATGGGCGCGGGATTATCGCGGACCACAATTCGAGTCCGGTCGCATTAAGAAGGAAAACGTTAAACATCAGAATAACTCCGGAATGCAGGGGTTTGTGTTTAATCTTCGCAAGGAGATCTTTAAAGACCGACGGGTACGCAAGGCTATTTCCCTGGCCTTTGATTTTTCCTGGTCCAACAAGAATCTGTTTTACAATCAATACAAGCGTTGTTACAGCTACTTTAGCAACAGTGAGCTTGCATCAAGTGGCTTACCGAAAGGGCTTGAGTTGCAAATACTGAACAAATATCGCAAGTATCTGCGAAAGGAGATTTTCACCACCGAATGGCGACCACCAAGCACTGATCAGCCGGGACAATTACGCAAGAATCTATTAGAGGCAAAGCAACTGCTGCAACAGGCCGGTTGGTATATCGAAGATGGTGTGCTCAGAAATAAAAAAGGGCTGAAGATGGAGTTTGAGTTCCTGCTGGCGCAACCGGGCTTTGAACGTATCCTCGGACCCTATGCCCATAACCTGCGCAAGCTTGGTATTATCGTTAATTACCGCACCGTGGATTTGTCGCTTTATGTGCGCCGCGCCAAAAGCTTTGAGTTCGATATGCTGGTCAGTTCCTTTCGCCAGTCACAGTCCCCGGGCAACGAGCAGTTTAATTACTGGCATTCGAAGACGGCGAATGAAAAGGGCTCGCGTAATATCATTGGTATACAGGACCCGGCCGTTGATGCCCTGGTGAAGGAGGTGATTCAGGCGCCAAACCGCAAATACCTGGTTGCGGCCTCACGGGCGCTGGACCGGGTATTGTTGCATGGTGAGTACCTGGTACCGAACTGGTATATCGAGACCTTCCGAATTGCTTATTGGGACAAGTTCGGTCGGCCGAAGAAACTACCTAAATATTATGATGCCACAGACTGGGTCTTAAGCTCATGGTGGCGTGTTCCAGAAAAAATGACAGCGAAACCGTAGATGCTACATTATATCCTGAAACGATTGTTGTTAATGATCCCGACCCTGTTCGGAGTCATGCTGGTTACGTTTATGGTGACGCAATTTGTGCCCGGCGGACCGGTGGAACAACTGATTCAGCAGATACAGGGGCAGAGTACCACAGGTGAAACCACGACCAGTAGCGGCAGCCCGTTTTACCG
>BTQX01000217.1:0-3364 GCA_036986095.1 Gammaproteobacteria bacterium
ACCTCGCGGCAAATTGCAGCACCATCTGGACGCTACCTGACCTAGATCAAGAAAAACTGGTATCTGATGTTGTAACTTTTGTTTTTGTAAGTGCTTCATGATTGAGCTATATGACTTTTTTTATTTAGAACTAGTCTAATCATTAAATGCATGGAGATTCATAATGGAAAAAAAGGCGGCGTCTCTAAGCTGCATAACAACCGCACTTCTTATTTCTTTACTTACATGGGCAAATGTATTTGCCGCATCCGGTGAGGATATCTTCAAATCAAATAAATGCGGTGACTGTCATAACATGACAGGATCACCCGCCAAATCATTTGAAGAACAACAAAAGAGAAAAGCTCCCGACCTCTGGTATGCGGGCAGCAAGTACCAGGAAGAATGGCTTGAGAACTATTTACAAAAACCTGCAAACGTCAGGCCGCTGGCATTTGGTTCTGTCACAGACAAGAACAAACTGGAACACCCTGCTCTTTCGGCCGCCGATGCAAAATCGATTACAGGTTACCTGGCTTCCCTGACATCAAGCGCCGTGAAAAAAGGTGCGGTCAAAAAAGCAGACAAGGGTGTAAGGGGAAAGCTTCTCTTCAAGAAAAAACAGGCCTGCTACGGTTGCCACAGAATTCCGGGGAAAGGCGGCAAGGAGTCAGGCGGCTTTTCGGGTCCGAGCCTTGTCGGTGCCGGTAAAAGACTGCAGGGCGACTGGATGTACAGTTTTCTCAAAGACCCCGAATCATTTGTCGGTGCGGGCAGAATGCCGCATTACAAACATCTCAAGGCTAATGAGATTAAAAAACTATCCGAATATATGATGTCTTTTCAATAGACTAATCCGATCATAAACAGGAAGGTTAATGAAAATGATTAACAACAATTATGAAATCACGTTTGCTTTCCTCGTTGCCACACTATTTTTTACTCTCGGGCACACAACAGCACAGGCCGCTACGGCAATAGAGAATTACGACCACTACTGCACCCAGTGCCATGGCACAGAAGGTAAAGGTAACGGGGTGAACGCCACCGACGAGATGCCGGTTTCACCGAGAAATCATACTGATCCCAAGGAGATGGGCAAGCTGACATCAGAGGATGTCTACTTTGCGATCAAGGATGGCGGAAAGTCGGTAGGCAAGTCCTCCTTGATGCCCAGATGGGGAGGCACCCTGGATGATGGCGAGATTAAGGCGCTGGTAGAGCACCTGAGTACACTCTGCAACTGCAAGTACAAGGCAAAATAGGAAAAGGCTGTCGACAGTAATCATATTCCGGCAAGCACTTAATTTAAGTATCTTCGATTATGAATATCAGGAAACGAATTGCCGACGGTGTAATATTTTCAGGCATGTTGGTGAATGTGGTGGTAATCAGTTTGATTTTGTATTTCTACGTTTTTTGAAGACCTGGTGGTCTGTCAGGAATCTGCCGGACTTGGGTATTCGTAACAAGGCGAATCAATATGAATACTGAGGCATCGGAGCAGGAAAAGTATCCCTGGCTGGGGCCGGCAATATTCATTGCAGTCCTGATCGTCCTGGTGCTGTTTTTCATCTGGTTTCTATAGGGAGATACCATGAAAGATCACTTTATACCCTTCACCATTGCGCTCATTGTATTTGGGCTGGCCTTTCTGGCACTGGATTTTTTCATCATGAAGCTGCAAGGGCTAACAGTAATTTTCCATGGCTAATCATATTTTGGCAAGACTTCAAATGGGTCGTTTGCCAATAATAAAAACCGGTGCCGTGATCCTGTTCCTGGCCTTGTCATTATTTCTGGCGCCTCATTTGTTACCCGGACTGAATGCTGATACTGCATTTGCCACGGATACTGCAGTTGTAACTGATACTGCTACTGGAACAGAAAACCCTTCAACCATAGCACCACCGCAACTAACCGAGAGTGATTACCCGAAAATTAGAGGCGTCAACGGTCGTGTATTTGTCTGGTTAGCAGCACAATTACACCTGTGGTTTGCCGCGTTTGTTTTAGCTGTACCAATTTTTGTTTTTATTATTGAAGCCATTGGTATGGCCACGCGTGACAAGCGTTATGACAACATGGCCTATGAATTTATCAAGGTCAGTCTCACCGCCTATTCCATCACCGCTATCCTCGGCGGCCTGCTGCTCTTTGGCCTGGTGCTGTTCTACCCGCATGTCCTCCAGTACATGTCCGGTATATTCAAGGAGAGCATGTTCTATTATGCGCTGCTGTTCTTTGCCGAGAGCGCCTTTTTGTATATCTATTATTACGGCTGGCACTGGTTGCAGGGAGGCAATAAAAAATGGATCCACCTGACCATTGGCTTAATGCTCAATGCTACAGGCACGCTACTGATGTTCCTGGCCAATGCCTGGGTGACATTCATGATGAGCCCGGCGGGTGTCGATCCGGCCGGAGTGTTTAGCGGCGACAGTTGGGCGGCCATTCATAACTTCCTGTGGAACCCGATTAACCTGCATCGCTTCATCGCCAATATCGCCTATGGCGGATCAGTCGTGGGTGCCTATGCTGCCTTTAAATTCTTAAGCGCACGCAGCAAGGAGTTGCGCGCCCACTATGACTGGATGGGATACAACGCCAACTTCATTGCCATTGCGGCACTGCTGCCTCTGCCCTTCGCCGGATATTACCTGACCGCCGAGATCTATGCCTACAGTCAACAGATGGGGATCACCCTGATGGGCGGCATCTTTGCCTGGCTGTTTATCATTCAGGCCGTACTTATTGGCACGTTATTTTTATCTGCCAATTACTATTTGTGGTGCGGCATGGGCCGCAGTGACGGCGCAGTACGATATAACCGATACATAAAATATCTGGCGATCGTCATCGTCGGTGCCTTTTTGGTCTGGTTCACACCGCACACGCTGATCCTGACCAATGCTGAACTCAAGGGTCTGGGTGGCCCCTATCACAAATACCTGGGGCCACTGGGGATAATGCCGGCGAAAAATACCGCCGTGAACATCATGATCCTGTTTACTTCCCTGAGTTTTCTATTTTACCGGCGTGCCAATAAGACGCCCGTGGTCAACTGGGCGAAGACCGGTAACGCTATACAGATCGCCCTGTTTACGGCGGGCATTCTTAATATTTTGTTCCTGGGGATTTATCACGGTTACTTCACCAACACCGTTTATAAAGTTGCGGCCTCTATTCCACAGGTATTAACGACGTTGATCATTATTATTACCAGCAGCGTCATCGATACCATGATGTACAAAAATTCAAAACAGGTCGCACCTTTGAACTGGGGCCGGGTCCCGGATCGATCCCAATACGCCCTGTTCCTGCTGGCGGTGTCCTTTACCTGGTTGATGGGCCTGATGGGCTACATCCGTTCCGGTATTCGCCA
>BTQX01000218.1:0-3358 GCA_036986095.1 Gammaproteobacteria bacterium
CTATTACACCGTATGATTCCACTAATATCCTGATTTGTGTTCCATCCTGAAAATTTTCAAAGATGTTATATCTATACAATATCCAGAAAATTAGCAGACCAATACTGCCAAGGAATATGAGGAAGAGTACTTTTAGACGTGGATCAAATCGCATCTGCTGAATTTTACGTGATCTTTGCATGAATATCTGAGCAAAAAGTAGACACAGCATGCAATCTATGCTCTTGACCAATACAGAAAGTTTTGTTGAAAAGTGCAATAATCATGATGATTTTTTTGCAATACTTAAGGAATCTCTGATTTATTCGTCATTGCGAGGAACGTAGTAACGAAGCAATCTTTAAATGATTGATTCAAAACAAAGAGATTGCCGCGCTTCACTCGCAATGACGGGTTTCTTTAATAAATCAGAGGCTCCTTAAGCATATTTTCTAACTAATCATGATGAATGGGACACAGGTTTTATGCAACTGGTAAACGGTTTACACTTTAATAATCTAAAAGGGGACATATACGGCGGAATCACAGCAGCTGTTGTTGCATTGCCACTGGCTCTCGCGTTCGGCGTAGCTTCTGGCGCCGGGCCAATTGCCGGTCTCTACGGTGCAATATTCGTTGGCTTTTTTGCCGCGCTGTTTGGTGGCACACCGGCACAGGTGTCCGGGCCGACCGGGCCCATGACGGTTGTTATGGCAGTAATATTTACCCAGTTCACCAGCATGTTCCCTGATGATCCGTTGAAAGGTGCTGCACTGGCTTTTTCGGTGGTGATTCTGGGTGGTCTGTTTCAGGTCCTGTTTGGTGTATTGCGTCTCGGTCGCTATATCGAATTAGTCCCGCACCCGGTGATATCGGGCTTTATGAGTGGTATCGGCGTGATTATTATTCTCCTGCAATTGGGGCCCATACTGGGCCATGCGGGCGCCTCACAGCCTCTGGTCGCGGTACAGGAAGCTGCGGGGTATTTTTTAAATGGTCACCATCCGGCGCTTATACTTGGTGTAGTTGCACTGGTGATTGTTTATGGTGTACCCCGGTTCCTACCCCGGCTGAATAAACTTATGCCTTCACCACTAATAGCATTATTAGTTGGAACGGGTGTTTATCTTACGCTACTGCCCGATAGCGGTGCGCCGATACTGGGCGATATCCCAACCGGTTTCCCTACCTTAATCGTGCCATCATTCGAGTTGTCATTACTGCCGGAGGTGATCAAGTCAGCACTGGTGCTTGCCGCTCTGGGTTCTATTGATTCTTTATTGACTTCTTTGGTCGCTGACAATGTGACGCGCACCTATCATAAATCTAACCGTGAACTTATTGGTCAGGGTATTGGTAATACAATAGCCGGATTTTTTGGCGGTCTGCCTGGTGCTGGTGCGACCATGCGCACAGTCGTAAATGTTAAGGCGGGCGGGTTGACACCAATATCCGGCTCAATACATGCGGTGATACTTCTGTTTGTAGTACTGGGTGCGGGCTCCTTTGCTGCAAATATCCCCAAGGCGGTATTAGCGGGTATTCTGATAAAAGTCGGAACTGATATTATTGACTGGGACTACCTCAAGCGCCTGACTACCGCGCCTAAGGCCGGGGTGGTAATAATGTTCACGGTTTTCTTTTTCACTGTATTTGTCGATTTAATTTCCGCTGTAGCGATTGGCTTGATCATGGCCAGCTTCCTGTTTATGCAGCGTATGGTTGACCTTCAGCTGAAAAATATGGAGCCCATTATTTCTTCGGAGGCAGAGCTGCCGTTGACTGAGGAAGAAAAAGAGACACTTGATCAGGCCAATGGGCGGTTATTGTTATACCACCTCGGTGGGCCTTTGAGTTTTGGGGCAGCTAAAGGCATGGTTAGACGGCTGGCAAGCTTTGATCAATATGATGCCCTGTTACTGGATTTTTGTTCTGTCCCGGTTATTGACTTCACCAGTTCCATGGCAGTTGAAGACATGATCCTTGACGCAAAGACTCGCGGTCGCTCAGTCTATATCATCAACTGCCACGACAAAGTCATCAACTTCCTGCGCAAGCAGGGCGTACTCGTGCATCTGGATGATGACAGCCAGTTCCTTGACAGGTCATCAGCATTAAAATATGCCTACAGCAAGCTTGAATGATGTTTTGGCGGGCGCCTGTCCTTACGTAAACTACTTTCCCTTAGTTTTCTGCCTTTTATATCAATCAGAGGCTCCTTAAGCAAAAAATAATGACCCCAGATCCCCTTGCAGGTTATATGTCTCATCAGATATGATTGTTGAATATTTTTCTTTTTGGAGATCCAATGACAAGTTTAATTCTTAAGTCCAGAGTAGTGAAAACAATTTTCGTTTTATTTGTCTTATCTGCTTTTGCTCTCCCTGTTCAGGCAGCAAAGGAATGTAAAGGATCGTCAAAGTCTGCCTGTACCTCAAGCTCAAGCTGTACCTGGGTAAGTGGGTATTCAAGAGCCGATGGTGAAAAGGTTAAGAGTTATTGCCGAGCTGCAGCGGGTAAGGGAAGCAGTTCGTCGGCATCAGGAACAAAGAAAAAGGACAATTCAGCTTCATCAGCGAAGAAGGAAAAGAAAGTTTCGAGCAAGAAAAAGGACAAGAAAGACAAAACGAAGGAAAAAGATAAAAAGAAAGATAAGAAGAATAAGAAGGACAAGAAGGATAAGAAGGGCAAGAAGGATAAGAAGTGAATGCCAGGAATGCTCGATTAAGAATCTGGTAGTTGCACAGAATTATTTACAGGCTCCATAAAAGCCAGTATTGATCTGTTTGTGTATGATAATCATGGCAGATTGAAAAGGAACTATGCGGCGGCCTATTTTCCTTACCGACGTGTATAACCATTTGAAATATTGATTACCCTGCATTATTACAGAAACAACACTCATAGCTTCCGGGAGTTTGATGCATCCAACGTACATCTTTATGAGCAGTGTAATGGTATAAAGGATGAGAAAAAAACTCACTTCGTATTTCACTATGAGGATATCCCTGATTCATATCAGGAACTGGATGGGGAAAAACAGGATATATCGTGACTGTTTTGAACATGCCAGTAATACTGCAGAACCCTGTATTTCCCCCTTAAATGAACTGACTGAGATAAATACCGGCTCTTGAACGTAGAAGCTGAAAAAATACTGGAACAGGCACGGTCTCTGGTAGAGGAAGGAAAGAAGGAGGAGGCACGGATGTGCCTGCTAAATCTACTAAAAGACGAACCGAAAAATATTGCTGCGCTGCTTATGCTGGGCGGCTCTTATTTTGAGGAAAATAATTTTAAGGAAGCGAAGCTGGTATTTCAGCAATTGATTAAAATTGGTCCCGGTGTCGGCCTGTATTCAATAGCATTGTTTAATGCG
>BTQX01000219.1:0-3355 GCA_036986095.1 Gammaproteobacteria bacterium
AACGCAGAGCTGGATCATTTTGGGTTCTCCCTACGGGCTTCTCTGTGCCATTTCACGGACTTCGTTATCGAAACTTACTGTAGAATGGCTACAGTGGCGTTCCGATGCCTTGCCGTGAACAAGGCACAGAGAAGCTGAGTGTCGCCTAATCATGGTTCGGTTTAGAATAGATGGACTATCGTCTTTTCATGATCGGCTGATTAAACAATTCTCCTCCTGTTCTGTGGAAGAACTACGCATTCAGTACCATCCCGACCTCAGTCAGTTGGGCTGGCATCTTGCACATATAGCATTTATCGAACAGTTCTGGTTACGCGAAGTGGTGCTTGATGACGACAGCAGGACTGCAGATTTTCATCAGTATTATTTTCCAGAAAGGATTGATAAGTCTGAACGTGGCAAGTTGCCGGGCATTACGGACTTTTCAAAACTGCAAAATGACTTTTCTGATGCGGAAAATTTATTGTCTGATCTAGTATCCAGTCAGCAAAAGCATCCTCTGCTTGAAAATGACTATATTGGCTGGTTTCTGCTGCAGCATGGGCAGCAACATCTGGAAACCATGCAGATGGCATTGTATCAGAAAGCATTGAAAACAGAGTCTGCAACAAATTTAATGGCCAAAAAATTTAATGCACTGGAACCCGTGTCGCCAGCTGCATCTTTTGCTGAAGGTATATACGAAGTTGGCTCCAATGATGTACTGGCCTGTGATAATGAACAACCGGTTCATGAAGTAAAACTCTCAACTTTTCAGATTGCTGAGAAACCGGTTAGTAACGCGGAGTACCTGGGTTTTATGCAGGTCGCTGGATATCAATATGAGAGTTTCTGGAACAGGGCAGGCTGGCAATGGATAACAGGGTCTGAAATCCATGCGCCTGAATATTGGCTGGACGACGCCTCGGGAAACTGGTATGTCATGAGCGCAGAGGGGTTTTCTGATATTGATCCAGATGCAGCCGTGTCAGGACTTAGCTGGTATGAAGCCGATGCCTTTGCTCGGTATGCTGGTTATCGACTACCGCATGAACATGAATGGGAGGCTGCCATGAAAGCTGATCCAGCGCTCATGCATACAACCGGGAAGGTATGGGAGTGGTGTGCCAATACCTTTTTTCCCTATGAAGGCTTCAGGGCTTTTCCTTATGAACGTTATTCAAGCCCCTGGTTTGATGATGATCATTACATGCTAAAAGGCTGCAGCCAGTTTTCAGGAGAGGCTGTTAGCCAGCCATCCTTCCGCAATTTCTACCAGCCCGAAAAACGCCATGTGTTTGCCGGCTTGCGCCTGGCGAGAGACCATACTAAGCCGAACCATGATTAGGCGACACTCAGAGGACCCAAAATGATTCAGATTAAGGCACGCCTCGCAGATAATGGTTGTTCCCTTATCAAGAGTCGTAACGCAGAGCTGGATCATTTTGGATCCTCCCTATGGGCTTCTCTGTGCCATTTCACGGACTTCGTTATCGAAACTTACTGTAGAATGGCTACAGTGGCGTTCCGATGCCTTGCAGTGAACAAGGCACAGAGAAGCTGAGTGTCGCCTAATCATGGTTCGGCTTAGTTATGACACTGCTAAAAAGCTTTGATCCTGTAGCAAAGAAGAACTGCAGAATCCTGATACTTGGTTCCATGCCGGGTGTGGCTTCACTACAGAAACAGCAATACTATGCGCACCCTCGAAATGCATTCTGGACGATTATGGAAGAATTATTCGGTATTGAACGGGGCAGCGACTATGATGAACGCTGTACCAGGCTGACTGCTTGTGGCCTGGGTATTTGGGATGTTTTAAAAATGTGTAAAAGGGCGGGTAGTCTGGATTCGAGTATCGAGACCGCTTCTGAGCAGGTGAATGATTTCGTCCGTTTATTTTCAGCTCACAGATCGATTAGAGCGGTCTTTTTTAACGGAAGTGCGGCAGAACGATTGTATAAAAAACACGTCCTTAGCTTAGAAGAGATTCAGCAATACGATCAATTTTACCAGAGATTGCCATCAACCAGCCCAGCTTATGCAGCGATGCGCTTTGATGAGAAACTTGAGCTATGGCGGAGGATTCTGGTGGAGGTAGAGGACTAAGGACTCTGGACTAAGGACTAAAGACAAAGGACAAAAGATAAAAGATAAAAGATAAAAACGTCATTCCGGCATGACTCTAGACGGAATCCATCTAATTAATAAGACCAGGAAACCGGCCTAAGCCGGCATGGCAAAAGAACTGGGTTTGTTTTTCTCCTTAGTCTTTAGTCATTAGTCCTTTGTCTAGAACTTAAGAATGAACAAACACTCGATCAGCGTCATCCTGAATGACCTTCAGCCTGCAATCATAAAGAGCTTCAAGTCTTTCAATAGTCAACATATCTTCTATACTGCCCGTTTCAACCGACCCATCCGGATACAACAACAAGGCATGGCTGCAATATCGCCATGCCTGATTAATATCCTGTAGAACAAGCAAATTAAGATGCTGGTTTTTATTTGATATCAGTTCCAGAATTGAATTCTGGTGTTTTAGATCCAGGTGATTGGTGGGTTCATCGAATAATCTGACGGCTGTGTCCTGTGTCACACTGGTAGCAATCGAGACCCTCTGACGTTCTCCTCCGGAAAGACTGTTGATATCACGTTCTTCAAAGCCAGCCAGGTCGACCAAATCCAGTGCTTGCCGGACGATGTCGTAGTCTGTGACAGTTTCGGTTTGCCAGTATGGGATATGTGGGTGACGTCCGGACAAAACGGTTTCCATAACGGTTGCGGGAAAGGCATCAGCTGTTTTCTGAAATAACATACTGCGTTGCAAGGCCAGTTGCCGTGGGTTGAGGGACGAGACAGTATTGCCTTCAATACGAACTTCTCCAGACCGGGCAGGCCGCAGACCTGCAATAGTCTCCAGAAGGGTAGTTTTGCCTGAACCATTAGGCCCCAGAATAGACCAGCTTTCACCTGCAGACATGTTTACCGACAGAGACCTGCAGAGAATATGGCCTTCAATAGCGACAGTCAGATCTGAAATTTTCAGCAGTTGTGAAGAGGGTGAGTCGGACATGGGGTGTAAGGAGCCTCTGATTTTGATACCAGGCTGTATTGTGATATACAGTCGCGCTCGACTATAATTCTGAGAAACACTAAGTTTATATCAGATGAGAGAGCACCTCTATTAATTCATGGATATCAATCTGATATATCCAGAATTTATAGAGGTACCCTTAAGGTTCTATAGAGGTTGTACATTATGGATCAGGAATTGCAGGAAAAGAAGATGCAGCAGACACAGGGCATACTTCGTTTGCTTGATCAGTTCGGGCTGGATGCTGAGCAGCAGATACGGGTTTTGGGTTTTCCGGAA
>BTQX01000220.1:0-3346 GCA_036986095.1 Gammaproteobacteria bacterium
TGATTTTCTCTCCGGCACTAATGAACTGTGGAACGGTAACGGTAATTCCTGTTTCCAGTTTAGCAGGTTTACCCGAGCTGGTCGCTGTCTGTCCTTTGACCACGCTTTCCGTTTCAATCACTTCAAGAACTACATTCAGTGGAAGTTCCATGCCGATGGGGCTTTCATTATGAAAGTTAATCTGCACTTCCATATTAGGCAGTAAATAACCCATTTGTTCACCGATATCATCTTCGGCCAGACCGAGTTGCTCATAGGTACTCAAATCCATGAAGATGTGATTATTACCCTCGGCATACAGGTATTGCATCTTCCGAGGCTCAACATGGGCCTTTTCCAGCTTCTCATCGGAGCGAAAGCGCTCATTTAGCTTGGTGCCGATTGAAATTTCCTTCATTTCTGCCTGCACGAAGGCACCGCCCTTGCCTGGTTTTACATGTCCCAGCTTCAGTACCCGCCAGAGTTTCCCCTGATATTCCATCAGATTGCCTACCTTCATTTCAAAAGCCGAAATTTTCATCTATACGTTCCTGGAACTGTTTAATATTCGATGCGGGATTGTAGGGGAAGACAGGGGAAAGGTAAAAGGGGAAAGGTTAAAGATCAAAGATGAAGGATTAAGGGGAAAGGGGAAAGGGGAAGGGAAAGTTTACGTGTTACGTTTTACGGTTTACGGCCAGTATGTTTTTGACTTTCCATAAATCGTAACACGTAAAACGTAATACGTTTTTTTACAGTAATTGCTAGAATCACCAAGATGAAATCTGATCTACAATCAAAGTTCGAGATAAATTGCCGCCGTTGCCCTCGACTGGCAACATTTCTGGAAGGTGTACGTGAAAAGTACCCGGATTACCATGGCCTGCCGGTTGCGCCGTTCGGGGACGATAACGCCCGGTTACTGATTGTTGGTCTGGCACCTGGTATGCACGGTGCAAATGCAACCGGGCGGCCTTTCACCGGAGATCATGCCGGTATTATTCTATATGAAACATTGCACCGCTTTGGCTTTGCCAGTGCAGCAGAATCGGTGTCAGCTGACGATGGTTTGAAATTGAAAAACTGCCGTATTACCAATGCCGTTAAATGTCTGCCACCGGCCAATAAACCGGTGGGATCTGAAGTAAATGAATGCAATAACTTCCTGGCAGAAGAGTTGTTTGCGCTGCAGCCGGGAAGTGTGGTTCTTGCTCTGGGTGGTCTGTCGCACAAGGCCTGTGTCAAAGCTGTGGGCGGGCGGCAGAAAGATTACCCGTTCGGGCATCTGGCTGAAAAAAATATTGGTGAGCTTATATTACTCGATTCTTACCATTGCAGCCGTTACAACACACAAACCCGTCGTTTGATGCCGAAGATGTTTGATGCGGTGTTTGAACGGATTCAGAATTTAATAGGGTAAAGCGATTGTTGTCATTGCGAGCGAAGCGCGGCAATCTCTTCATATTGATCAATAGCCAAGAGATTGCCGCGCTTCGCTCGCAATGACGATTTTTTCGATAATTGATAGATATTTTATCTCATGACAGAAACAACACCCCAATTCGACCACCAGGCCTTTCTTAAGACCCTTACAGCCTCCCCGGGTGTTTATCAGATGTACGATGCCAACGACAAACTGCTGTATGTCGGCAAGGCACGGAACCTGAAAAAGCGGGTGTCCAGCTATTTTCGCAAGACGGGTTTGAGTCTGCGTATAGAGTCTATGATGCGGCATGTCACCAGCATCGAAGTCAGTCTGACCCATACCGAGACCGAAGCCCTGCTGCTGGAAAGCAACCTGATCAAGAGTATGAAACCGCGCTTCAATATCCTGATGCGCGATGATAAATCCTATCCCTATATTCGCCTGACCATCAATCAGGACTACCCGGGACTCTCTGTACACCGTGGATCACGCAAAGACAGGGCACAGTATTTCGGCCCCTTTCCCAGTGCCGGTGCGGTACGCGAGATGCTGACATTGTTGCAGAAAACCATTCCGGTCAGGCAATGCGAGGACGGTTTTTTTCGCAACCGTTCCCGTCCCTGCCTGCAATACCAGATAAAGCGGTGCACCGCCCCTTGCGTAGAACTGATTTGCAGAGAAGATTATGCCAGAGATATTGAACAGGCAGTACTCTTCATCAATGGCCAGAAAGATACCCTTGCTAAGTCGCTGACAGAGGCCATGGAACAGGCATCAGCTAAACAGGATTTCGAATTGGCGGCGGAATTGCGAGACCGAATCTCACGCGTTCGTCAGATTCAGGCAAAACAATATGTCAGTGGCAAACAGGGGGATTTTGATGTCATCGTACAGGTGCAGGAGGAAGGAACGTCAGCTGTTGGCGTCATGTTTATTCGCGCAGGACGTTCATTGGGCACCAAGGTGCTTTTTCCGCGCTTTGGGCTGGAGCAGGGGGGAGAGGGCGAAATGCTATCGGCATTTATCGCACAGTTTTATTTGAACAAACCACCGGCCAGATTAATACTGCTACCGGTGCAGATAGCCGATGCTGGACTTCTTTCTACAGCTCTCACTGAGAGAGCAGGGTATCGGGTGCGACTTGCCACTGTGCAACGTGGAGATAAACGGCGCTGGTTGGAGTCTGTCAGGATTAATGCGAGGGATGCCCTGCGGCGACGGTTGGCGACTGAAAGTAATTACCGGGATAGATTGAGTAAGCTGGTTGATGCGCTGGATTTGCCGGCAAGTCCCGAGCGTATTGAGTGCATAGATATCAGTCATACCCAGGGTGAGGCGACTGTCGCATCGCTGGTGGTGTTCGGTAGCGAAGGACCGCTTAGTAGTCAATACCGCCGCTACAATATCACCGGCATAACACCCGGTGATGATTATGCCGCCATTCACCAGGCCTTGAGCCGCCGCTTTCGTCACTTGAAAGATGAACAGGAAAAGTTTCCCGATCTATTGTTGATTGACGGCGGCAAGGGTCAGCTGGCATCGGCCTGTGATGCGCTGGCAGAACTCGGTGTGAGTGATGTCATTACCGTGGGGGTGGCGAAAGGAAAAGAGCGCAAAGCTGGCTGGGAGCGTTTATTTACACTGGGAGAGCCTGTGCCGATAATGCTACCACCAGACTCACCCGCCCTGCATCTGGTGCAGGTAATCCGTGATGAAGCACACAGGTTTGCCATAACAGCTCATCGCCGGCAACGTGCTAAGGCGAGAGTTACGTCCACTTTGCAGTGCATACCCGGTATCGGTGATAAAAAGCGTCAGGCGCTGTTAAAGCATTTTGGTGGACTACAGGGTGTTGAACGGGCAGGGGTAGATGACCTGTCCAGGGTAGCCGGTATCAATCGCAAGCTGGCGGAACGTATCCATGCTTGTTTGCATTGATTT
>BTQX01000221.1:0-3295 GCA_036986095.1 Gammaproteobacteria bacterium
ACCGCAAGGATAAGAAAACCAAAAAGTTGATACCTGCTCACTTCATCAAGACACTGACTTTTTCCGTCAACGGTAAAAGTGTGGCTGATGCATCTTTGGGTATTGGTATCTCCAAGAACCCACTGGTCGGTATTCGCGTCAAGAGTGCAAAATCCGGTGATAAAATCAGTGTTTCTTGGAACGATAACAAGGGTAAAACCGGCGGCGCCAAAACAACCGTAAAATAAGATCTATACGGAAATGATAGGTCAGTCAAAACAGACCTGATCATGACTACCAGGAGGAGTATTATGAATAAAAAACTTATATTAGTGCTTGCGGGTCTCGGTATTGCTCTCGGAGCACCGATAACAGCATCAGCAACCCCCGAAGATGATCTGAAGGAATTTCAGGCATACTTCAAAAAGAAATTTCCGACTGTTCCGCTGGAAGCATACGCCGATGGTGTTAATGTACTGCCACAATATGCGGATCAGGTTGAAAACTGGAGACTGTTGATGGAATTTCCGCCTTATGAAATCGAAGTGGAAAAAGCCGAGGAACTCTGGAATACACCATTTGCTAACGGTAAAACATATAGCAGTTGTTTCAAAAATGGCGGTAAAGGACTGGCTGTCGGTTATCCTTTCTACGATAAAGCAAGTAAAAAGCTACGTACTGTCGTAGGAGACATCAATGAATGCCGAGTTCGTAATGGTGAAAAACCCATCAAGAACCTGAAGCATGGCGATATGGCCAGGTTAGTTATTGCCTTCAAGATGCTTTCAAATGGCAAAAAGATGGCTGTTAAATTAGATAGCCCTGAAGCAGTAGCTGCATATGAAAAAGGCAAGCAGTTCTACTGGGCCCGCCGTGGCCAACTGAACTTTTCCTGTGCAAACTGTCACGTACAAAATGCCGGCAACAAGGTGCGTGGTAACCTCCTGGGCGCCGCGCTTGGACATGGCGTAGGCTTCCCGGTTTACCGCACCAAGTGGTCACTCAAAGGTAAGCCCCTTGGCACCCTGCACCGTCGCTATGGGGGTTGCAACAAACAGGTGCGTGCTAAACCTCTGAAACCTCAAAGTGAAGCATATAAAAATCTTGAGCTATACGAGGCATACATGAACACGGGTATCCCCATCAGTGTACCCAGTCAGCGTATGTAATCATTACTGTATGATTAGAAGCCCGGCGACGCCGGGCTTTTTTTTGCCTGCAATCCTGTACAATCAATCTTGTATTGTTATTTTTAGCTCCCTTCCAGTTGCAGAGAATGAATCATCCCGACCCCTGGACAACCTGTTTTAATGACACCCCTCTGCAACCGTGGCTAAATGAGCAACTATCACTTGCCGATAAAATTTGCTCCTCCCACGGTGACTACATACGCTGGCACAAAACACTGCAGCAGCTCTCCCAGTACGCCACAGATAAATTCAATCTTTCATTACCTGCTATCCAGATAGGCCGTGAGGATAAACTAGGCAAGGACAAATATAATCACCTGAACGATCTCCTGTACAACTTACACCCCTGGCGCAAAGGCCCTTTCAACGTCTTTGGGGTAGAAATAAACAGCGAATGGCGCTCTGATTTCAAATGGCAAAGACTGGCAGATAAAATTAGTCCGCTGAAATCAAGAAAAATCCTGGATGTCGGCTGTGGCAATGGATACTTTATGCTGCGCATGTTAGGGGAAGGCGCTAAATGCGTGTTAGGGATTGATCCTGCAGTACTGTACAACATGCAATTCAGGGCGCTCTCCCGGCTTATTGCTGGCAATATCAACGCCGCCGCCCTACCAATAGGAATCGATGACCTACCAGACGATCTAGCATGCTTCGACAACGTTTTTTCCATGGGCATCCTCTATCACAGACGCTCACCCATTGATCACCTTAGCAAGCTGTACTCATGTCTCAGGCCGGGTGGAGAACTTGTTCTTGAAACACTGGTACTCGATGAGTCTGAAGAAAAATTATTAGTACCACATTCCCGTTATGCAAAGATGAGAAACGTCTGGTTTATACCGACGACCACGGCATTGACAATATGGCTACATCGTACTGGATTCAACAACATTAAACTTGTGGACGTTTCCACCACAAGCCGGGAAGAACAAAGGTCTACCGACTGGATGAAATATGAATCTCTGTCTGACTTTCTTGACCCTGGCGATCAAAGTAAAACAATTGAAGGCCATCCTGCACCAACGAGGGCAATCTTTGTCGCAAGCAGATAAGCAAATAGAGGCAAGATTAATAAATGGCCTGTCTTACACGTGATTGCGGGTACCCTGCAAGCCTTTGATTTATACTAACTATATGTCACTTCTTTCCGGAGTCAGACATCAAATTTTTTAGTGTTTAATATTTTGCTCAGGCTCCAGGGCATCAATGGAATCAAGGCAAAGACCCTCACCAGACAATGCCACCTCTGCATCGATATCATCCAATGAGATATCTTCCAGATTCAATGCTTTAATAATCATCACAGCAATTTCGCGTTCCAACGACATTTTCTTACCCTCCACTTTTTATATCGATTTAACTACATCCTATATTGAAAATTAGCAGAAAAATACCATTCGTCAAGAAAAAATGACCGTCTATCTCCAATGATTTGGTCATAACCCAAAAATACAGGGGCTGGGTGACTGGCGAAATAGTGTGCTTTGGAGCCATCTATCATCGATCACCGGATCGATGATGATAGGCTCTATAGCTAGCTGTCAGTCTCCATCCTCAAACTCTTCATGTTTGATTTTTTCGTAGATTTCTTTCCGGTGTACCGGCACCTTTTTTGGCGCATTTATCCCAATGCTGACTTGATTTCTATTGACTCCAAGCACAGTTACCTGAATCTGATCACCGATATGTAACGTCTCACCTGTACGTCTTGTTAATATAAGCACTATCTCATCTCCTTGATTATTATATTTCAGCCACTACGGCTCTTCCGTGAAGCTTTCGCCCCCTGAAAAAGCTAATCAATGTTATCGATTAACTAAAACCTAATTTAAAAAGTAGCAGAAAAATACCATTCATCAAGAAAATATGACCGTTTATCTCCAATGATTTGGTCAGAACCCAAAAAAACAGGGGCAGTTCGAAGTAAACAGTTAGTTTTTATCTTTTCTGGTCTACTTCAAAAAACTTATCCAGCGCACGTACAGCCAGTTTGGTGTATTTGTCGTCGAAAATGACTGAAACTTTTATCCATCGCTTCTGACTTTTATGATACGCCAGTGGGTCATAAAGTAGTTGTTGGTGGCGCTGGCAAGAAGAAAAGCATACTTGCAAACCTCAACAAA
>BTQX01000222.1:0-3253 GCA_036986095.1 Gammaproteobacteria bacterium
CTGACAGTAATATACCTGCCTACCAGTGGGCGAATCACCTTACGCAGGAGATTGTATTTCCTGCTTTTTCCCTCCAGGTCAAAGATATCCCGACCATGTACCCCGTGAACTGTCTTCACCCTTTTCATTAAAAAAAAAGCCGGTATCTGGGCTTCGAGTGCTGATAGATTACGTGTATGGACTATCGAGGGCTTCAGCTGCCTCATTATTTTCCAAAGCTTCCAGTAAAGCCGGAAGCTGTGTCCTGGCGTTGCATGCAGGGAGATGATCCGGGTAGCAGGATTCCTGATCCGGTCTTCGAATGACCCGGATTCGGTCAGGCAGATAATGGCATGTCGATATCGTTTCTCTGGTATTCGATTGATGATATTGATCAGGCCATTCTCAAGACCGCCTGCAGACAGACTGTAGATCACATGTACGATCAGCGGTGGTTGAACTGTTGATTCCGGGCTCATGTTAACCACCGGTCAAATTTTTGCAGGGTAGTATCCCAGCTAAAATCCTTGCACACTTTATCACGGGCGGCTTCACCGAGAGCAGGCCCTGTTCCACTTTTGAACAGGGAAGCAAGTTCATTAACAAACTCTGCCGCATTATCGGCAACCAGGACGTCTTTTCTATGTCCTGCATTTATCCCTTCCAGTCCCATAGTCGTCACCACTACAGGTTTTGCCATGGCCATCGCCTCAAGTACTTTATTCTGGATTCCTCTGGCAATATGCATTGGAGCCACGACTACGGTTGCATATTTAATGTAAGGTCTTACATCCGTAACACTGCCAGTAACACTAATACCTTCCATATCAGCAAGATCCAGAACCTTTTCCGTCGGACGGCTGCCGACGATATGGAACCTGGCCTCGGGCCATTCCTGGCGTATTACCGGAAACACATTCTGCGCGAACCAGATTACGGCATCTTCGTTGGGCCAGTAATCCATTGCGCCAGTAAAAACAATCTGCTGTACCCCGCCATGAAATGGAGTTTCAAATGCTAGCGCTGGATCAAATTTTTCCAGATCCACACCATTGCTGTAATAACGGATTTTAGCCGCACTTTCTGGCGCAAGTTGCCTGAAGTGCTCAGCTTCATGCGATGAAACAAAGAAACTGGCATCCAGGGCAGCGGCCACCCTTTTCTCAAAGCGCAGCAAACAGGTTGCTTCCCTGCGATAGAGCCAGTTCATTGGCCAGGATTTTTTCTCTGCGTACTGACGCCATTTGTCGGAATCCACGTCCACGAAATCGATGATTCTGTTTTTCGAAGCAAATTTCAGATCAAGGATATATTGCGCCATGGAGGAGGAATAGATCAACATGTGATCAATCTGTTCACTGGTTGTGATATTCGTGACCCATTGCGCGATAGCAGAGTCAAAATAATAGGGAAGTGTCAGAGGCTGTCCGTAAATAAACCCCTTCAAGCTGCGCAGCCTGGCCTGTCGTGGATCAAGCTTTTGTATACAGGTCTGTTCACACCAGTTATACAGTTTTTCAGTATATTTCCAGTCATATGGATCATCGATGAAAGCGCCCAGGTAAATGCGATAACTTTCTGAGAGGTGCTTCAGCAGGTGGAAAGACCGTATCTTGTCACCCTTGTTTGGAGGATAAGGGATCCGGTGACATAGAAAGAGAAGTGCTGGCTTCCTAGCCAAGGTTTCTTGCCAGCATCGGGCCAATAAAATTGGCCATAGGCAGTGGCAGCTTTCTCCATGCCTTAATGAACATCTGGTACTTTGGATTCATCGGATTGACTTCAGGGATTCTGTCAGATTTGACCAGATAGTATTCATAATGCAGTGGTTCAGGTGTGAAGCCCCAATTTTTTTTAAAGCTGTAGGGTCCTGTCCCGATTTTGCTTCGCCCATAATCGAAAGTGCGGATGCCCTGTTCGCACGACCTCTTCATTAATTCCCAGTACATGAAATCATTGCCCTTGAGGGCCCTCGAGACTGGAAGACTGCCACCGTAATACGGTATGACTTCATCACGAAAATAGAAACTCATGACCCCCGCTATATCCTGTTGCCCATGCGTTACCATCAGTACCCCACAATCAGATCCGAATACTTCACGTAAGGTGCGAAAATATTTTGCAGGGAAAACGGGGGTACCGAGATTCCGTACACTTTCCGCATAGATTCGATTTATCCGTTCACATCCCTTATCAACCTCGCTGTGCAAACCGGCCTTGATACCTTTTCTCACCATAGCCCTTTGTTTGCGAGGGATGGCCATCATGTTGGCTTCGATGTCAGGAGCAATCTCTTTTCTGAATGCGGCATAGAGGTCTTTTGTCGGCCAATTCTCGCCGGATGGTTGCCTGTTCCTGAGTTCAAGACTGCCCACATTCAGGCGCTCTGCAAGATCACAGGCCGCCTGGCGCAGAGTCGATGCGGCATTTTCATTGTCAGCGACAATACCACCATAAGCACAGAAAGGCGTTGAAATGAGTGTATCGCCAAACAACAGGCTTTTTATCCTTGCCAGTGGCAGCAGGCCTTCGATTGCCCCATTTCGCTCGGCATACAGATAAAAGGATGAATGACCAAAAGCGCGTTCGAGCACGGTTTTCCACGCTGCACGATGAAAAAAAGTAGCTCCGGGATGGCTCTCCACAAAGCTGTCCCACCGTTCGAAATCCACTTCGGTTAATTCACGTACTTTTAATTCCATCATGACTCCGATAAAAAAACTTCGTCCATTCGGCCCCATTGAAAATCATCGCTTAGTCTCTCCAGTCGTGCATACATCTGGCCGAGATTCACGTAGTGCCGGAACCGGGTCTTGAAATTCAGGCCGTCTGGTCGCGGTTGATCCGGATCTATCTCCCAGGGATGAAAGTAGAAAACACTCGGCTGGTGCTCCTGCTCGTTTATCCGCCTGATAGCCCAGTAGGTGAAATCGTAGGGAAAAAGCCTGAACCAACCACCACCACCACAGTTGATATTCCAGTTGGCCAACGAGATAGTCGTGATCGGTATTTCCAGTATACGCCCCCCGGAAGCCTGGAATGCAAACCTGGGTGCATCGGGCATTCCATAGTATTGGTGATGCACAGGAACAATACTTGAACTGTATTCGTATCCAGCTTCAGCCAGTTCATCCAGTGCCCAGAGGTTATTTATTCCTATTGAATAGCTGGCAGCCCTGTAACCCTTCACGACCTGGCCAGATATATCTTCTAACAGGGCGCGTGTTCGCGATATGTCGTCCCTGAAGACCTTCGGGTCCTGTTTGGTCACGCG
>BTQX01000223.1:0-3253 GCA_036986095.1 Gammaproteobacteria bacterium
GTCCTTAGTCCTTAGTCCTTAGTCCTTAATCTGCTTTTGCCTTGCATTAGACCGACCGGTCAACTATACTCAGCACATGAGCAATACCAACGATACCCGTGAAAGAATCGTAAAAGTAGCCAAGTCACGTTTCCATAATCGCAGCTATGCCGATGTCGGCATTAAGGAAATCTGTGATATGGCATCCATCCAGAAGGGTAGCTTTTATCATTTTTTCCCGTCTAAAAGAGACCTGGTGCTGGCTGTTATAGATGAGTTTGCTGCTGACTGGGCCTATGGCTTTGTCGCAGAGGCATTTGATCCTTCATTGCCGCCAATGGAACGCATTGACTACCTTATCGATGCTGCGTATTTCTGGCAGAGATCCAGTAAAGAACTGAATGGCCATATTCCCGGTTGTCTATTTGGTAACCTGGCGCTTGAAATTAGTACCCAGGATGATATCTTGCGCGCCAAACTCAATGCTGTATTTTCTTCAGCAAAACAGCGTTTCAAAGGCACACTGGATGAGGCGATAGAGCAGGGTGTTATCACACCACTAGACAGCGAGCTTACTGCAGAAGCAATGCTCGCCTATCTCGAAGGCATGATCCTGCTTGCCAAGGCAGAGAACGATCCTGAAGTGATTTATCGCCTCGGGTCAGCGCTAAAAAATATTCGCATTGAATTAAACACATTAATTTAAGCAATGAATTACTTGGCCAATATCTTGTCTACTTTATTGACCGACCAGTCTATTACTTTTGCTGATAGAGGCAAACTAATTGAGTATTCGATCCAGGCAGGGCTTTCGAGTCCTTTTATTTGAGTATGTAATTGACCTACCGGTCATCTAATATAATGAGGTTAACATTATGAATATTGAAGCTACTGCAACACTTGATGCACGTGGGTTGAATTGCCCACTACCGATCCTCAGAACTAAGAAAGCACTTAACAGTCTGCAATCAGGTGATACCCTGCATTTGATTTCAACTGATCCAGGGTCTGTCAAAGACATCGATTCATTTTGTAAACAAACGGGTAATGAATTGTTGGAAAACTTTACCGAAAGTGGTGAGTATAAATTTGTTATTCGTAAGATTTGAAAGGAGACACTCATGGGAAATACAGCGAAAGTAATACAGGAACCGGTGATGGACAGAAATCTGTTTAATGACTGGTTTGATGAACGTATGGCAGAGCGCGAAGCAGCACATGTGCCGTCAATGACCATCATTGCAACCAAGGGGACGTTGGATATGGCCTATCCACCGTTTATTTTATCTTCAACAGCCGCCGCCCTGGGCTGGGATGTGTCGGTATTTTTTACCTTCTATGGTCTAAATTTGCTAAAAAAAGACCTGGTTCTTGAGATTAGCCCGCTTGGCAATCCAGCTATGCCAATGAAAATGCCGATGGGTCCGGAATGGCTGCGGAAGATGAATATGAATATTCCTAATATCGTCATGGCGAATGTGCCGGGTTTTGAAAAGATGGCCAGCGGTATGATGAAAAAGACGATGAAAGACAAGGGCGTGGCGACTATCGAAGAGCTGCGTTCTCTGTGCATTGAAGCTGACGTAAAACTGGTGGCCTGTCAGATGACGGTTGATTTATTCACTATGGACCAAAGTGAATTTATTCCTGAAATTCAGGACTGGATCGGCGCCGCCAGTTTCCTGCCTACGGCGCAGAAGTCAGATGTCAGTTTATTCATCTGATGATTAAGGGCACCTCTATTAATTATGGATAGATCAGATTGCATGCAAAATCGTTCATATCAAGGCAAGGATCGCACGTAATAGCTAGCGATCCTTGCCTTGAAATAACAGTTTTTGAACCACTATTCTGATGTATCCAGAATAAATAAAGGTGCCCTTAACTTGAGATAGATCGCGATAATTTCAGTTGAAAAGATATAAAAAGTAGCTTGCCGCAAAAAGTGAGTAATTTATTGTTTAATATAAACAATAAGTTAGAGAGAAATTTTTTGAATGAAAGTATGGTTTGAAGTGTATTATTTTCATGTTAGAATCAAACGAGTTCTATTAAATATATTTAGAATTACGGATATTTTAAAACTCGTTGATATGGCATTACCATATTCAACCCTGGTTAAGAATGAAATGCATCACGGCAAATTGGCCCCTGCACTTAAAGCCAGTCTAAAATGATGCAAGTATCTGTACCGGGAATAACCAGGTTTTTGTAAGCAAATATAACAATAGATTTAAACTAAAGCGTTCATTATCAATAATCGTACATTCAATTTACAAAGGAAGCACATGAAAAATTCAAAAATAGTATTAGTAGCAGCTCTAGGCGGCCTACTGGTTATCGGTGCAATGCCTGCACAAGCTGGTGAGAAAAAAGTACATAAGTATGTCAGAAGTAGTGATGGTTCTCTCGTTAGGGACAGTGAAGGAAAATGCGTGCGGTCTTCTGACAAAACCACAAAACTTCTGGAAGAATGTGGTTATAAAACAAAGGTTGTTGTGAAGAAGGGGCCTGCGAAGGTTGAAGTTGCCATTGTTGAAGAAAAGGTAGTACTTGAACATATTGTACTCAACAATATCCAGTTTGCTTTTGACAGTGCAAAATTGACTGCTGAAGACAAAGCTATGCTTGATGATGTAGCGACTCGTTTAGAACCATACAAGGAGTTGTTACGGAAAGAACTGAGTCATCTCGAAATTACCGGTTACACTGACACATCTGGTCCAGAAGCTTATAATCAGAAACTGTCTGAGAGACGAGCAAATGCTGTTGCTGATTATATGGCAAGCAATCATGGCACAGATCGTGGCCGCATGGTCGTTACTGGCGCGGGTGAAGCTAACCCAATTGCTGACAACGGTACACGTGCTGGTCGTATCAGAAACCGTCGTGTTGAGATTGATGTAATTGAAAAATAAGTTATTTGGTTACATGATTTATGAAAAACGACCCGCAGTAATGCGGGTCGTTTTTTTTCCCTGAATCAATCGTAATAAATAGTGGCCGCTGTAGATCCGTACTCAATAACTGTCTGAGAGTCTACTAACTCGCAATACTCTGATCATTCGGAGCCAACATTAGAATTAGTGCCTGTGCGTGTTCTGCCGCTTTTCTGCCGAGGTCGGTTAGATAACCGCCATCGATTTGCGTAACCAGGCCTTTTTCAAATAAACGTTCTACAGCTTCTACGTGCTCTGTGTTCGCGCTTGAGTGCACTTTGATGCCTTGCTGGGTTGTAGCCAGATTGTAGCGAATGAGAATGTCGATTTCAGCG
>BTQX01000224.1:0-3243 GCA_036986095.1 Gammaproteobacteria bacterium
GCAGATAGGCCTGTTTTCAGCCGGCGGCAGCATTTCCGAAAAATATGTACCCAGGGCGGTTGAAGCCGGTTGTGTGGTAGTGGACAACACCTCGCACTACCGCTACGACGATGATATTCCTCTTGTGGTCCCGGAAGTGAATCCGCAGGCGATTGCTGGCTATAAAACGCGCGGTATTATTGCCAACCCCAATTGTTCAACCATTCAAATGCTGGTGGCACTGAAGCCGATTTATGATGAAGTAGGCATTAACCGCATAAATGTGTGCACTTATCAGGCGGTTTCCGGTACTGGTAAGCCGGCTATTAAAGAGCTGGCAGGCCAGTCTGCTGCACTGCTGGGAGGCAAAAGTATCGAAGCAAAGGTGTACCCGAAGCAGATTGCCTTCAATGTGCTGCCCCAGATTGATGTATTTGAGGACAATGGTTATACCCGTGAAGAGATGAAAATGGTCTGGGAAACCCGCAAGATATTTTCCGATGACAGCATTATGGTCAACCCTACGGCGGTACGCGTACCTGTTTTTTATGGCCATTCCGAGGCGATACACATAGAAACACGCGAAAAAATCAGTTTGGCACGTGCCCGCGAGCTGCTTAGCAGTGCGGAAGGCATAATAGTCGTTGACAAACTGCTTGATGGCGGTTATCCGACGGCGGTCACCGAAGGTGTTGATACGGATCCGGTCTATGTTGGCCGAATCAGAGAGGATATTTCGCATCCTATGGGGCTGAATATGTGGGTAGTAGCCGATAATTTGCGAAAAGGAGCCGCTACAAATAGCATCCAAATAGCTGAAATATTGGCAAAAAGTTATTTGTGAGCGATTGTTAGTTGCGAAACATAAAGAACTTTCGTAATATTGAACTATAACTATAAGCGAAATAAGGAAAAAATGTTTCTTTAACTAAGCACAGCCACTAAAAAGAGAAGATCATGCATAAGGTAAAAGGGATAAAATTAGCGTGTTTGGCAGCTTTTGCCATATTACCAGTACAGGCCTACGCACTTGGTGTTGGCAAGCTCACAATGCATTCTGCGCTCGATGAGCCATTGAATGCGACTATTGAGTTGACTGCTGCGACGACAACGGAATTGCAAACTCTTGAAGTTACTCTCGGATCCGTCGGCATCTTCAATATGGCAGGCATTGACCGAAGTGAGCAGCTTAAAGCCATTCGTTTTTCTCTTGTGAAAGTGAATGGTAAGGATGTAATCAAATTAAATACTGATAAGCCATTCCGTGACCCGTTCCTGCATTTTATCGTTAGAGCTAACTGGGCAAATGGTTCCATGTTGCGTGAATATACCGCACTGCTAGATCCTCCCTCTTATCTCACGGGTACGCCAGCCCGCATTCAGGCACCAACGGTTGCTAAGCCGGTTGTAGTGAAATCTGTTACAAAAGTTACTGTAACGAAGAAAATCGCTGTTACCAGCCCTGTAGCTGAGCCTGTTTCACCAGCAGATGTTGTCGAATCGAAACTTGGTCCGTCTATTGAGGCTGTCAGAGCTGAGAGCAACTATTCAGATCTAGGTCCCGGAAGTACCTATGGGCCTGTTAGAAGAGGTGATGCTCTGTGGAATATAGCCGAGGGAGTTAAGACAGGTACGGGTTTGGGAATTGCTCAGGTGATGATGGCAATTTACAAACAAAACCCGAATGCATTTATACACAAAAACATTAATTTGATTCGTGTCGGGCAGACACTGGACATTCCGTCTGATGAAGAAATATCTTCTACAAGCCGTCCAGTTGCACAGGATGAACTGCGTGTACAAATGGAAGAATGGCAGGAGTACAAGGATAATCTTTCAACTGGACGCAGGATGGCCAGTACAGAGGTGGAAGCAATTAGTCCTGCAAGAGACAGCACAGCTGGTATAGATAAAAAAGCTGAAAAAGAAGCTACTTCTGCTGCCACCAGGGCAGACAGAAGACCCCTGATGCCTGATACAAAAAAGGCGGGTGCCGAGAAGGGCGACATTCTGGAAATTGTGCGTGCCAGAGTAGAGGGTACTGAGACTTCCGGCACAGGTGTCGGTGCTGAAGACAGGAAAAAATATGAGTCAGAAATTGAAGCGTATAAGGAAAATGTCGGCCAGTTGGAGGAGACACTTGCATCATCCGAGCTAGAAAAGAAGGAGCTCGTAGAAAGAGTTTCATTACTGGAGGAGCAAATTGATAAAGCAAATAAGCTTATTGATATGCAGAACTCTGATCTTGCCAGATTGCAGAGCCAGGCCCAGGAACAGATAGTACAGGTTACACCTGTTGAGCCAGTTGAACTACCGGAAAAAACAGAAGTATCCCCGATTCCACCCGTAGAACCAGTAACTGAAAGTACCCAGCTATCTGCACCGGATATCACTCCAGTCGCAACTGTAACACCAGAAATAAAGAAGCCGGTAGTTGTAGTTAAAAAGAAAGAAGTTAAAGTGCGAGCCCGGCCGCAGCCTGTCGATGAGAAAAGCGTGCTTGATACAGCTAAAGAAATCATATTTAGCAGCTGGATAACTATGCTGGGTACTGTTCTTGCGCTATTGCTAATTCTGGTCGGTCTCTTTGTTGTAATAAGACGCAGGCGTTCTATCGCTGAATTTGAAGACAGTATTATCTCAGGCACAGCTGTTCTTGATATCTCAACTGCCGAATCATCAGAACCTTCTGACGCAGGTTCAGAAACCTCTTTCCTGAGTGATTTTGTGCCGGGTATGGGTAATATGCAGGCAGATGAGGTAGACCCGCTGGCTGAAGCAGAAGTCTATATGGCATACGGTCGTGATGAGCAGGCGGAAGAAGTTCTTAAAGAAGCCGCAGAAAAGAATCCTGACCGTCATGAACTTAAGTTGAAATTGCTTGAGATTTATCAAGGTAGAAAGGATGTTTCCTCATTTGAAACCCTGGCCGAAGAACTCTATCCGGCAGACGGCAAAATCCCGATTGATGTATGGGCCAAAGTGGCTGAAATGGGAAAAATTGTGAATCCTGACAATCCATTATTTCAGGGTGAACTGAAACTTCAGGAAGAAACATTATTTGGTGATAAAGACAGAAAAGAGGACGTACCGTTAGGTGACCTTCTGGATACTGATACGATAGATACAGAGGAAGCCGATTTGATGGAAACTCTAAACATGGATGATGAGTCAGAGGATATTACCGAAGAAATTTCTGAAGAGTCGTTTTCAGACACAGATGATATGGAATCAATAGAAGGTTTTGAGTTACCTGAAGATACA
>BTQX01000225.1:0-3211 GCA_036986095.1 Gammaproteobacteria bacterium
GTTCTCAGACACCTGGTTAATGGTGTATTTGGGGATTTCAATAACCAGATCTTCATCGGCGACGACTGACTGACAGGAAAGGCGCGAGTCGGGTTCCAGACCCCAGGCCTTGTCCAGCATATCATCTTCATCATCCGTTGGCTCATTCAGGGAATCAAAACCCTGCTGTACAATGACATGGCAGGTGGTACAGGCGCAGGCCTTTTCACAGG
Source organism: Gammaproteobacteria bacterium (assembly GCA_036986095.1). Classification (GTDB taxonomy): domain Bacteria; phylum Pseudomonadota; class Gammaproteobacteria; order BMS3Bbin11; family BMS3Bbin11; genus BMS3Bbin11. The sequence goes on from BTQX01000225.1 coordinate 213, forward strand.
CATGCTCAATTTCTATGCCGCTTGCCAATGCTGCATCCAGAATAGTCACCCCGGGCTCCACTTCTACTTCTATCCCCTGCGGGCAAATCTCTTCATTAGGCAGAAACGTCAATTTTGTCATCATCTACTCACTGAATTCATTGATATTATGTCCTGCCATTGCTTCCCGGATACTGGCATTCATGCGACGTGCAGCAAAGGGCCCAGACAATTCATTTAACTCATTGATTGCCTGTTTTATATGATCTGCATCCCCCTTTTCTTTAATTTTCTGAAGTGACTTCATGCACTCCAGCAGAGTACTGCGCTCACTTTCATTCAAATGAATATCACCATCTATAGCCAGTGCACTTTCCAGTGCACTGATTGCGCGATCCGCATCTACCCGCTGCTCAGCCAACTGGCGAACCTGAATATCATCGCCGGCATGTGCAATAGAATCGCGCAGCATTTGCTCAACTTCTTCATTGGTCAGCCCATACGAAGGCTTCACATTAATCTGGGTTTTAGTGCCTGTAGTCGCCTCTCGCGCACTGACACTTAACAGGCCATCTGCATCGACTTGAAAGCTTACTTTTACACGTCCGCTGCCAGCAGTCATGGGAGGAATCCCTCGCAACTCAAAGCGAGCCAGTGAGCGACAATCAGATACCAGTTCACGCTCCCCCTGTACTACATGTATAGACATTGCCGTCTGCCCATCTTTATAAGTGGTAAATTCCTGGGCACGGCTAACCGGTATAGTCGCGTTTCGCGGAATAATTTTTTCGACCATACTCCCCATGATCTCAATACCGAGAGAAAGAGGAATGACATCAAGCAATAGCATGTCATCAGCAGCACGGTTTCCGATTAGAATGTCGGCCTGTATGGCGGCCCCTATGGCGACAACCTGATCAGGATCTACATCGGTATACAGTTTTTGAGCAAAAAACGATTCCACTTTTTTTTGCACGGAGAGTACGCGAGTCGATCCACCTACCATCACGATGCCATCGAGGTCATCTTTCTCCAGACCGGCATCTCGTAGGGCTCGTCGACAGGGGAAAAGTGTACTATCAATAACTGGAGCAATAATGTCATTCATAGTTGCACGATCGAGGATAATTTCGCTGCTTGAATTATCTGGCAACCTGAGAGTAACAGTGGCTGTGGAATCTTCTGTCAGTACCTCTTTGGCTTTTTGGGCAGCGACCAGTACCTGGCGAAGAAATCGACTGTTTATCGAGAATTCGCTGCTATCCAGGTGATCAAGAACCCACTCCGCGATTAACCTGTCCATATCATCGCCACCCAATGCGGAATCGCCTGCGGTGGCAAGAACTTCGAATACACCCTTATTCAAACGTAAGATAGAAATATCGAAAGTCCCACCACCGAGATCGTAAATCGCGTAAATGCCTTCATTGCCCTGATCCAGACCGTATGCAACTGCGGCAGCTGTTGGCTCATTAAGCAGACGCATGACAATCAGTCCAGCCAGCTTTGCTGCGTCCTTTGTAGCCTGTCTTTGTGCATCATCAAAATATGCGGGGACAGTAATCACAACACCGCCAAGTTCACCGCCGAGTGAGATTTCCGCGCGTTTCTTCAATGCAATAAGGATTTCAGCACTGACTTCTATCGCGCTACGAGGGCCATCTACGGTTAAAATCCTTGGCACATTGGCTGATTCGTCGTCAAACTCGTAGGGCAGTTGCCCTCTAAAAGACTTTATATCCGCTATCTTGCGTCCGATCATACGCTTTGCCGATGCGATGGTATTCATCGGGTCATTAACAGCCGCATCCAGCGCAGAATAACCAATATCAGGCCCATCATCCTTGCGAAAACGTACAACGGATGGCAGCAAGCCCCTGCCTTCTTCATCTAAAAGCACTTTTGCCTCGCCACTACGCACTGTGGCAACTAGAGAGTTTGTTGTGCCCAGATCTATACCTGCCGCGTTTGGATGCTCATGTGGATTGGTAGATTTACCGGGTTCACTAATATGTAGAAGTGCCATTGATGATTTCTCGACTGTTAATCTGTTCCTGTAGAATGGCTAAATTGTCAGAATAATGCATCTTCAGCATCATCAATTTCAGTTCGCATACGACTAAGAAACTGTAATTCTCGTACCAGATGACGTGCCTTATCCAGAGCAGGTTCCTGCTCGCTCGTATTATCCAGTATCTTTCCAATACTTGCTTCCCTTTCAGCAAACTCGTTGTTCACTTTTTCGGACAGTCTGCGAAGTGCATCCATTGCAGATGCACCGGATGACTGAGCATTATCCAGGTCTTCGCGTAATTCGATCTGCTGCAGCAAAAACTCAGGATCCATGCGAGTATCGAGCTCTTCATCAGTGCTGACATTTAATAATGACAGCATATATCGTCCACGAGAAACTGAATCATCCAGGGTTGTATAAGCTTCGTTGATATGCGCCGCATATTGAGCAGACAAACGACGCTCCTGTTCACTTGCACTGGCAAAATTATCAGGATGGAATTTTTTCTGCAGCTCGCGAAAACGATCACGTAATTGATTGCGATCGAGTTTATACAACGATGCTATACCAAATAGATCGAAGAAGTTATTTTCTAACTGGCTCAGCATGATATGAAGTATGCGTAACTTATGGGTAGGAGAAGCAGTACAGCAATGGATCAACTAGACGGTAAAACTTTCCCCACAGCCGCAGGCATCTTTGACGTTTGGGTTATTGAACTCGAAACCTTCATTCAAGCCGTCCCGCTTATAATCAAGTTCTGTACCATCTAGATAAATCAGACTTTTTTTGTCTACAACGATATTGACACCAGCTGACTCGAAGACCTCATCGGACTCTTCAATTTTATCGACAAACTCGAGAACATATGAAAGCCCTGAGCAGCCGGAGGTTTTAACCGCCAGTCTCAGACCGGCTGCACCGCCTCTTTTTTCGATAAAATTACGGACATGATCCGCCGCATTTTCAGTTAGACTTATAGCCATCTTGGTTCTCCGATTTAGTC
>BTQX01000226.1:0-3203 GCA_036986095.1 Gammaproteobacteria bacterium
TTTCCACTGTTGCTGGAGCAGGAAAAAACACTGCTGGCCGGGATTGATTTCAGTACCACATTATTGCATGGCATGCTCAGCTTCCTGTTATTTGCCGGCGCCCTGCATGTCGATCTGAATCATCTGTCGAAAATGAAGTGGATAGTTGCCTCGCTGGCGACTATCGGTGTGCTGCTTTCCACCCTGATTGTGGCATCACTGGTCTGGTCAGTCGCATTGCTGCTGGATTTGCCGCTGAGCTTTATTCACAGTCTTTTGTTTGGTGCACTGATTTCTCCTACCGATCCTGTCGCTGTTATAAGTACCCTGAAAACATTGGGTGTACCCGCATCACTGGAAACAAAAATTGCTGGAGAGTCGTTGTTCAACGATGGTGTTGGTGTGGTGTTGTTCCTGGTGATATTTAATATCGCCTACAGTACCGAACCCATGCAGGCTACCGAGGTTGCCGAGTTATTCATAACTGAAACCTTTGGTGGGGCATTGTTTGGACTGCTGGCAGGTTACATAACCTACCGTATGCTGCGGCGGGTTGATAACTATCAGGTTGAGATCATTCTTTCTCTTGCTCTGGTCATGGGCGGTTATGCCTTTGCAGAAGCCTGGCATTTGTCTGCTCCGATTGCGATTGTGGTGGCGGGTTTGCTTATCGGTAACCACGGGCGTCAGTTCGCTATGTCTGAGACGACGCGCGAACACCTGGATACATTCTGGGAACTGGTTGATGAAATTCTTAATGCCGTGCTATTTGTCTTGTTGGGTCTCGAAATTCTATTGATTATCCCACTGTCAGCAAATGCATTCCTGTTGGCAATAATCGCCATTCCGATAGTTCTGTTGTCGCGTTTCATCAGCGTCTCCATACCCATTTCAATATTAAGATCAAAGTATCAGTTTTCACCCGGGGTCATTAAGATTCTCACCTGGGGTGGTCTGCGTGGAGGGATATCGGTCGCACTGGTGTTGTCATTGCCTGCCGATGAGGTGCGTCTGTATCTTCTGCCGATGACCTATGCAGTGGTTGTTTTCGCTATGTTGGTGCAGGGGCTAACACTAGGGCGAGTGGTTAAAAGACAACTAGGGGATCTCTGATTAATTATTTCGTAGGAGCGCCGTCCCCTGCGCGATTAACTGGACTAAGGACACGGGACTAAAGACTAAGGATGTAAGGTTGAAGATTTCGACATCGCGTTCTTTCGTCCTTAGTCTCGCGTCTTTTGTCTGCATTTTTGCGCCGGGGACGGCGCTCCTACGGATAATCATTTACCGTCGTATAACTATATTGTTTGATGTGATTCTCTGGAATACGTGGAAATAATGGCCGGATTTTCGTATAGTCTGCTCCCCGACCAGGGTTTAGTGAGGGAGAGACCGGTGTTTAATTTATAATCAATGCCCCGGCGCCGAAGGCGCAACCCGCCCGGAATCGCTCAGGCAAAAGGACCACACTAAATCGTCGGCTCTGGAGAGCTGTCTTCACCGCCATCTGCTATCGCGTGGAAGACACACCGAAGGGGGTAAATCTCTCAGGTGAACGGACAGATGGGCGAATGGCGACAAGGCCAGAGAACCCGTGCGACTCCAGGAGCTGGAATGACATTGAAACAGACACCGCTTTATCAACAGCACATCGATGCCGGCGCAAAAATTGTTGATTTTTCCGGCTGGCAAATGCCCATTCATTATGGTTCACAACTAGAAGAGCACCATGCCGTGCGTCAGTCTGCCGGCGTGTTCGATGTCTCCCACATGAACGTTGTTGATTTGCACGGTAGCGGTGGCAAAGCCTTTTTACAGCATTTACTTGCCAATGATGTCGACAAGCTGAAAACTCCAGGTAAGGCCCTCTACAGCTGTATGTTAACGGATGACGGCGGTATCATCGATGATCTGATCGTGTATTTCATGAATGAAAGCTGGTATCGAATAATCCTTAATGCCAGCACGCATGACAAAGATATGAAATGGCTCAACAGTCTGCTGCATGATTTCCAGAATGTAAGCCTTTACGAGAGACCTGAACTGGCCATGCTCGCGATACAGGGGCCGCAGGCGATAAAAAAATTTTCTTCTCTGATATCAGATGAGGCGGCAGATCGTGTGGCAGAACTGGCGGTGTTTCAGGCCTGTGAAATAGACGGGGTGTTCATCGGTCGTACCGGTTATACCGGCGAGGATGGGTTAGAACTTATTCTGCCAGGTGATGACGCGGTTGATCTGTGGCAGCAACTGATGACGGTCGATGTGAAGCCTATAGGATTAGGTGCGCGTGATACTTTACGTCTTGAAGCGGGGATGGCGCTTTATGGTCTGGATATGGATGCAACCACTTCACCGCTGGTGTCAGGGCTGGGCTGGACGGTTGCCTGGCAGCCGGAAGCAAGAGACTTTATTGGACGTAATTCATTGCATATGGCAAAGCAGAATGGCCTTGAGCAACGGGTGGTCGGTTTGCTACTGACAGGGCGAGGTGTACTACGTTCTCACCAGCAGGTGCATTTTTCTGACGGCAGCAAAGGCGAGATTACCAGCGGCAGCTATTCACCGACCCTGGCAAGATCGATAGCACTGGCACGTGTACCATCCAAAGTGAAAATCGGAGACAGCTGCGAAGTGGAAATACGCGGACGCCTGATTCCCGCAATCGTTGTTAAGTACCCTTTCGTCCGTCATGGCCAGTCATGCATAGAAACCGGACAAACATAGAATTTAAGGAGAACAGAAAATGAGTAATGTCCCTCAGGAATTGAAATATACAAATTCACATGAGTGGGTTTTAGCCGGTGATGACGGCCAGGTGACGATCGGCATCACTGATCATGCACAGGAGCTGCTGGGTGATATGGTTTTTATTGAATTGCCTGAGATAGACAAAGAGCTGGATGTTGGCGATGAATCTGCAGTGGTCGAATCAGTGAAAGCCGCTTCAGATGTCTATGCTCCGATTGCTGGCAAGGTTGTTGCGGTCAATGAGAAACTGGCTGATGCTCCGGAACTGATTAATGAAGACCCTTACGGCGAAGGCTGGATGTTTCGGTTACAGATATCGGATGTTAGCGAACTGGATGGTTTGATGGATGCCGATGCTTATGCGGCTATTGAAGCGGATGAATAGCTGTAGGAGCGCCGTCCTCGGCGCGATCGCATCGGAAAACAATGGTCTCATGAAACTAGATCGCGCCGAGGACGGCGCTCCTACGTAT
>BTQX01000227.1:0-3195 GCA_036986095.1 Gammaproteobacteria bacterium
GCAGGGGTAGCATGTCAGGCGCAAACAATGAGCCGGTATGGTAGGAAGTATCCATGTCGGCATCAGTTAAATGATGGAAAGCCGGATCAAGATCAGGAACATCAGGGCGGGAAAGTGTCCCGATCGGGTCAATGTCCGCCTGCTGATGCCCGCGCACGCGGTAGGTGTTGATTAACCTGAGTACGGCTGTTTGTTTAAATGCCGCCAGGTTATCAAGAGGATTTACCTGTAGAGACTCACCGATTGGCGCGTTAGCTGATATCTGTGTGTTGTCGGTGTCAAGCAGGGCAAACAGGGCTTGCCAGTCGTCAGAGACTAAAGCCGGGTCAGACTGATACTGGTGGTAAAGTTCTTCGACATAGTCTCTGCTACCATCAAATGGCAATGTGCTGTAATGAAAGCGGATAGGAAGGTCTTTCATTTTGTCGAAGTCCACCTCCTGTCAGTTGGACAGAATAGCCATTTCATTTAAACCCTTTTCTGCATCATAGTCCGGCGATACCTGGCAGGCAAGCGTAGGACGCCTCTATTAATTCATGAATAACCTGCATAAGTCTGGATGCAGTCAAACAATATAGAAGCGAGAAGTAGGTCGGCTTAGCGAAGCGTAAGCCAGCAAAGGGTGAAGGAAAGTCTGGTTACGCTATCGCTAACCAGACCTACATAAAAAACTATTGTCATTCCGGTTTGGTTTTTCCGGAATCCAGGCTCCTGACATAAAATCCCTTTCAGGCTTATCGGCTGTCTTTTCTTTTAGCCCGAACCATCCTTCCACATATTGAAAGGATGCCGGGCAAGCTCAGTATTGTAATAACGCGGCTGGTTAGAAACTTCATCGCCAGTCCACGGTGGCAGTTCGAAATCTTCATCAGGGTGATCGAGTTCTATCTCGGCTACAATCAGTCCATCGTTATCTCCTGCAAACACATCAATTTCCCAGGTTTTGCCGGCATAGTCGACCTCATAGCGTCTCTTGGTGACAGTAGTGGAGCAGAAAAGAGACAGCAATTCTTCGGCTTCATCAAGTGGAATGGGATATTCGAATTCCTGTCGAAGAATGCCCAGGGTAGCGGATTTGATATTCAGGTTTGCTTTGTTGCCTTCTTTCCGTACGCGCACTGAGCAGGGCCCGCCGCTTGTAAGATAAGCTTGTTTGAAATCAGTACCGTTATTTGCGCGGGCCTTCCAGAGATTATTTTTTACCAGAAACTTGCGTTCGATCTCTACGCCCATGCTAGTACTCCGTCAAGGTTGTATTGGTGGGTTCAGTTGGCCTGTCAGCGTTCAGGGCAAGGCAGGTCTCGCCGCGAATGGCCATAGTCCTTTGCAAGAGGCGTAACGCCGCCATGGACGCTGACAGGCCAACCCTTTGGGGCGCCACTGTGGTGCTCCGCCACGGTGTTACAGCACTTGACAAGGACTATGGCCATTGCCTGCGTGCTGTGCCTTGTTGCGAAACACCACACTGGCGCTGAACCCATTAATACAGCCTTGACGGAGTACTGGTTATTATTGTCGGGGGAAGATCCGGATTACCCGGAGTTTGCCGTCTTTGAAATCAAAGCGAATACCCTGGCTCTGATAAAGTAATTTGTTACTTTTTAATGTACCACTACCATAGTAATTAATAATCTCATGTACCGGCATGTCAAAACGAGCGCCCTTTATTGTTGTGTACTGTGACGATATTGAACCCGCCAGCGCAATGGCCTGAACCTTACGGTTCTTTATGCCCACCTGCAGCGCAGTTTCATTATCAAGGGTATAAGAGTAAATCACCAGACCGGTAAACATGCCTTGTTTCTTTTTTTTAGCTGGTTTGCCAAGTTGTTTAACGAGTTGTTCTACACTTTGTCCAATGTAAACCTTTTTCAGGCCAACGCCTTCGGAAATGAAGTAGTCACTAGCGAGGTATTGCATAACCTTCTTTCTGTATTCAGAATTATCTATGGTCACAGACTGGGCATGCAGCGTGCTTACAGGCAGTAGTAGTGTGATGCTGAGGAATACAAATAATATTCTTGAAATCATAATCTTTACTGTGGGCAGTGAGTACATGACGCAGTGTAGCAAATGTTTACCGACTCTTCACAGTCCAGGGATAACCGGCTTTTTTTTCATCATGGCCGGTGAGGTTTTATCTACTGGTTAGAAAAGCTTGCTTGAGCTAACATTCCCTCATGGATGATAACCAATTATTGCGCTACAAACGACATCTTCTGTTGCCGCAGATTGATGTTGCCGGTCAGCAGCGTTTGCTTGATGCAAGTGTACTGGTAGTTGGGGCTGGGGGACTGGGGTCTCCGGTTTTGCTGTATCTGGCGGCTGCGGGAATTGGCAAGCTTCATCTCTATGATGACGATACCGTTGAAATATCCAATATACAGCGACAGATACTATTCGATAGTTCTGTGCTGGGACAATCCAAGGCGGAGGCCGCGGCTGAGCGTCTACGGGCGGTCAATCCCGATTGTCAGGTGGTGGCTGTGGCATCAAGACTTGAGGGCGAAATACTGAATGCTGCAGTGTCTGACACCGATCTGGTGATCGACTGTAGCGACAATTTCAGCACACGTTTTGCAGTCAACCGGGCCTGCGTAGAGAATCAGAAAACACTGCTGTCCGGGGCAGTCATTCGTATGGAAGGGCAATTGTCTGTATTCAACGGACATAAGCAGGACATGCCCTGTTATCAGTGCCTGTACCAGCCGGATGCCTATGACGATGAGACATGTACCAGCAGCGGAGTACTGGGCCCGGCGGTAGGGGTTGTCGGCAGCTTGCTGGCGACTGAAGCAGTCAAATATATTATCGGCATAGGAGACACTCTGGAGGGGCGTTTGTTATTATTTGATGCTATGGCTATGCGTTTCAATGAACTGAAACTGAAGAAAGATCCAGCCTGTCCGGTTTGTGGTTTGAAGTAGTAGGAGCGCCGTCCTCGGCGCGATTACTTCAGATACTAACAATCATATGAAACAGAATCGCGCCGAAGACGACGCTCCTACAATATTTCATTGAGTCACAATCAGTTATATTCTATTTGGTATCCTTTCGTACTTCAGTTCATCCTATCAAGATTCCCAAACATCAAGTTTGACAGCAAAGCCCATTGTTCATACCATCCTTCCGTAGCCTGTACCTTAAAATTACTGGCGCAGCTGGTGCCGATCGCAGGGAAGCAGAAGCTGTCAG
>BTQX01000228.1:0-3194 GCA_036986095.1 Gammaproteobacteria bacterium
CACCGGTGATAAACCAAAATAAAAAAGCCAGTCAAGCATCCGTAGCACGCCTGCTGCCCCCTGAAAACATTCGCCACAGCCATCCCTCAGAAACCTGTTCACCCGTCTGCACATAATGCAGGGCATTACGATTATTCAATACCCAGGCAATCTCATTTCTCACCCCTTCACGCGAGCAGAACAAAATCTGGTCACCTGCCTGCAGCAGCTGATCCTCATCGGGCAAGCTTATCAATCTGACGCCATCTTCATGCTCCCTGTCCTCCCTGGCGATCATCAATACCATCGACTTCAGCCGTTTCTCACGGTCAAAATGATTTTTGTTCAGGACACTCACCGACACCTGCTCCCCCTCTGCCAGGGCAGTGGCTATTGCTGGTGTCTGCTTTTCATCAATGGCCACGCCCCAGGTGTCCGGAGTCGTTTCACCGACTATAGCAATAAGCCGGCTGGCCAGTTCACAGGACCACAGGTTGCCATGACTTTTTACCTGTTGTAGAAAGCTTACCAGTAATGGTGCAAGAATTACCGATAGAATTTCATGCGCAATGATATCGCTGCGCTGCATGACAATATCTACTGATGTGTTTTGAAACAGTTTTTCATTGCTGCCGTGGTTCTGCCGGACAACTGTAAACAAATCTTTATTTTGCTCCTTGGCAGTATAGATAATTGACAGGTTGTTGGTGTCGTTATCCGTGCCCGCAACGATTCCTGCCGCATCCGAAATTCCGGCATTTCTAAGTGTCACCGCTTCAGTACCGCGCCCTTTTATGCTTCCTTCCGGCGGGCTGGTCAGCTCATGGTCTGACTCGATAATGCGTGTTTTTAATCCTTCAAAGGTAAGAAATCGGTGGACTGCCTTGCCAAAGCGCCCGTAACCACACAGCAGCCACAGACCACGCGGTGGTGTAGCTGGTTCCATCAGGCGTGTGCCCGGGACACCGGTCAGCCACTGGTAAATCAAATAACTGCCTGGTGAATGCAGCGCCATCGCCAGACGAGAGGCAAAACTTTCAAATGGATTGATAATGTAATCAGTGCTGAATGAGCGCATATTGGCCTCGGTATCCAGCGATTCGGCCCGGCAAATTACATCCACAGATTTTTTCAGTAAACGGCAGCTTATCGCAATTTTCAAATTCACTTCATCTGAATCAGTCAGTGCAACGACGCCCTTACACATAGGATGATACAAACCCGCTTCAATAAGAATTTTACTGTCTGACGCATCCGCCACAAGTGATGGTACAGAATTAGGAATATCTGACATGGATAAATCATCAAGCCGCTCGCTGTCGATTTCAATGACCACCGTGCGGAAGCCTCTGGTATTCAAAGAATGTACCAGCAGGTGGGCGGTCTCTCCATAGCCACATATGATGAAGAAACTTTCATTTAATCTTTTTACATTGCGAATAAAGCGGCCTTCTTCCAGCGCACGCTTCAATAAGCTATTCTGTACCAGTGACAGGATGGCGCCAATGGCATAGACCCAGCCGACAACAGATAGATATATGCTGATTGTGGTCCACATCCTCTGCGCAGCAGAAAATGGCTGGGGTAATTCACCGAAGCCTATCGTTGTCGCCATGTAACTGACGAAATATACCGCTTCGAAAAATGTCATATTCCAGCGCTGACCATTCTCATCAACACCAGGAACCAGCACAAAGCCAAGTATGGAGATAGAGTATGTTGCAATCAGCACCAGCAGCGGGACCCGCATGCGACGCAGAATTAACGATGATGCTTTAGTCATTCCGATAAGCACTCAATGAAAAGAGCCATCATCACTTATTTTCGCAGTGACATCGTCTCAACAACCAGCAGGACTACCGAGGTGATATTAGCCAATAATGCACCGCCAGAAAGTGAAACCACTATGCCGAGTACATCATTCCCCATATCAAGCATGTATACCCCTATACCCCATGCAACTGCAGCGGCAATTAGATGCAGGTCGGCAACGAGTGATGTTGCCAGAAGGACTGCTCCTATATGCGTTCGATCGCCAAACTTGAGGACGGTGGCGACCAGGTTAACCACTATTGCCACATACAGTTCATAGACATTGTGATGCAACGGATCATTCATGTCACCGACAAAAAAACCAAAATTTACGGTCAGTGCGAGAACAATAAAGAAGGCAAATACAACTTTTTCCAGATTCATTTTTTTATTCCGGTCTGATTATGTGCCATGAAACATAGTGACCTGTTACAGCACAGGTAGCAAGTCCTGGTCTTTTAAAGTTGCACAGGGATTTTTTCTCAGCTAAGTTCACTCTTCTTATACAGGAATTCATGAAATTGCAAAACGAAGATAGCACAACGACGCACTCACATATAAGTACGGATGTGGGCAGATCTATGCCGGCAAACAAAATTGTGCTGCCGCTCTATGAAAGTCGGCTATGGATTCGCCTGTTCGCCGCCTGTTTGATCTTCTATGGCGCACTGATCACTGTCACCGGTGTTGGTGTACTTGTTGCCTGGGTGCCTGTGTGGATCGGGATCCTGCTGCTGCTCGCCAGCAGAACAATAAAGGCCGCCTATGAAAAAAATGATGAGCAGGCTTTGATGCAGTCACTAGCACGTCTGAAAACAATATTTACTATCCTCGGTCTTTCCTCTGTTGTACTGATAATCGGCAGCATCTATCTTGTCAAATATGCGTTTGAAAAGTCTTTATTTTAGGTCGCTGCAATAACTTTAGGGCACCTCTATACAAACAATGAACCGGCTTAGTCTCATTCGAACCCGCGTACAAACCATTCCACATCCCCCCGCTGAGTTTAGAGTCAATGGGACATTGATAACTACCCGCCTTCCGCGAAGACATTTGCATTCAAGCCTGATGATAAACTTCATACTAAATCACCCTGCACAACCTGGTGAAGTATTTGAACGCTGAAAATTACCAATTTGACCCCATCTATCGTCTGCTGGCACTTGCCGCACGGATAAACCCTGATGAACAGGATAAAAAAACCCTGTCTCACGCCATTTCTACTTTTTCTGATTGGGAAGCACTGGCTACCGAGGCCGAAAACAATGCCATCGCTCCGCTGCTTTTTACCAGTCTACGCGAAAGTGGTGTTGATATTCCTCAGAATGTAAAACGAAAACTCTATGCCCTGGTGCAACGCCACCGGTGGGCAAATAATGCTCGCGCTAAAGCAATGGCCGAGA
>BTQX01000229.1:0-3191 GCA_036986095.1 Gammaproteobacteria bacterium
CTGTAGACTGCATCTTTGACATGACTGGCAGCGGTACGCGGGGTGATTTTGGTGCGCTGTTCATAGGCTTCTTCAATCTGGGTTTTCAGGTCTTGCATGGGGTCTCCTCGGGGGGATATATTCAGTTTTAGGTTTCAGGTTCCAAGTGTAAAGTTTCAGGGGCTACATTTTCTCTGTAACAAACTCACGAATTCGTTCGGCTGCTTCTATGCATTCCTGCTGTTCGGCTACCAGGGCGATGCGTATCCGGTTTTTCCCGGGGTTGCCGTCAAGGGTATCGCGTGCCAGGTAGGTGCCCGGCAGGGTGACCACATGTTCATTCAGAAATAGCCGGCGGCTGAACTCTTCTTCGTTGATCGGCGTCTCCGGCCACAGATAGAAACCGGCAGCAGGTTGATTCAATTTCAGAACAGGCTGTAGTATATCAATAACAGCGGTGAATTTATCACGATAGACGGCACGATTCTGAACTACGTGTTCGTCTTCATCCCATGCCGCGGTAGAAATGGCCTGGGTCAGCCGATTGGGGACGCAACCGTGATAGGTGCGGTATTTGAAATAGGCATCAATAATTTTGCTGTCTCCGGCGACAAAGCCTGAGCGCAGTCCAGGTAGACTGGATCGTTTGGACAGGCTGTGAAAAACAATGCAACGCTCAAAGTCGTTACGTTCCTGTTCTGTTGCGACTTGCAGCAGGCCGACAGGTGGTGTGCTTTCATCCCTGTAGAGTTCGCTATAGCATTCATCTGCAGCAACGATGAAGTCGTAGCGGTCAGCAAGTGACAGCACCTGGATATAGATTTCTGCCGGAATAACTGAGCCTACAGGGTTATCGGGTGAGCAGAGGATCAGCAACTGGGTTTCTTGCCAGATATGTCCCGGTACTTTATCCAGCTGCGGCTGCCAGTCATTTTCCTCAATGCTGTTTAGGAAATAAGGTGTGGCGCCTGCCATGATGGCAGCCCCTTCATAGATCTGATAGAAGGGGTTGGGCATGACGACACGTGCCGGACTACGGTAGCTGCGATCAACAGCGGCCTGGATGAAGGAAAAAATGGCTTCCCGACTGCCGCTAACCGGCAGCACATGCTGAGCCGGATCGAGTTTTCCTTCATTAATATGAAATCTGCGACTGAGCCAACTGCAGATCGACTCCCTCAGTTTTTCTTCTCCACGGGTACCCGGATAGCCGGAAAGCAGATGACCGCCTTTCGCCAGCAAGTCATGGATGAAAGGTGGGGGAGCATGTTTCGGTTCGCCCAGCGACAGCATGATCCGCTCATTTTTTGCTGGTGCTTCAATGCCTGTCAGCAAACGATTGAGTCTTTGAAAGGGGTATTCCTTCAGGTCATCCAGTCGTGAATTCATGGGGTCAGTATTTAGCTGTTAGTTACTGGTTGCTATTTATTGAAAATGATTGCGTTATCAGAGCTCTGGGTGGAATCCAGTCTATCGATTATATTTTGCCTGATGCTGTCACGCTGTTCACGTCCAGTTATGGGTTTGTTGCCGAGATCGCTAACAAAAAAGATATCCTCGATTCGTGCGCCGTAAGTTGCCACCTTGGCATTATGCAGCTTGATATCACATTTTTCGAAAACTTCTGCGATCTGGTACAAAAGACCCGGCCTGTCCTGAGCAATGACCTCTAAAACGGTATATTGGCCCTCTCGTATTTCCAGGAAATTTACCTGTGTCGGAATTGGGAACTGCTTCAGCACTCTGGGCAGATGTGTTTTCCGTGGGTCACGACCTTTGCGAGGCATCAGCAGCTGATCTTTTAGTGCCTCTTCTATCTCTTTCTGTTCAGCATCAGTGCAGATCGCGTTGTCATTCTGATCCAGTACAAGATAGTTGTGCAGGGCAAAGCCCATTTGTGTCGTATGTAAGCGTGCGTCAACGATATTCAGATTCAGACGATCAAATCCAGCCGTGGTTCTTACCAGTAGATTTGCCAGATCCGGGGTAAATACCAGTACCTCGGTACTGCCTGAATTTCTTGCATAACGAACGGCCACAACCGGCAGCTCAAGGATGCTGACATTGGCGAGTGTTTTTATGTGCCATTTTAAGGTGTTGACCTCATAACGCAGATAATAATCGCTATCGAATAAAGACCAGTAGCGCTGGAATCTTGTAGCTGAAAGTTGTGCTGGAACCAGGCTGCTGGAAAGCGCCTGCTGCAGATTGGCAAGGCGCTCTTCATTGCGTTCACTGTCAATATTTCCACGCCTCAAGTACCTCGATGTTGCATGATAAAGCTGCAGTAACAGCTTGTTTATCCAGTCATTCCATACTTTTGGGCTAGTGCCTCGCATATCGGCCATGGTCAAAAGATATAGATTGTCCAGGAGCTCCTGGTTGCCAACTGTACGTGCAAATTCTGCAATGACATCCGGATCAGAAATATCCATTTTCTGCGCCGTCCGGGACATGATCAGATGATTGCGCACCATCCAGGCAACAAGCTTTGTATCATATTCGCTGAGATCATGTTGACGACAGAACTGGATACTTATCTTTTCGCCTTTTTCAGAATGTTTGCCACCCCGTCCTTTTGCGATGTCGTGCAGCAAAGCAGCGAGATACAGGCGTTCGGGCTTGAACAGTCTGGCCAGCAATTTGCTGGCCAGGGGATGTTCATCGCGAAATTTATCAACACTCAGTCTGCGCAGGTTTCGTATAACGAAAAGAGTGTGAACATCAACCGTGTAGATATGGAATAGATCGTGCTGCATCAGCCCTACGATGCGACCAAAGGCAGGAAAATACGCACCCAGTACACCATAATCATTCATTTTCCGCATGATGTGCGTGAGGCCTGTGCCGTGGCGAAATAATGAGATAAACAGGCTGCGGCAGGCAATGTCCTGGCGAAATTCAGGGGTTATCAGGTTTAATGCGTTATGAATCAGGCGAATAGTATTTGCTCTAATGCCTTTCAGGTCGGGCAAATCTTGAAGGATGTAAAATACCTCCAGCAGAGCAAAAGGCTGTCGATTAAAAACATCGTTATCCACAACGTCCAGATAGCCATTTATTGCATTGAACCGGCGATTGATCTCTACTGAGGTATTGTCCTTCTGCACCAGGAAGACTTCTTCAAAATGTTGCAACAGGATGTCATTCAGTAGCCCGAGTTCTTTTACCGTCCGGTAATAGCGCTTCATCAACTGCTCTACTGCCAGATT
>BTQX01000230.1:0-3191 GCA_036986095.1 Gammaproteobacteria bacterium
AGGCTGACAGTTATATTTCCCTCACCCTGTGGGCCACGTCTAAAATCTATACCCTCAATCTTGTGCACTTTATTCTCTGCACTGCCTGAGAATTTCATCTGCTTTGCCACCGTCCTGGATGCGGCTTTGACCGCATCAGGATCAAGTATCAAAGTTAGGCCACTATCTGTTATTTCAGTCTGATAGGCAGCATTCCGGTCAAGATTTAGAATTACCCGGGTGCGATCAGCAACTTCTACTGCATTTATACTGTGTAGGACACCTTCGCTTGCAGCTAAAGTATTCTTACCAAGACCATTTCGGGTGCTAAAAAAGTCCATAGCGATTCTGGACGGATTCTTAGTCACAAATATGGCTGGTTCATCTGGCCGTGCATCCATTTGAATGTTCACCTGAACGCGTCCACCGCTAATTCGGCTAAAAGTGATTTGCTTAATACTGTTTACACTAGCAGCTTCATCGCCCACAGGCATTGCTTTCGTAGAATCAACTTTCGCAGGCTCAACTGTGACAGCAGCAGCACCAGTAATGTCTGAGGTCATTGCCAGCGGGATGACAGTGGGGCTGCCGGATTCGGCAATTGGTGCAGTGCTGACTGCAGGCTCAGTGCTGATCCGGTAGCCACCGGGTATCGAGATAACACTTATATGGGCAGGAATACTGGTAACAAGGTCGATTTGCACAGACTTGTTGTCTTTCACCGCTTCGACAGACTGAACCAGACCTTTTCCCGATAGTGGCTTTAAATCTGCAACCATGCTTGTGTCAGGGAAACTGACACGCAGTCGTTTTCCTCCATCAAGTTCAGATGTTTTCACCTTCACCCTTTCATCGACAGTAGCTATCACAGCATCTTCGCCTAGTGAGGATTTCCAGTGTAAGGCTGACAGTTCAGCCGCCTCGATCCCTGATGTAAATAGAAGCCCTGCGAGTAGAACTGCAGTGCCGGTTTGATTTTTATGTTTCATATGCGATGTCATATTCATTGTCATACACTCTTAAAAAGTATCAACTTATCGGTCAACTTTTATACTTGCATCACGCCCAACCCATGTTCCGGCTGAGTTTAATACCTGCTCTTCTACTACAATTCCATTTTCATCTATACTGATGATTTTGCCATAGCTCTGCCCAAGATAATTGCCTACCACTGCAGTTTGAACCGCACCTTCAGGCGTTTGTATAATCACCCGCTTCTCATTCTCCCTGAACAAGGTTCCAACCATAGACAAAGAATCAAGTGGATAATTTTCCAGTGGCTCCCGGCGACGATTCGTATCAGGCCCTCCGTCTGTGCGCGCTGAAATTACTCGCCTGGGTTTCAGGTTTTCTTCATTAAAGGGATCATCAAATTCCTGAGCACTATATGCATAAGGTTCTACAGGTTTGATATTAGGCAATGGTTCAATTTCTTTTGCCTTCATCTTGTTCGAATTTGCAACAAACTGTGCGAGGTTTTCTTTCTCATTCTGCTGGCACGCTGTTAGCGATATCACTAGTGAAGACAGGACAAGAAATGCGATTTTTCTGATCATCTGCGTGCCCTCGATTTCGGACCTTTCTTCTTTGTAATACTTCCAGTGCTGCCCTCATCAAGATAATGATACGTATTCAGAACAGCAGCCATATTCAAGCCATCCCCCTTGCGGGTTATTTTCACATTCCCTACCGTTACGATCCTGGACAGCGTAGACAGATCGCTGATGAATTCGCCATATTGGTGATATGTTCCGGTTGCATCAATTTTTATTGGTAAAACAGCATAAAAATCTTTCACACCCTTATTGCCAGGATCGAAAAGATTAAATTTTAGCCCCTGCCCAAGACCCGCCTGGGTAATATCAATCAATAATTCAGGCACTTCAGTCTTGTTCGGTAATTGCTGCAACAGCAACCCGAAACGTAGCCTGATTTCTTCCATTTGTTTCTGGTATTCCGGGAGATTAATCGCAAGTTTCTTTTTCTCAAGGAAGGTGGTTTTCAGACCCTGTTCCTTTCGTTCACGAGTCTCAAGATCTACTATCTGATCCTTGATAATATACCAGTAACCGGCAAACAGTATTGCCCCTGCACCAATCAGAATCAGCAGCATTTTCAGAGACACTGGCCAGGTTGAGAGATCATTGATATCAGCATTTTTGATATCGTCGATTCTGAACGCAAAGTCAGCCGCGCGCATTACTTTGCTCCTCCTGGCTTTGCCTGAGTACTCGCAGCCACCTGCTTTTCATCCGGCTTAGGTTTTTTCCTGGCTTTAACGAAATTAAATTTAAGCGTAAAATTACTTACTCGTAAGCCTTTTTCGTTTTTGATATTAATTACATTCAAATTTGGTGTAGTAAAAATTTCCGCCGACTCTATCAATCGCATAAACTTTGAAATTGTGCCATTGGAGTCCGCAGACCCCTGCAAAGTTATATTATTACCCTTGATCTCAAACAGAGTCAGGTACATTCCTTTAGGTAAATTCTTAGCCAGGCCATCAAATAACTTAACCATCCTGGTTCGGTCAGATTGTAGTTTCTGTATCACTTCCATGCGTGAAATCAGATCAGCCTTCTTTTTTTTGACTTTATTGACTTCCTTCAATTCCGCCTCGACTTTCTTTATCTGTTCCTCAAGATAAGAATTTCGCTGGTCCTGTTCATTAATTAGACCATTCATATACAAATAGCCCCAATAGACAGCAATGGCCATTAACAATGCAACGCCAATGCCGATATTTCTAACCTGTGAGTCGATTTCCTTACGGCGAAGTTCCCGCCATGGAAGCAGATTTAGCTGTGACATCTACTTACTCCCCCTCAAAGCCAGACCACACGCGACCATAAGTGATGGAGCATCCAGTGCCAGTGTCTGGGCCTTCAGCTTGGGTGATAAGGACAAACTGGAAAATGGATTAGCGACATCCACCGGCAGACCAGCTTTGCTGGCCAATAGTTCATCAATCCCCTGGATCTGTGCACAACCACCAGCAAGCATGATGCTGTCGACTTTGTCATGCGGAGTAGAAGAATAAAAAAACTGCAGACCTCGCATCGCCTCCTGACACATTGCGTCCATGAAGGGGCGTAATATTTCCGGTTGATAATTATCCGGTAAGCCACCTACTTTCTTCGCCTGCACAGCTTCTTCAAACGACAGGCCATAGCGCCGCTGAATTTCTTCGGTTAGCTGGTTGCCGCCAAAAC
>BTQX01000231.1:0-3186 GCA_036986095.1 Gammaproteobacteria bacterium
GCTTTTACTTCTTCATCGCTAAGAGCGGCTGCGCCACCTTTGGCTGGCATAGCATTGAAGCCATTGATAGCATTTGAATAAAGTTTATCTTTACCCTGGCTTATACGACTTGTCCATGCATCCTTTTTTCCGAGGATAGGCGCGCCGGCGGCTCCCGTTCCATGACAGGCGAAGCAGGCTTTGTCGTAGGTGGCTTTGCCAGCATCCGCTACGACAGGAGCTGAGTCAGTGGTGGTGCTTTCTGCGGTAGATTCGGTAGCCTTTTGTGATGTATCTTCTGGATTAACGACCAGTTGGCCTACAGGTTTAACGCGCTCAACAATTTCTTCGCTAGCTGCATAGGCTGACAGGCTGATCATAGCTGCAGCTGTAAGAGTAACAGCTATAGCAGTATTTACTATAGTTCTGGTGATCATGGGATTTTTCCGGAATAGGGGGTTTCAGGGCTGACAGATTGCAACAAAATGTCATGAAAATAACCTTCATTAGTATAACATGAAATAATGATAAATAAAGTTTAGCTTGATCCAGCTGGTTTTTTTTGTCGTTTATTGTGAAATATGGTTCTGGTTACAACAGTCAATTGAAAGGAAATTACTTAGAGGCGCCCATTCGATTTAGAAATGAAAAAAGGCACCCTGAGGTACCTTTTCCGTGAAGCCTGGGATGAATGCTACATCTCTATGCTTACACGTATGAACTATGTTTACTTGCTAGATTAATCAAGGATGCCAAAACCGTAGGTTATAGCGAATACCATCTGGTTATCCTGATCAACGCCGAAGCGGTCTTCACCACCTATGACATAGGTAAAGTTGGCATCAGCTCCGGTGTCGCCAATCGGGTGAGACAGAGTGATATTTAAGTGACGGAAACCGCTGCCGATAGCTCCGGATCCGGGCATGGCAGGAATAAAATCGCCATCTTTTTCATAGCTGTAGTACCCGAGGCTACCACCGAGTGTGAAGCCAGCGCCGATTTCGCCGTCTGCGTCGAGTGTCCAGTAGGTGTCTCCCGTGTTTCCCCACCATACATCTTCTGCCAGGTATTTAAAGCCAAATGTAGCTGGGCCAAAGCCAATGTAGGCATAAGGTTCTAATGCGTTGAAATCAGTAAGATTCAGATAGTAATAGTAGGTAGCGCCAAGATCCCAGTTCAGGCTGCCAGATTCTCCGCCCCAGCCGGCATAAAAATCGTTTTCAAAGCCTTTGGTATCGCTGCCCGGGTCACCATAACCCAGATTAGAACCCCAATAACCCACATAGAAACCACTGTCATGTCCCCAATCAAGACCACCCTGTATAGCGGCATTGTCATTTTCAGGGGCGTTGGTGATACCACGAAGAATGTATTGAGAGAATACACCGATGTTACCGGTTAACTCGGCCTGAGCAGGTGCGATCATTGCTGCCATACTGGCTATAGAAAAGGCAGTAGCGATTACCAGTGGCTTAATTGCTGTTTTCATGTTTAAAGCTCCATTAGTAAGAAATAGTTATGGCATTTTGATATCTGTTGTATCGATGAGACACATGGTTGTATCAAAGTCATGTCGAAACATAAGCATTATGCGTGCCAATTTACCATTAATGATATAAATCAAATAGATATGGGTTTTTGTTGTAATGTAGATGAAAATAATTAACCGATTAATGTGCCTACTTGGAACTTGACTGCACTCTGCTGGTGCATTTATTCAGTAGGCGAAGAGGGTGTGCCTGATTTTATATGTTCAGAATAATGAAATCCGTTCAAATTGGTCGCGAAATGGTGCAAATCTTTCCCAGAGAGTAAAAAACGCACCTAAGTAGTGCCTGAAATAAAATTATGAATATCAAATTCAGCATAAGTAATTGTAAACAATTGAATAAATAAAGTGGCATGTTTGTTGCTTTAATTTGAGAGTGGTATTACTCAATTAAAAACTAAATCTTAGGAGATTTACATGTTATCCATAAATACACTGAAAAAAACTGCAGTCGGCTTTGCTGCCGCAGTGGTGTTATCAGCACCCGCCCAGGCAGCTGAGGACACTATTAAGGTAGGTGTTTTGCATTCTCTGTCAGGAACCATGGCGATTAGTGAGACAACCCTCAAAGATACTGTCTTAATGCTTGTCGAAGAGCAGAATAAGAAAGGCGGTTTGCTCGGCAAAAAGCTTGAGGCTATAGTTGTTGATCCGGCCTCCAACTGGCCACTTTTCGCCGAGAAAGCGCGTGAATTGATTGAAAAGAGAAAGGTTTCTGTAGTATTTGGTGCCTGGACTTCTGTCTCACGAAAATCTGTGCTTCCTGTGTTTGAAGAGCTGAACAATTTATTGTTCTATCCGGTTCAGTATGAAGGTGAAGAATCGTCCAAAAACGTTTTTTACACAGGTGCCGCACCAAACACGCAGGCTATTCCCGCTGTTGACTATCTGATGAATGACCTCGGTGTAAAACGTTGGGTGCTGGAAGGTACTGACTATGTCTATCCACGTACGACCAACAAAATTCTGCAGGCCTACCTGAAAGCAAAGGGTGTTTCTGAGAAAGATATTCTAATTAACTACACACCTTTTGGTTTTTCTGACTGGCAGTCTGAAGTATCACGTATTAAGAAGTTCGGCTCTGCAGGGAAGAAGACCGCTGTCGTATCGACTGTAAACGGTGATGCTAACGTTCCCTTCTATAAAGAACTGGGCAACCAGGGCGTATCTGCTGAGGATATTCCAGTTGTTGCGTTCTCTGTCGGTGAAGAGGAACTGTCTGGTATTGATACCAAACCTCTGGTGGGTCATCTGGCCGCATGGAATTACTTCATGAGTGTTGAATCTGATACGAATGATTCCTTCATTGACACGTGGCATGCTTATATCAAGGATAAGAAGCGTGTGACTAACGATCCGATGGAAGCCACCTATATTGGTTTCAATATGTGGGTAGAAGCTGTGAAGAAAGCGGGAACTACAGATGCTACAGCCGTGCAGGAAGCCATTATAGGTGTTGCTGTGCCTAATCTCTCTGGTGGACAGTCAGCGATGATGCCTAACCATCATATTACCAAGCCAGTTCTCATCGGTGAAATCCAGGCAGACGGTCAGTTTGAAATCGTCTGGGAGACTACTGGCCTTGTAGCCGGTGATGCATGGTCAGACTATCTACCAGGATCGAAAGATATTATCTCTGACTGGCGTGCTCCACTATC
>BTQX01000232.1:0-3176 GCA_036986095.1 Gammaproteobacteria bacterium
ATTTTCCAACTCTGTAAACTTTCGCTGCAATACCCCATGTGTTTCTTGCAGGTCAGCAAGCTGGCTGCTTAATTTCCCGGGTTCCTGGCGCAGTACAACCAGTTGCTGCTCGGCTTCGGCCAGTCGTTCACGTGCAGGTCGCTCACTCAGTATCATCCTGTTAAGCACGTAACCGGTTGTGCCATCGGCCAGGCGAACATTCGCGTAGTTGGTCTGGTTGTTGCGCCCTAATATTGTGACTGCTGTCCCGCTAGGCAGCATACGGACGACTTTATAGGTGGTGTTTTCACCACTGCGTAGTGTGATTTTTAATTGATCGGTGATATATCCCGTCTCTGCGAAAGCAGAGGTACTGCCCAGCAGGAATACGAATAACAAAATATTTTTCACAGCTGTCCTTTTTTCGGTCAATTCTATTAGATCGGCAGATTATACCATCTTAAAAGCGATGGAAATTAATGCTAATAGTTAAAAATATGAAGTTTCAAGTGTCAAGTCGAAGTCAAAATAAGTTAACCACAGAGGACACGGAGGTCACAGAGGTTTTTATGTTGATCTGAATGGTTTTGCTTAAATGAGTTCGGAATTAAACGTAGAACTCCGAAAATTGAAAATTGCCAAAGCAAAAAATATTTTTCTTTCCTCTGTGCTCTCCGTGTCCTCTGTGGTGAAAAGATTTTGACTTCGATTTGAAACTTGAAACTCATAGAATAATTGCCTTTTAGTGCCTCTGCATTCTAGAATAGTCAGTATTAAATCACCCGTTTTCGCAAAAATTAATTAGAGAAAATCAATGACTGCAAAATTACTTAGCGGCATAGAAGTCGCAGAGGCCGTAATTACGGAGGTACGTAAACGTGTAGAGGGACTGGCCAGGCGAGGTGTTCAGCCGGGCCTTGGCACCATACTCGTTGGTGATGACGGCCCCAGTGCAAGTTATGTCAGAAAGAAACACGAGGCCTGTGAGAATGCGGGTATTCGCTCATTTCATCTGGAACTTCCGGCCTCTTCCACGCAGCAGGAGTTACTCGAAGCCGTCGATGAATTTAACGATAACGATCAGGTAGATGGCTATATTATTCAGTATCCTGTACCAAAGGCCATGAATTTCAATGAAGCGCTGATGCACATGAATCCAGCAAAAGATGCAGATGGCCTGCATCCAGTGAATCTTGGCAAGCTGGTTCTGCAGGAGACCGGTCCTGTGCCTTGCACCCCTGCGGGGATTCAGGCAATTCTGGTCCACTATGGTATCGAAATCGCAGGCAAAGAGGTGGTGATTATTGGTCGCGGACCTACCCTGGGCCGTCCCCTTTCATTGCTGCTGACAACAAAACAGGCAGGCGCGAATGCGGCAGTGACTGTCGTGCATTCAGGTGTTAAAGACCTGAGTTACTTTACCCGACGTGCAGACATCGTCATATCCGCTGCCGGCGTCCCCAGCATAGTCATGCCCGAAATGATCAGGCCAGGTGCTGTAGTGATCAGCGGGGGTATCAGCTGGGAAGGTAAGAGACTGATGCCGGATGTCGATGAATCAGTCGCTGAAGTTGCCGGCTGGATTACGCCTCGTCTCGGAGGAGTGGGGCCGACGACAGTGGCGATGCTGTTACGCAATACGGTACTTGCGGCGGAAACGCGAAAATAAAAAATTTTTCACCACAGAGGACACGGAGGTCACAGAGGAAAGAAAAAATATTTTTTGCTATGGACAGTGTGCAATTACCCGAAGTTTTCGTTTAACTCCAATCTCCTTAAAGAGAATCAGGCAAGCAAGCAATAAAACCTCTGTGACCTCCGTGTCCTCTGTGGTAAATAGCTTTTGACCTTCACACTTTCCTGTTAACGATATGAATCGCTTCGCCGTTCACTGCCAGTGCGGCTTCGTGTACGGCCTCTGACAGGGTGGGGTGGCCGTGGATGGTTTGGGCCAGGTCTTCTGCGGTGGCGCGGTACTCCATTGCCAGTACGGCTTCGGCGATTAGCTCCGAGGCATGGGCGCCGATTATGTGTACACCAAGGATTTCGTCATTCTTTTCTTCGGTGATGATCTTGACCATGCCGGAGGTCTTGCGCATGGCTCTTGCCCTGCCTGATGCGGTGAATGGGAAGCTGCCGCTGCGGGTGTTGATGCCGGCTTTTTTCAAGCTGTCTTCTGTTTTACCTGCCCAGGCAATTTCAGGTTCTGTGTAGATGATGGATGGAATGGTGCTGTAATTGACACGGCCAATGTTCCCGGCAATGTGTTCGGCGACGGCAATTCCTTCCGCTGAGCCCTTATGTGCCAGCATGGGACCGGGTACAACATCACCCACAGCATAGACATTTGGAAGGTTGGTCATCAGATGTTCATTTATGTGAATAAAGCCACCTTCATCAACCAGTAACCTGGTCTCAGCAGGTGCCAGACCCTCAGTGTAAGGTCTGCGTCCAACCGCAACGATCAGTTTGTCTACTTCCAGGACATGCGATTTACCCGCTTCGGTGAAAGAGACGGTAACGCTTTTGTCATGGACTTCGCTTGCTGTGACACAGGCCCCGATTTTTATATCCAGTCCCTGAGCTTTGTATGCTACCCGAGCCAGAGCAGCTATATCCCTGTCTGTGGCTGGCAAGAAACTATCTTGAGCTTCAAGTATGGTCACTTCCGAGCCAAACCGCCGCCATATGCTGCCCATTTCCAGCCCGATGACACCGGCACCGATGATGCCAAGGTGTTCAGGTGCCTGGTCAAAGTTCAGAGCACTCTGCGAGTCTACAATCAATACACCATCCATTTTTGCCGCAGGAATGTCTATTGGACGCGAGCCGGTTGCAATGATGATGTTACTGGCAGAGAGTTTTTTGCTGGTTTTACTGTTATTCAGAGTGATAATAATCTGCCTGTCAGCCAGCAATTGGGCTCGGCCTGCAAAAGAGGTGATCCTATTTGCCCTGAACAGAGAATCGATGCCGCCTGTAAGTTCTCTAACGACACGGTTTTTTTCAGCCTGTACCTGCTCAAGGTCAAGCGCTATACCCTTGATGCTGATACCAGGGTGCACCGATGAATCCAGCAAATCTATGTAGTATTCGGAGCTTTCCAGTAAGGCCTTGGATGGTATACAACCTGCGTTCAGGCAGGTACCTCCCAGCGTCGGTTTGCCCTGCTGATCGAGCCAGTCATCGACACAGGC
>BTQX01000233.1:0-3162 GCA_036986095.1 Gammaproteobacteria bacterium
AAGGAGGCACTAAAATGATTTTTTCGGAGAAAAAGCTGGAACCACTTGTGGATACTGCATGGCCAGGTAGTTCAGCAGGAATGCCGACAAAGAATAATACCAAACTCGGAACAGAAATCATCTCTACGATTATGACTGGGTATTCGGGGCCTGTTGCTATCAGGCTGTGGGACGGCACACTGGCACACGGAACGTCCAGATCACCCTGTACTCTCATATTTAGATCGCCTGCCACTTTACGGGATCTGTTGCTCCATCGCAATTTGTTACGGCTGGTGGACTCCTATTTGACCAGCGAGATTGATGTGGAAGGTGAACTTGAGTTTTTGTTTGATCTCAGGATGCACTTGAGCAGCCTGGATCTGTCACTGGGGACCCGACTAAGCCTGATGTTCAAGGCTCTACGTCTGCCCGGACAGCACAGGAATGGCTCGATTAAAAAGTGGCGCGCCAAACTGGCTGCGCATCGCAACTCCAAAGCCAGTATCTCACATCACTACGATGTCAGTAATGAATTCTATCGACTCTGGCTTGATCCTGAAATGGTGTATTCCTGCGCGTATTTCCACGATGAACAACAGTCTCTCGCTGATGCGCAAACTGATAAAATGGATATCCTGTGCCGAAAACTACGTCTACAGCCTGGTCAAACACTACTTGATATCGGTTGTGGCTGGGGTGCGCTGGCCATACATGCTGCCCGCCATTATGGCGTTACTGTTCATGGCATAACACTAAGTAAGGAACAACAGAAATTTGCAGAAAACAGGGTGCAGGACGAAAGCCTGGAACAACAGATAAAGATTGAATTACGTGATTATCGGGATCTACCCGATGAAGGCCGCTACGACCGCGTAGTCAGCGTCGGTATGTTTGAGCATATTGGGATTAAAAACTTCCCGACTTATTTTAATAAGGTTAAAAGCGTGTTGAAGCCGAATGGCCTGTTTCTGAATCATGGTATCACCAGTGATACCGGTTGGGAACATTCACCGCTGACACGTTTCATGAATCGCTATATTTTTCCAGATGGGGAACTGGCTCGTATCAGTACCGTTGTCGAGGCGATGGAAAATGCAGGTTTTGAAACGCTGGATGCCGAATGTTTACGCAGGCACTATGCACTCACATTGCGTAAATGGGTAACAAACCTGGAACAGCATCGCGAGCAGGCAATACATCATTCCAGCGAGGTGACGTATCGCTTATGGCGTTTATATATGGCCGGCTGCGCGTACTATTTTGATGAGGGTGAGATTGGTCTGTATCAGGTACTGGTAGGCCACCGTAATCAGGAACAACCCGTGCCCTTGCGCAGGGATGATATCTACACCCATGATAAAGAAGGCATAGGTCTATATTCCTAACTGGAGGTGGAAAATGAATACTGTGAAAACTCGAATCTCATTGTCGGCAGTCGGCCATGCCACCAGCCTGTTTCTGGCGATTACTTTTGCATTATGTGTTAGCTTTGACCTGCTGTTTCCCCAATACGCCATGAATGGAGCATGGAAGGTTCTGTTTCCTGGTTTCGAATGGATTAGCATGAAAAGCTTTCTAATCGGATTGGTAGAGGCCTGGGCCTATGGCTGGTATTTCGCATTGATCTGGGTCCCTCTCTACAATATAGTGAACGCGAGAGCCAGCAATAATGGTGATACGAAGAAAGAGTGTTGTGGAGGCAATCATGATTGAGTCAGCAGCACTATAGAGAAAGAGGAGTTTCCAACATGCCAGGATCTACTCGCATTGGCATTGTCCTTAGCTCCGGTGGTATACGCGGCGTGTATGCGCACACCGGATTCATGCAGGCGATTCAGGGACTTGGCATCCCGGTTCATGCCAGTGTCGGCTGTAGTGCCGGCGCCCTGGTCGGTGGATTTTTTGCCAGTGGAACGTCAATGGAGAGCTGGTGCAAAAGTCTGGCGGCTGTCCATAGCCGATCATTCTGGACACCCGATTCCGCTCTACAATTCTTCTGGCAGATGGCTGTACACAAAGGTCGTGGTTATACTGGATTATCTGATACCTCTGCGGCAACACAATTTACACTGGAAAACCTGTCTGTAAATAGTTTTGAGGAATGCATATATCCGTTTCAGACGCTGGCGGTTAATCTGACTACAGGCACGAAAGAAATTTTTTCTGAAGGCGAACTGGCTCCACGTATGGTTGCCAGCGCAACGATGCCCATTCTTTATGAGCCTAAAAAAATAGAGGGTCAATATTATTGTGATGGAGCATTAGTTGACTTCGCGCCGACGGATGCCATCTGTTGCAAGTATGATCTGGATGTTGTTATCGTGCACCATGTGTCGCAGATCTTTGGTGTAGAGGACGACTTTCACGCGGCGCTGAAAGATTCCTGGGCGATGCTGGAAATCATTAATCGTCTGCTATTCCGGGTAAAGCCCTGGTATCTTACCGATCAACCACTAAGTTTCCATCGCTGCCCCTGTGGTTGTGGTTCTGTGGTGATTGTCATCGAGCCTGAGCTAACGCACATGCGCTGGCCGGCCACGGAGGGGGGTGATGCAGTACTAATCAGTGCCAGGGAGCAGGTTGAAAGCTTACTCACACCCTATATGGAGAAGTTAATGGAAGACCCGCGTGAAGGCTTGCCGCTGTTTAAAGGTGCGGTGAGACATCCAGCTACTGGCTGCGGTCATAATCGGTAGAATGCACCGATTAATAGGAGTACCAAAAAAGACTTAACGATGGACCACACCGTGACACTGGTTGTTTATGATGATGGAGAAGGTCCGCCTTGAAATGAAAAAAGGGAAATCTTCATAATTATTTTTCTTGCAGTATTTTTGATTATAGCCGTTGCCATCGGCGCGAGCCTGCTGGCGATACATTTTGGTTTTCGAGCACCGCGACGGGTCGAGCGTGGCAGCCCTGAAGATTACGATCTGGCGTACGAGGAAATCTGGATTCCCACCGTTGCAGATAAACGGTTATTTTCCTGGTGGCTGCCGTTAGCAGGTTCAGATTCAAGCATAATTATTCTGCATGGCTGGGGAGGTAATGCGGAGTTAATGCTGCCTTTGGTAGCTCCACTGCACAGGGCTGGATTAAATATTTTATTACTGGATGCACGCAATCATGGACGAAGTGACTCGGCAGGTTTTTCCTCCATGCCGAGATTTGCCGAAGATG
>BTQX01000234.1:0-3137 GCA_036986095.1 Gammaproteobacteria bacterium
AGTAAGCATTCATAGCCCTGGCCAGTTGCCAGAATTACCAGGACTGCAACGAAACGAATTGAAGTAGTCGTAAGCTAAGCCCTAAAAACAGAGATTGAATAGCACCGCATATCAGTAAACGAACATTATGACAAGATCTGCACTACAGAGGAAACTGGACAATTATTCGAATTGGCGTAATGACCTGCTGACTGAGATAGAGGCATACAAGAGCTGGCTGGACGAAGAGAGTCTGCTCGAAGGGGAGGAAGAACTTCAAATACTTGAATTAATTGACTCTTTAAAATCAGACAAGATCATGCTCGCCCTGGTTGCAGAATTCTCGCGCGGTAAAACAGAGCTTATCAACAGTATTTTCTTCGCCGATTATAAAAAACGCCTGTTGCCTTCATCGGTTGGTCGCACAACCATGTGCCCGACAGAGATACTCTATATTGAGAATGACACACCTTTTATTCAACTGCTTCCGATCGAGACTCGAAAATCCTCACTGACCATTGATGAGTACAAGGAAACACCTGTCAACTGGTCTCGTATTGATCTGGATATTGACTCACCAGAACAGATGACCGAAGCACTACTACAACTGGTACAGACCAAGGCGATCTCTGACCAGGAATCCAAAGAACTGGGCTTCCCGCCGCATACTCTGGATCTTCTGGAAAACAATATGCTGCAGGTACCTGTCTGGCGCCATGCAATCATCAATTACCCGCATCCACTACTGAAAAGTGGACTGGTTATTCTGGATACTCCAGGTCTGAATGCGCTGGGTACCGAACCGGAATTAACTCTGAATATGTTGCCCCAGGCGCATACCATCATGTTCATTCTGGCTGCAGATACCGGTGTCACGCGATCAGACATGGATATCTGGCGCGATCACATATCGGTGGCACTGAATCCACGTGAACAGAATATCATGGCCGTCCTGAATAAGATCGACACCATGTGGGATGATCTGCATGATGACTCATTCACGCAGGCTAATATCCGACGGCAGATTGAAGAAACCTCACGTATACTTGACATTGATGAGGATCTGGTAATCCCGGTTTCCGCACAGAAAGGACTGATCGCAAAAGTAAAAAATGACCGTTTGTTGCTGAATCGTAGTGGCCTGCCAAAGCTTGAAGAGAAACTCTCAGACGATTTAATTGACAAGAAGCAGTCACTGATCCAGAAGAAAGTACAGCGAGAACTCGGTGTCATGGTTAAATCAACCAAAGATGTCTATCTCGGACGCTTAAACGGCCTGGTCAAGGAACGCCATGAAATCCTCAATTTACGGGGTAAAAGCAAAACAATACTGATGACAATGGGCAAGCAACTGCAGGCTCAAAGCCGACGGCTCTCTATGGCGATGGATGATTATCACAAAACCGTACGCATCATGAACGACCAGGCAAAACGTCTGCGTCAGCACTTAAGCAGTAAAAATATCGACTTTATGATTGGTGCTTCTCGTGTAGCCATGCAGGAGACCTGGAATACCTTCGGTCTCAAACGCGGTATGGCTGGATTTTTTGATCAGGCAGAAGAACGACTGTCAGAAGTCAGTGTTGGAGCTGTTAAGCTCAGTGATCTGGTCGACCGTATCTATAAAGAATTTAAAACGCGGCATAAACTGGATATGGCCGCCCCACCTGAGTTTGACATCGAGCCTTTCATAGAAGATTTTATGCAACTGAGGCAGGACGGTGAACAATTCCGCGACAGTATGATGCTGGTCGTTACAGAGCAGCATTTTGTTATAAAACGCTTTTTCATCACCATGGCAAGTCGCGCCAGACGTATTCTTGATGAGACCAATTTTGCGCTCAGGGCCTGGTCCAAAGCCATTTTGCTGCCAATTTCCACCCAAATAGAAGAGCACAAGGATCAGATCGGCAGACGTATATCCAATATCAATAAACTGAAATCGAATCATAGTAATCTTGAACAGCGAGTCGCCTATATTGAGAAAAATATTGCTGAATTGCGAGACAAAACTATGATATTACAGAGAATCCTTGCTCGCATACAAAGTACCGTATAATTAGGGAACCTCTGATTAAGGCAAAGAAACCCGTCATTGAGCAGAGCGCGG
Organism: Gammaproteobacteria bacterium; assembly: GCA_036986095.1. Classification (GTDB taxonomy): domain Bacteria; phylum Pseudomonadota; class Gammaproteobacteria; order BMS3Bbin11; family BMS3Bbin11; genus BMS3Bbin11. Next base: position 2,090 of record BTQX01000234.1, read on the forward strand.
CAATCTCTTTGTTTAGAATCAGTCACTTATATATTGCTTAGTCACTACGTTCCTCGTAATGACGGGTTAATCATGGGTTCCCTGGAAATTCGAATAAAATACCCTTCCCAGCCAGGTACTGCTCTCGCTATAATTCCCTGAGCGGAAACTTTGAGCCGTACAGGGTATCCTTACAACTATAATGCGAAAAAATACACAAGAGCCCCTGTTAAACGATGCCTGAAGTGCAAGCTCAGGACTCTGTTGGTCTTGTAAAATCATCGACCCTTCTTTTTGACCAGCCGCTGGCGCTTGCCTGCGGCGAGACACTCAATGCCTATGAGCTGGTCTATGAAACCTATGGCGACTTAAATTCTACACGTGATAACGCTATCCTGGTTTGCCATGCTCTGAGTGGCACCCATCACCTGGCTGGATATTATAGCAAAGATGACCCAAAGCCTGGCTGGTGGGAAAACCTTGTCGGTCCTGGTAAAGTAATTGACACGAATCGCTTCTTTGTCGTCGGTGTCAACAATCTGGGGGGTTGTCATGGTTCAACCGGACCAACCGCCACCAACCCCGATACCGGCAAGCCGTATGGCCCCGACTTCCCCATGGTCACGGTAGCCGACTGGGTTGAATCTCAAAACAGACTGACACAGAAACTCGGCATAGAACAATGGGCAGCCGTAATCGGCGGCAGCCTGGGCGGCATGCAGGTGCTACAGTGGTCTATCGATTATCCTGATCGACTTCGCCACGCCATCGTGATTGCTGCCTCACCAAAACTAACTGCACAAAATATCGCCTTTAACGAAGTAGCACGCCAGGCGATACGTACCGACCCTGATTTCCATGATGGCCACTATTACGAACATGGCACCATCCCTGAAAAAGGGTTGCGAATTGCCCGTATGCTCGGTCATCTGACTTACCTGTCAGATGACATCATGGCAGAAAAATTTGGCCGTGACCTACGACAGGATGCAATTAATTTCGACTATGGAATCGAATTCCAGGTTGAAAGTTATTTGCGCCACCAGGCAGACCGTTTTGTCGGTACTTT
>BTQX01000235.1:0-3130 GCA_036986095.1 Gammaproteobacteria bacterium
TGGCTCAGTGCGGCGCTTAGGGCCTTTGTTTTGTTATCGTCCATTTTGATACTCGTTGTTGGTTGATCCATGTTATTACTCCTCTCGATTATGACATACGTGCCCACACCCGTGGACATAATTAGTTAGCTGTTTTCATCTGCCAGCGGAAATTCCTCTGCGACTTTGTATTCCACACCGTTCCTTTTTTGCCTTGATTCAATCAGGCAGTATCTGTTCACTTTCCACTGCACGGGCTTCATGGCGTGCTCGGTTTCGCTGTGTGAATCTCGTAGCAAACTGATATGGGGACGGTAAGAACGCTGTTCGCTATGAAAACCTAATTCGCGGCTGATTCGTTTCAGGACAGAATGCAGCTCTTTCAAGCCCTGTGGCACATTAGAGGGGCCTATCCAGTTTATTCTACAGTGTGTAAAACTGCCGGACTGATCAAGTTCCAGATCAAATTGCTTTATGTCCAGCAGTCGCAGTCGTTGCCTCAGCTGCTGCTCTTTTTGCTGGTGTACCTGACCGAGGAACACCAGGGTGAGATGAATATTCTCTCTTTCAGTCCGTCGTCCACCGTGCTTTAGCTGTAAGCGATGTGCCAGGTCATACAACAATTCCTGCAGGGATTGATCCGGCCAGCAGGCAAGAAACAAACGCCTGCCTGAATCTGGATCTGATTTAATATTCATTTCACCTGCTTCAACCATGATCACTTTCTCTTTCGAGCCGGGCGAGCATTCCTGTCAACACGTAGCGCACAGATTGTTCTCTTATCTCTTCGCGACCACCTGAAAAATGGCGGGTCTCTGTTGCACACTGGCCATCAAGCCACCAGCCAAAACACACTGTGCCCACTGGTTTCTCAACGCTGCCCCCACTCGGACCGGCAATCCCGGTGACTGACAAACCTGCCTGCGCATGACTGTTTTCTACCGCGCCCTGCACCATATATCTGGCGGTCTCTTCACTGACTGCACCATGTATTTCAATAACCTCGCTGTCGATAGCAAGCATTTCCTGCTTGGCTTCATTGCTGTAGGTGACAAAGCCCCGATCAAACCAGGCCGAACTGCCGGCAATGGAAGTGACCAGCATAGATACCCATCCGCCGGTACAGGATTCTGCCGTTACCAGCATTTCACTGCGGGATAACAGTCTATCTCCAATTTTTGCCGCTAACTCTTCCAATGTTATGTCTGCTGTGTTCTTCATGTTTATAGAACTATGTAGTCTTGATGATCTCTTGCAATTTCCTGCTCATTGCCGTATTCTGTATGAGAACAGAGTGAGAACAGTATATGCTAACTGACCGACAACGGCAAACCCTTAATTTCATCCGCAGTTTTATTGATGAAAATGGCTACCCGCCTAAGCTTAAGGAAATTGGTGACCACCTGGGAATAACCTCCCGTGGTACGGTGCACCGTTATATCCGGGCACTGGAGGATGAAAATCTAATTCAGGTGACTACAGGTCGCTCTCGTGGCATTGCGATGGTAGACAGTGATACAAGTGCCAGTGTTGACGAGGATTCGCTACCACTGGCAGGAACCATCGCAGCCGGCATGCCGATAGAAGCTATTGAAAACCAGGAAACCATCAACCTGAATGAATTTTTTGTGCGGCCAGGTCGCTTTGTGCTGCGAGTACAGGGCGATTCAATGATCGAAGACGGCATCTTTGATGGTGACATGGTAATCATGGAAAGCTGCCAGACTGCACGGGATAACGAGATCGTCGTGGCTCTGATAGACAGGGAAGAAGCCACCCTGAAGCGTATTAAAAATAATCAGGATGGCAGTATTAGCCTGATACCTGCCAACCAGTCCATGCAGGTGTTTCGATACAGCGCAGATCGCGTCAGCATACAGGGCAGAATAGTCGGGCAGTTCAGGGCGTATTAATCGGAATAATTCTCCCCATCCATCACGTAGGGCTGATATATTCGGTAGAAATAACAGGATAAAGAAGGATGTACCGTGAAAAGCAGTGAAGTAAAACCGCTCACCCCGAAAGAAGCCGGCAGGATGCTGGATGATGATCCCCGGGCTCTGTTAATTGATGTTCGAAGCAGCATGGAATACCTGTTTGTCGGCCACCCGGAAGGGGCCGTGCATGTCTCCTGGATTGATGAACCGGACTGGAAGGTAAATGAAAACTTTACGACAGATATACGAAAGTTATTGCTCGGCGGCGTCATCCGCAGTGATGAACTGCATAGCGCACCAATAATACTGATCTGCCGCAGTGGCATACGCTCACTTGAAGCCGGACGAAAATTAATCGAAGACGGTATGACCAACGTCTACCATGTCAAAAGTGGCTTCGAGGGGGATCTCGATGACAAGCATAAACGCAGCAGCCTGAACGGCTGGCGATTTGATGGCTTGCCGTGGGAGCAGTGCTAGACTACTAAGCACATTTGTTCAGCGGGGTTTTACAGGTCGCGTGGTCTTATCATCAAGCCCATGTTCCCTTCAGATATTGGCAAGTCTACCCAATCCTCGCATTCAAACTGTAACTGCACGACACAACAGGTCGGCATAGGGCCAATTACCTGTTCAGCCAGGCTATTGGCCAGATCTTCCATACCGGGATTATGCCCAATCAGTGCCAGATGATGGATGTTTGGAGGCTGGGCAGATATACATGAATAGAGGTGATCGGCACTGGCGCCGTAGAGATCATGACGATACTCAATGATTTGCTCATCGATCCCTATGCCCTGTCTTAATAACGACAGGGTCTGTCGGGCACGCCTGGCATCGCTGCACAATATCAGATCAAAGCTCAAACCTGCTTCCGCCAGAGCAGCCCCTACTTTGGGTGCATCGCCAATGCCCCGTTTGTTCAATGGGCGTTCAAGATCCGTAAGGGATGGTTCGTTCCACGATGACTTGGCATGTCGGATCAGCGTAAGCGTACGTTTTCTATTATTTGTCATAACTTAATCATAACTTAGAATGACGATAACAATCGATAGTATGATCATTAACCATACCTGTTGCCTGCATAAAGGCATAACAGATAGTGGTGCCAACAAAACGAAAACCTCGTTTTTTAAGGTCTTTGCTCATAGCATCTGATTCAGCGGAATTTGCGGGGATCTCTGACATCGACTGCCATCGATTATGTATCGCTT
>BTQX01000236.1:0-3130 GCA_036986095.1 Gammaproteobacteria bacterium
GTGATACTCTGAAATGCAGTTTTAAGGACCTTGATGCGGTCTTTGAAGATTGCATGACTGAAGCGCTCGCCCTGTTATCCGAACAAGGAATAAAGGACTATCTGGACGGCGCCTCTCTCATTTGCATGATTGGTCGCGGGTTTGAACCGGTGCTGGTTTATCTGGAGGAGATGCCTCAGGTTGCCAAGCAACTGGGCGAACCCACTTTGTCCCTGGTTTCCAGGACGGTTTGGGATATGTCACGCAGCCCCAATGGCAAGGCTATCCCGCCATTCCTGAATACCATTGCCGAGGCGGCGCGTCGACTTGGTAGTGAAGAACAACTGCAACACTATATCGATATTTTAATGGACATGATGGAACGCACTACGGGTTCTATTCACGGCTTTCATACTACTATTCCCAGCCCCGGCCTGCCCGATTTGTTAAACCAGATGCCGTATTTGCTTAGTGAACTATCTCTTGAAGGTATCAAGAACTGGATTGACTATGGTATCAATAACTACAGCAATAACCCGGATCGGCAAAAAGATTATTTTTGTCTGCAATCGGCTGATAGCAAAGCGATTTTAAGCCGTGAACGACATGGAACGCTGTTCATCGATAATGAGCGCAAGCTTGATTTGTATTTAAAGGCACTGTGGCAACAAAAGTCATACCTGATTCCTTACTCCAACGCCTTTGATCAGCTACGCAAACCCATGCCCTACTATGATCATCTGGGTATCCGTGTTCCGGATGTCTTTGATGATAAAGGATCAGCCCAGGGAAATATAAAAGGTATTGATCGTTATCGTGCGGTACTGGCCCATATCGCGGCACACCAGCGCTGGACTACAGCGATTATTGCCGACAATTTCAGTCCTTTCCAACGCATTGCGATCGAAGCACTGGAGGATTCCCGAGTGGAGTACCTGGCCATGCGGGAATACCCGGGCTTAAGAAAAATATTTTTATCCCTGCACCCGGTACCGCAAGAAGACGCCTGCGACCCTGAAAAAGAATCCTGTATTCGACATCGCCTGGCCATGCTTTCTTATGGCATTCTCAATGCCGACCATAATTACAAAAACCCTGATTTGCTGGAATGTATTCAGCAGTTTCATGACATTATGAGACAAGACGGGACGACCACAAAGGATGTCGTTCAAATTGCCATTTCTTATATCGCCAAAACTCGCCGTCAGTCAGATCAATCACCCAATATACGATTTAAAGATACCGAGGTGGATTACCGTGACGATAATCGCCATATGTGGAAATTTATCGAAGAGGGTGACGAAGAGGAGGCCTTTGAAGATCAGAATGAGGTCAAGCCAAACGAAAGCGAGTTTGACGGTTTGCCACCACGCCATTACAAGGAGTGGGATTACAATACCAGGTCCTATCGACCCGACTGGGTCAGTTTATATGAGACCTTGCACCCATCAGGCAATGCCGCCGAGATTGACAAGTTGCTGGAAAAGCATGCCGGTCTGGCCAAGCAACTTAAAAGACTTCTGGACTTACTAAAACCACAGAAATATGTGCGTGTACGTTACCAGGAAGAAGGCAGTGAACTCGATCTGGATGTGGCGATTCGATCTCTGATTGATTTCAAAAGCGGTGCCCAGCCTGATCCTCGTATCAATATGAGCCATAAGCATGACGGACGGGATATCGCGGTCATGCTGCTACTGGATTTGTCTGCTTCACTTAATGAGGTGCCGGAGGGTTGTGATCAGACTATTTTGCAACTTAGCCAGGAAGCCGTCGCCTTGCTAGGCTGGGCCATTGAACACCTGGGCGACAAGTTTGCGATTGCCGGTTTCTCATCCAACACACGTCATGAAGTACGCTATCAACATATTAAAGGGTACAGTGAACACTGGAACGAAGATGTAAAGGCCCGCCTGGCCGCCATGGAGGCCGGTTATTCGACCCGAATGGGTGCTGCCCTGCGACACGCTGCCCATTACCTTGGTGCTCAAAGGGCTGATAAAAAACTGTTGCTGGTGCTTACCGATGGCGAACCCTCTGATATCGATGTTGATGATCAACGCCTGTTGATTGAAGATGCCCACAGGGCAGTACAAGAACTGGATCAGGATGGTATCTACACCTACTGTATTAATCTTGATGCCAATGTAAGACCAGGCGAAGACGAGTATGTTACTGATATATTTGGCCAGCAATATACCGTAATAGATAATATAGAGCGATTGCCGGAGAAATTACCGCAATTGTTTATGTCGCTAACAAGGTAGGTTTTTTGTAGCGCTTTAATGTTTATGATAGTTCAGGAACTTTCCTGCCACCAATGGGCTATGGTTCTGCCCACCACCTTGTTGACCAGATAACCGTAGGAGCGGTGCACATTCAGCCCTGCTTCGTCACGGAAATAATTGTAGACGTCTTTACACTCATCATCTATGGATTCCGTCAGGCCCATTGTAATCATTGACACATAGTCATTGCGCATCTTGGTATCCAGGGGGACCAGGTCGCCTTCGGAGGAAATATTTTTCCATCGACGTATATTTCCGGGATAGCGTTTTTCGTCAGGCTGTTTGGCATTAATCATACGTCTCTGAAAAAAGCGCATACCCAATGGGCTGCCAATGGTTAAGAAGAGATCGATTCGTTGCCTGATATCCTGCTCAAACCACAATTCCCACAGGCTATCAAAGGCAATCACGGATCCAAGGCTATGACCGATAAGCAGTACCCGTTCATTATGCTCAAAGGACTTTTGTAGCTCCTCCTTCAAAAGACCCCGAATCCTGCAGGCAATATTGTTTTTGTTGGCAAAGTAACGTGACATTTCCCGTATCGAGGCCTTGATCGCCGGGTCAGGAATAAACGGGATGAACCAGGGAAAGCGATCGCCCATGGCCATAAAGAGCTTGGCGGTTTTTCGGCGCCAGGAACGGGCCTCTTCTTTGTCTTTCTCGTCAGGACCATTTTGCAAGAACAGCCTGTCAATCCAGGGCAACAGGGGTTCAATGGCTGCAGTCTCATGGTAATAAAAACGATTCCATGGGATCAATGAGAAGCAATTTTCCTGTTCCGCCATTTGTTTTGCGATATCGGGATTGGTCTGGCGCACACCATGCAGCAGGGAGCGCCACAGGATCCGATGGTGATCCTC
>BTQX01000237.1:0-3127 GCA_036986095.1 Gammaproteobacteria bacterium
GTGCAGCGTCCGTTAGCAACGGTTGTGGTAGGCGGATTGTTTTCATCCACCCTGCTGACCCTGTTTGTTCTGCCAGTCCTCTATACGCGTTTCTCAAAGGGCAAGATCGAAATGGATTCCGGGCACGGCATTTAAATTAATAGTACCGGGCAGTCATGGAAAGACTGTCAGGTATTTACAACTCGAAGGCAAAAAATGTCCTGTTCTGATCCTGATGATAATTTCACTGGCCCCTGGTGGAGCTTCCCACCTCTTCGCAATGCCCTGATTGCAGGTCTGGTCGCCCTGCCTGCATGGATACTCGCTCTTTCAGGTCTCATTGATTCAACTTTCGAGAACATGCTCTACTGGATCGCTATCCCGATCGGTGCATGGTACTGGGCACAGGAAGGTATCGAGACACTTTATGAAGAGCATGAAGTCGGCATTTCCATCTTGATGATAGCGGCCACGACTGGCGCTGGAATACTTGGCCTGTGGGAAGAAGCCGCTGCTCTGGTCGTACTGTATGCTGCCGCAGAAGGTGTCGAGGAATTTGCTTTTGCCCGAACACGAACAGCTATACGCGCCTTGCTGGATCTTGCGCCAAAGGAAGCCAGGGTCATTCGGAATAATGAAGAACTGCTTATTCCGGCGGAAGAATTGAAAGTCGGCGACCTTTTTATTGTACGGCCCGGTGAGTCGTTGCCAACAGACGGAGAAATAGTCAGCGGCTCATCAAGTCTCGACGAATCACCTGTCACCGGCGAGTCTGTGCCTGTGGACAAAGGACCCGGAATGAAAGTCTTTGCTGCCAGTATAAACGGCCAGGGAGCACTAAGCATTGAGGCTAGTAAAACCTTTGCAGATAACACCCTGTCACGCATCATTAAACTGGTTGAAGAGGCACAGGATCAGAAAGGTAAAGCTCAGCAGTGGATGGAAAAGTTTGGTCGACGCTACAGTCCTGCCGTACTTCTGGCGTCTGCACTGATGGTATTGATACCCTGGTTCGCATCCGCCGACATGACCTTCTGGGCTGAGCGCGCCGTAGTCCTTCTGGTCGCCGCAGCCCCCTGTGCACTGATCATATCACTGCCAATAACCGTGGCTGCAGGAATTGCCGGTGCCGGCAAACGGGGAATTTTGATTAAGGGCGGCGCCCATCTGGAGCATCTCGGTATTGTCAATGTTATTGCCTTCGACAAGACCGGCACCCTCACCTATGGCAAGCCCCGAGTAACGAATCTTCTCAGCAGTGACGGCCAGAATGATTCGGATCTGATTGCGCTGGCATACGGTATGGAGCGAAATTCCGAACATCCGCTTGCCAGGGCTATTCGCAACTATGGTAAAGACAAGGGAATAAACCCTGTGAAGGTGTCCGGGTTCTCGGCATTGATGGGATCAGGGATACAGGCGGACTGGAACGGCACGACCTGGTACCTGGGAAAACCCGACCTGTTTCTCGAAATGGGACAGGATATCAGCCCGTTTGAAAGTCAAATCAGCAGTCTTCAAAATGAAGGAAAAACTGTCGTACTGGTTGGATCAAAAATGGAACTGCTGGGTCTTATCGCCATGCAGGATATCTTGCGCCAGAATGTTCCAGAAGTCATACAGTCACTGCATGAGCAGGGCATCCGCACTGTCATGCTGACAGGCGATAACGCTGGCACGGCACAAAGAATTGCCGAGCAGGTAGGCGTCGACGATGTGCGTGCCGATCTAAAGCCCGAAGACAAGGTCGACGCCATCAAGAAATTACTGACTCAGGGCAAGGTTCTAATGATTGGAGATGGCGTCAACGATGCCCCTGCCCTGGCTACCGCCACTTGCGGCGTGGCCATGGGTGCGGCAGGCACAGATGCCGCTATCGAATCAGCCGATGTCGTGCTAATGGCAGATGACCTGAATAAACTTGTTGAAGTCATACAGCTTGGCCGGAAAGCCAGGAAGGTCAGCAGGCAAAATATCGTTTTTTCAATTGCTGTTCTTAGCTTACTCATCCCGCTGGGTGTAACTGGTATGATCAGCATAGCATTTACCGTGCTGGCGCATGAAGCGAGCGAGCTACTTGCCGTTGCCAATGGCCTGCGCGCCGGCAAGGTGACAGGTAAAACAGAAAAAATCGGATAAAACTATCCTGGCCGGGTTGATAGCAGGCGCTAGCCCTGGCCGCGAATATACTGTAGCCGACCACTACAGCTCCAAAAACAGACAAATAGTTTTTTCTTTCCCTGCGCACCCTGCGAACCCTGCGAGAGAATATGTTTTAGCTGTTTGTCTTATGCGAGCTTGTTTTAAAAGAACAGTGGAAAGTTTATGGAACAGCCTTGAGAAAAATATAAGGAATATACGAGGAAGTTCGAGGATAATGGATCAGGTGCTAAAAAGAAATAATCTAATCTAACACTAAATCATGAGTAAAGAATATGGCCCGATTGTTATGGCAAACAATAGCTCGCGTTATTGATTCATCAAAACAGCGACTCAAGCGTTCTCCACTTGTTACTCGGGTTCCCTTCATACGCTACAGCTACCTGTTTGAATACCCGAAGGCCATTGTCGTACCCGAGCTTAAACTTTGCTTTGTACCGACACCAAAAGTTGCTAATCGCTCGATGAAAATGGCCATTGCCAGTCACATAGGTATGCAATGGCAGGGTGATATTCATCATGCCCCGTGGCAGTTCACGGCATTGGCACTGATGAGAGATAATGACTATTTTCGTTTCGGGTTTGTTCGCAACCCGCTTGATCGTCTGCTCTCCTGTTATGCACAGAAGATTGTTTACTATGAAAGAGAACTGGGGATGCAACCATTGCTGTGGCGGTACGGTAATATTTTCAACAAGGATATGAGCTTCGCTGAATTTGTCGTGGCTGTATCCAGGATCCCTGACCGCGTGTCAGACATCCATTTCCGCTCACAGCACAGATTTTTTTACCATAGAAAGAAGCTTATGGTTGATTTTATTGGTCATTTTGAGCAAATCGAACAGGACTGGAATTATCTGCGTGAGAAATATGGACTACCGGAATTGCCTCACCAGAATCGTTCGCAGCATGTCGATTATCGTGAAGCCTATACACCTGAACTGGCTGCAATTGCTGCCAGGCGATATACAAAAGATATCGAGCTGTT
>BTQX01000238.1:0-3115 GCA_036986095.1 Gammaproteobacteria bacterium
AGGGTGAGGACATACTGGCCTGGGAAATGCCATATTTTGTGACACTGCTCCTGTCGTCGATTACCTGGGGCATTGGTGCTGTGTACATCATGCCCATCGACTCTCTACTGCATCAGGTAGTAATCTATTATTTTCTGATGGGTCTGTCAGGTGGCGCTATTTCTGTCTACTCTGCGAATCGCACCATAACACTGGTCACGATTGCCAGTCTTTTGTTACCAATAACTGGCTGGTTTCTCGTACAGGGCGGTATGTTGGCGGCGGGGTTAGTGATGGGTGCTGTTATCTTCTATATCTCTACCATTCGCGCAGGAAAAATTCTGTCGCTGACATTGAATCAGAGCTTTATGCTGGCCCATGAACTCAAAGATGCGAAGGAGGCTGCAGAGACTCTGGCCCTGAAGGACGAATTATCCGGGCTTAATAACCGCCGTGCATTTTATGAAAAAGGAAAAATGTTAGTTGACTACTGTCAGCGGAATAATGAAGTACTTTCGGTCATAATCATGGATATTGATCACTTCAAGAAAATCAACGATAAGTTTGGTCATGCTGCTGGTGATGCAACGATAATGCATGTTGGGAATATTCTGCAGCATGTGATACGTAAATCTGACCTTTGCGCAAGAATCGGTGGTGAGGAATTCGGCATATTGCTGAAGGCTTCAGCATCTGATGCGGCCGCACAGCTCGCTGAAAAATTGCGCCAGAAAATTGCCGCAACACCGATTCTGTTCAATGACGAAGACTTAGCCATCAGCGCCAGCTTTGGCGTCACTGACGGCAATTTAGATCTCGATACACTCTTGAAGCGTGCAGATGCTGCCCTTTATAAAGCCAAGGCGACTGGTCGAAACCGTGTTATCTGCGACGGGTGTGATGCTGAAGAGATGCGGAACCGGCTATATGCAAAACGACAGTTATCTCTCATCGGCTAAGGATTGGTTTAGATGGGGTTGTGCGAATTTTAGGCAATAAAAAAGCCCTGAACCGTTGCAGTTCAAGGCTTTGTTTTTGGTGGGTCGTGGGCGATTCGAACGCCCGACCGCCTGATTAAAAGTCAGATGCTCTATTATTTTAAAAGCACTGATAGCAACATTTCTCATTTTTTAATCAAAACGTTTTAAATCTGTGTGTGGTTTGTGTGTGGTTTTGTATCAGCCTGAATGCTTTTACAGGCAAACATGTGAAATTGTAATGACTATTATGCTGAGTTGATATCGTTGGTGTATCTATGTTAGATTTAATACAATAATACTAATACTAATTCACTTTATAAAAATAGGGGATCTGGCCATGTCTGACGAATCACGTAGAAAGTTATTGAAATCCATCGCTGCGGGTAGCGGCGCCGTTATAGCCGGCAAGAACCTGCCGGAATCCTGGTCGCGACCCGTCGTGGACAGTATCATGCTGCCTGTCCACGCACAAACCTCCATGCAGCAGATCTTTGCCGGTGCAGCGGTCCAGCGCGCTGCCGTCGACGGTGACGATCAGAATATGATGGCGCAGGCCATGGATTACCTGTTGCCCAAGGCCGAGGCAGGAGGAGGAGGTGGTGGTAGATTTGGCTGGTATATTTGTGCCATGGTGACGGGTGGCACGGTTGATTTGACAATAGCTGGCTTGAACTGGTGCAGCGGCACTATTGCCAGTATGATTCGACGGGGTAACGTACCTATGGACGGCACGTTAACAGTTATCCAGGCTATTGACGTAAATAATTGCTGGAGTCCGACTACTGGCCAGAAAATGGCCACTGTAGGCATCAACCCGGCCAATTCCAACGCGAGCAACCTCGCCGTCGTGATGTATCCCAAGTTTGCTAACTCATTCGAACTTAACGTGGGTTCAAGCCCGTCCGGGTGTCCGCCAACGCCCCCTGTGTATGATTGCATCCTTTGTCCATGAAATCGTATTACTAAGCCACCATATCTGAAGCCCCCCGGGATGGGGGCTTTTTCATTTTTAGACCAGTCCACTGTACCCCCGCCCAGGCACCAGGGCAAAGGCACCTGCTTCCGCCAACGCCGTAGCGGCAAACCCTCCACCGGCGACACAGCCAGGAATGATGACACCTGTTTTCTGTTGTTCTTCACCTACACTGGAGGTGGATCAGCGTATCCGGGATAGCCACGTGGATAGGGTGGATGATAACCCAGCATGGCCTGTCCGGTCGGGGAAAGATAAAACGCGTAGATGATTTTACTGCCCAGCGTCATGATCGCCAGCCGAACTGACTGATCTTCTTCACGGCGAGAATACTGCATCTCATGGATAATCTGTTCACGGAGCCTCAGCTCGAGTCGGTGAAACGGCCTATCATGTTTATGCTGTGCAAGCAGATCCACCCTGGCCAGCAGAATCACGCCCCGCTGTTTCATGTCCTCGTTTTTCTCGAATGATTCCAGCAGGACATCTGACACACCCGCTTCTACCGCACCGGGATCCTGATCTTTTGGAACGAATGTGTCGACTAAAGCATCAAGCGTCTTTCTGTTCAGTTGACCTGAAGCATCCAGTCCGGGATCAGTCTGGCTCGTCGTTCCATCTTTATCATTGCATGCAGTAAGCCCAATCAGCCCGGAAAATAAAACTGTCAGTCGAGTAACAAATGCCCGACGTTTCATATATCTTTTCCTTTTACCTTACCAACTACTTTGGTGACTATTCCCTGGATCGAAGTCTGGTAGCTGGCATCTGATAGCTCACAATCTCGTTTCAATGATTTGGCATCCTCAATGAGTTTCATCTTTTCACTGGAGTTGTACTTGAAAGCTGAGTATCTGCGATTTCCAGTTGCGCTTCAATTATCCAGACTCCTCGAGACCCTGTGTCTGATCTGTGTGCGGTTTTTTTCCTGCCTGAGAGTGCATGCCAGTATACGCACACACATTCCACTATACTACATTTTATCTACGGCTAAAGTCCGAGGGTCACGAAGAAAATCATTGAACATATGGATTAATGGCATAAAAAAGCCCTGAACCGTTGCAGTTCAAGGCTTTGTTTTTGGTGGGTCGTGGGCGATTCGAACGCCCGACCGCCTGATTAAAAGTCAGATGCTCTACCGACTGAGCTAACGACCCAAATACTCATCTAACTCTAACTTCAG
>BTQX01000239.1:0-3068 GCA_036986095.1 Gammaproteobacteria bacterium
GCCAGGCATGTCCGCATTCACCAAAGACGAGGCGCTTAACACCCAGATCGATGGCGGCTTCACGTATACGCATGGAGACACGCTGCATATTTTCGTAGCTGCCGATAAACATGCCGAAGTTACCGGCTTCAGAGGCATGAGAGCTGAGCGTCCAGCTCAAGCCGGCCTGGTGAAATACCTTGGCATAACCAATCAGGCCATCGACATGGGGTTCGGCAAAAAAGTCAGCAGAAGGGGTGACCAGCAGTATGTCTTTACCTTTCTGGTCAAGCGGTAGTTTGACCGCAACACCAATATCCTCTTCTATCTCTTCTTCAAGCCCTTCCAGGGTATTAGCCAGAGCGGGTTCGGGCAGCCCAAGATTATTACCGATCTTGTAGACCTTGCCAATGATTTCATTACAGTACTTTTGACCGACACCAATGTGGTCCAGGACTTCACGTGCAGCCATAGAGATTTCAGCAGTATCAATGCCGTAAGGGCAGAATACAGAACAACGGCGACACTGTGAGCACTGGTGAAAATAGTTGTACCACTCATTGATGACGTCTTCAGTTAGCTTTCGAGCACCGATAAGTTTTTCCATGCCGAATTTTTTAAGAAACTTACCCGCCGGTGTATGGTAGTAGCGGTAGACGCTACGTAGCAGATCCTGGCGTGCAACAGGCATGTTTTTGGCATCTGTGGTACCGAGATAGTAATGACATTTATCTGTACAGGCACCACATTTTACACAGGAATCAAGAAAGACACGAAGGCCGCGATATCTGTTTGCCAGGTCAGCCAGTTTATTGACGGCAACATTTTCCCAGTCATCAACGAGTTCACCCGGAAAACCGAGGGCTTCCTGATGATCAGGTTTGGCAATGAATGGGCCTTTGCCTTCCATTACGCCAATCTGGGGTAATGGAACCTCTATATAGTCTTTTAACTCTGGAGTTTCAAAATCGGCCACTGGAGCCCCTTTATTCAATAAACATCAATTAGTTACAGCCTATACTTAACTCTTTCTGGTAGCGTCTAGCTTGACCGCCCAGTTAGCTATATGTCTTTTTTCTCGCGCATTATCTACCTGGTTACGGGTAGGACTGAAGAAGACGCCGGGTACGTGCAGCAGCTTGCTAAACGGGAATACCAGCAGCAATGAAATAACCAGTGTTATATGGGTAAGAAACAGCCAGTCAGTCGGGATAGGTTGTACATCCAGATACAAAAGACCAAGCATAAATGCTTTTACAGCAACAATGTCAGTAAAAATAATGTATCTCATTGCCAGACCGGTCAGGCCAATGGAAATTAGCAGTAATAACATTAAATGATCAGAAGGCGAGGTGATATACCTTACTCTCGCAACAACGACACGGCGTGTAAGCAGGCCAAGTAAGCCGATAACCATGGCAAAGCCCGCATATATACCAATCGGCTGAATCAGCTTTACCCACCACCAGACGGGCTCCTGGAAATAGCGTAGATGACGTAGAAGTACCAGTAACAGAGCAAAATGGAACATCCAGCCAAAAATCCAGATCCATTTATTGGATTTGAACAGACTTTTAAAGAGGACTATTTCTTCGGTCATGCGTAAAACTACACCTGATTTTGTAATCGGTGCCGGCATGATCGGGATCTTTAGTGGTGCGGGTGTGGTCGCGTATTGCCAGATTTTATAGCCGACGCCAATAATTATTACCGCCGTTGCAAAATAAAATAATGCTGCGAAGAGTATTGTCAGGAATGACATGTCTCTGAAGCCCCCAGTTTAAAGGTCAAAATATAGAATTCAATGTAATGAGAAGGGGACTGGTGTCCCCTCCTGAAACAGGCTCGTATTAGACACAACCTGTAGGCTTAGGCAGACCTGCATATTTGCAAGCCTGTTTTGCCGGGCCATAAGGGAACAGTTCATATAGGTATTTGCTGTTTCCTTTGTCCTTACCAAGACGTTTGCCGATGGCTTTGGTCAGGACACGTACTGCAGGAGCGATCTGGTATTCTTCATAGTACTCACGCAGGAAATTGATAACTTCCCAGTGTGCATCGGTGAGTTCACAATCATCAGCTGAAGCCAGTGCTTCACCGAGATCCTTGTTCCAGTCACTCAAATTTACCAGGTAACCTTCTTCATCTGTTTCGTAGGATGTTCCATTTACTTCTATAGGCATGTTAGCCTCCTGAATAATGAATTGATAATTAGTACTAGATCAAAGCCAGCTGTTTGTTTTGTCGTACTCGGTGACGAGATCAACAAAACCCTCGTAATCAACAACTTTGACTCCTTCAACGAGTCCATCTTCTTTCATACCTCGAGCACTGAGGTCAGGGCCGAGCACATAGACAGAATGCGTTTGTGCGGCAGCGTTAACGGCATCGGCAAAAATCGTGCCTGCTGTTGCTGCATATATACCGTCTTCAATCAACAGAATGGCATCGCTGTCGCTGATGACTCTCAGACAACTGCCTAAACTGTTACGGTCAAACGGTGATTTATTTATGGTATGAAGTGTAGACATAATAATCTCCGTTAGAATGTGATGACGACTTCTTGATCAGCCATGACGGCTGCAAGTTCTTTGCTTGAAACCAGATGAATAGAGTCTTTTTCAGCCCAGTCATCATCTTCATCTTCCCAGACCAGGTGTTGTAGATCTTCAAGTGTCAGTCCACGAGCTTCGAGGGATTCTTTCTCTATGTAGATATTCTTGATTTCATAGTCACCCAGAGCAGAATAGGTTGGTGAGAAATTTTTCATACCGATGTCATCTGTTTTCTGATCCCTGGTTAGCTCATATACACCGTCATCCATAAAGACGAGTGAGACATCCTGCTCGAATGCAGCACTTATAAGGACAACTTCAAGTGATTCCAGGGCGTAAATAGTGCCGTATGGTGCTTTACGGTTTACGAACATGAATTTTTTAGCCATTTCGAATTCCCCCCTTTTCAGTCACCGAATACGACTAGACGGTCCGCTTCAATACCAGCCTCGATCAGCTGACCAAGTCCTGAGATACGGAAACCTTCTGCTATATTGTTAGCATCTTTACCCTGACGCCTGGCTTCGTCTTCAT
>BTQX01000240.1:0-3057 GCA_036986095.1 Gammaproteobacteria bacterium
ATGAAATATCCAGGGATTTCAGCTCAAAAGGTGATGCTTCGCATAGCGCTCGTCATTGCAGTGGTAGAATTCTTCATAATGTTTGTGTTGGAAGCCCATCCATACCCTTTCTCTTATACGACAGAAGCTGTATTCGATGGAATATTGCTGGTTTTAATATCTTCACCGGTCATTTATTTCTGGATAATAAACCCGTTCAGGCGAGAACGTGACGAGGCGATTAGCGAACTTGCCGATATGGCCTATAGTGACCCGCTCACGGGCCTGCCAAACCGGAGAGTTTTCCTGGAATCCATGGAAAAAACGCTTGCAGAATGCGCCAGGCATCACATTCATGCCGCCCTGATTTTGATCGATCTTGATGAATTTAAAAATGTAAATGATACCTATGGGCATGATGCAGGCGATGCCGTACTTATTGAAGTTGGAGAACGTTTGCAAAATGGCATGAGGAAAGAGGATGTTGTCAGTAGAGTGGGTGGGGATGAATTTATTATTCTGATAAAACAACTCAATGATGCTAGTGACAAAGCAGCGAAGGAAGCCATGGCTTTTGCAGAAAAAATCAAGCTCTCGCTGGCAGCGCCCATCAAATACAAGAACAAAATCATTCAGCTCGATTCAAGCCTGGGTATAAATCTGCTAGGTTCTGAGACCTATAAAATTGAGGCGGAAATACGTAAAGCGGATGTAGCAATGTATCATGCCAAACGGATGGGGGAAGGGTGTGTGGTAATGTACGACTCTTCGATGGTGAGCCGAGAAACAAGTCGAAACCAGTAAATGTTATCCGTTTTTTACTGCCCGCCGCGGAGAAGCCACAAGATCAGCCAGTTCAGTAGTGATGGTTTGCCTGTTTTTCTGCAAGTTCATTTCATTTTCACTATCATAGTGGATCAATGCCAGTGACTTTATAGTCTGATCAAGTTCCGCATCGGACTGGTATTTTTTTCTCCAGCGTACCAACCAGTCAGTCAAACTTAGATTAACAGGCCAGCCCTCAGCTTCCCCGGCCTGTCTTAAGCCTGCTACTACCTCCTGGGACGTTTCTGCCTGTCGAATACGCAAAATGGCCTGTTGATGCAGTTTTCTGTAACGGATCCGGGTGAGCAGGTGACGATAAAGCCCCCATACCAGAGTTAGAATAAACACAGCTAGAAGCAGAACGAGTAAAAGGCGGCTGATGATTCCAGCTGAAAAGGGTTTTTCTGCCTGGTGCACTAGCGTCTCAAGCCTGCCTGTAGCGGGATCAAAATATTGAATCTTCAAGCTCGGGATGTCTGCAAAACCATTTTGTAAAGGTTTGAAAGGAATCGTGTGATTCACTCGACCGTTCACACCCTCATTGTCAGGCTGCATACTACGAACGCTGGTGGCAGGAAAGAAATGAATGCCGTCTCCAGATTGTATCTGCCTGAGTATCGGTGGTAGCCAATAGGGTGTCAGTGATTTACTTTCGATAGAAATGTTCCAGTAGGCGAGATCATCTGTATAAAGGAGTTTTCCTGGAGACAGGCCTTCTGATGCGATCGATGAATTGATGTCAACTTTCCCAACAGGAATAGTGGGTGGCAGATATGAGGGCAGGGGACGGACTTTAAGCCTGATCTTTGGCAGATAAAAGACTCGTCTGACGACACCGTTCAGGTGGTATTCAATCGGTGGTAATTCTATTTCTGAAATGCCTGCCTGTAAGGGTAACAACGACCACCCGGTTGTGATTGTTGATTTACCGCCATCTTCATTTTTTGTCCACACGCGTTTTACAGGTAGTGCCGTAATCTCTATTCCGTCAACAGGCAGCTCTCCAGGTTTGATGGTAGCGAATTCTTCCGCTGTGTTAAGCGTCAGAGAGACAAGAATCTGTTCGCGTTGCCAGACCTCCGTTGATGAGATATTACTGTTCAGCAGGATTTTTGTTCCCTTGTTGCTTGCATCCACAATCGTAAGAATTTCTTTGCCACTGCTGATTTTGTCCATGGTAAAGGCAGGTATACGCAGCTTGCCTGTTTGGCGTGGATACATTTTCAGCCTTAGTATCTGCCGGGTAATTTCACCTGACCCTTTTTCATTAATTGGCTGTTCGTGTACTCCCTCATTTTGCTGGACTATTTCACTCTCAAGATCCCGGGAATCTATGACAAACTGTGTAGACAGTGCATCGAGTTGCAGTAGTGACAGATCGGCCTTTAGACCTTCAGCAATGATCTTCATATAGACTGGTCTGCCGTATTCAACCGTAGTATGTTTCAGCTCAATTTCAAGCGAAGGCTTTGCCAGCGCTAATACGGGATAAAGTAGCAGGATAAAGCACAGAATTTTGAGCAGACTCACCATGGCAGGTTACCGGGGACAATTTCTGCCTCTTCCAGTGGCGCAGGAAAACCTTCTTCCATCTCAAACAGACGCTTCCATAATAGTGCCTGGAGATCTTCCAGCTCACGCATACGCAGTCGGGCAGCGGTGATGTCCTGATACCATCGGGATTGATTTTTGCCAGCGTTAACGCCAGCTGATGAACTTCCATTTTGTGCCAGGCGCACATGTGCAAGACCCCTGGCCAGTAGTTTCGATAGTTCCTGCGGCGGGATATTGGGCAGGGGGAGTTCAGCATTCTTTCTTTCTTCTTCATTATCGAATGCCATGGACCCCTGGTTGTTGATGTCCAGTCCCTGTTCTGCACGAGCGCTGCGGGGACCTGTGCCCATACGACTGGCAAGGCCCTGTTGAATCTGATCCTTGATAAGTTGCTGCAGCGCCAGACTGATGTTGAGGTTGGCCATCGATGCTTCATGTGATGGTCGATACAACAGGGAATCTCTATAAAGCACTGCGGCCAATGCATAGTCACCGGTCATAAAGGTAGCATTTGCCAAATTATAGATAGCGCTGCCGCGTTGCTGATCGTTGTTAGCAAGCATTACGGCCTGATTAAATTGTGTGATCGCCTGTGAGTACTCAGCCAGTCGGTAATAGCTATTGCCTTCACCAAGCCTGCCGTGGAAACCGGATATCTGGCGATAGAAATCAGTAGCCTGTTTAAATTTTTCTGCGACA
>BTQX01000241.1:0-3043 GCA_036986095.1 Gammaproteobacteria bacterium
TCTTCAGTTTTCATCAGGGCTGAATACTGTTCGGTCAGTGATGCATCCGGTTCAGTCAGAATTCTTGAAAAATCATTAGCGCTTAAGGCATCAAGTTCAACGCGAATAGGTAACCTTCCCTGCAGTTCAGGGATAAGATCCGAAGGTTTAACGAGGTGGAAGGCACCGGAAGCGATGAACAGTATATGGTCTGTCTTTACCATGCCATATTTTGTGGATACGGTAGAACCCTCGACAAGTGGTAACAGATCACGCTGCACCCCTTCGCGTGAGACATCCGCGCCACTGGTTTCACTACGCCCTACTACTTTGTCTATTTCGTCAAGAAATACGATGCCGTTTTGTTCTACCAGATCAACTGCATTTATCTTAATGTCGTCTTCATTTATCATGCTGGCAGCCTCCTCTTCAGTCAGCAGCTTCAGCGCCTCCTTGACTCTTACCTTGCGTTTTTTGGTGTTTTTAGTGCCCATGTTTTGAAACATACCCTGGATCTGGCTGGTCAGCTCTTCCATACCCTGCGGGCCGAGTATTTCTACTCCCTGAGTAAAAGCGCTGACTTCAATTTCTATTTCTTTGTCATCGAGTTTTCCTTCGCGTAATTTCTTGCGAAATACCTGACGCGCGGCGCCGTCATCCTTTTTTTCTGCGTCTTCAAATCCAGCATCACGTGCAGGCGGGATCAGGATATCGAGTACCTTTTCTTCCGCCGCATCCTCGGCCCTGGGTTTCAACTTTTCTACCTGTTGTACACGCAACATCTTGACTGCCATGTCGACCAGGTCGCGAATAATCGAATCCACTTCTCTACCAACATACCCAACTTCAGTAAATTTGGTGGCCTCTACTTTAATAAAAGGCGCATTGGCAAGCCGTGCAAGTCGTCTGGCAATTTCTGTCTTGCCGACACCGGTAGGACCGATCATTAGAATATTTTTCGGTGTGATTTCCGTTCTGAGGTCGGTGTCGCTCACCTGTGATCGACGCCAGCGATTGCGCAGTGCAATGGCAACAGCTCTCTTTGCCGAATCCTGTCCAATAATATGCTTATCCAGTTCATGGACTATTTCACGGGGGGTCATACTAGTGTTGTGTTTCATATTATTTGACGATTAAGCGTGACGAGAAGCCGTTAGCTACAAGGCAGGTTTCGCAGTAAATGGTTATTCCCTTTGCAAGGAACCTAACGCCGTAGATGACGGCTTCTCGCCGCGCCCGAAGGGAGACCCACAAATGATCCAATACGGCGTTGCAGTTCTTGGCAAGGGAATTGCCATTGCCTGCGATCTGCGCCTTGTCTTGAACCATTTGTGGATCTCTTAATCGCCAAATAATATGAAACACTACACTAGACATAATCAGTATTCCAGGGTTTCTATCGTTAGGTTTGAATTGGTATAGATGCAGATGTCAGAGGCAATGACGAGGCTTTTCTTTACGATAGCTTTTGCATCCAGATCGGTATTAGCAGCTAATGCCAGTGCTGCGGACTTTGCGAAGTCGCCGCCGGAACCAATAGCCATGATACCCTGCTCGGGCTCAATGACATCGCCATTACCTGAGATGATTAACGAAGCATCTTTATCTGCCACGGCAAGCAATGCCTCAAGACGGCGTAACATACGATCTGTGCGCCAGTCTTTTGCCAGCTCAACAGCCGCGCGTACAAGCTGCCCCTGATGTTTCTCGAGTTTACCTTCGAATCGTTCAAACAAGGTAAAGGCATCTGCAGTACCACCGGCAAAACCTGCAATCACCTGTTCTTTGTACAGACGTCGTACCTTATTCGCGTTTCCTTTCATGACAGTGTTGCCGAGTGAGACCTGGCCATCACCGCCTATAACGACAGTATTGCCCCGTCGTACTGAGAGTATAGTCGTACCATGATATTGCTGCATGGGAGTTTCCGCTAAGCTGAAGTGAAGTGGGTGATGAACAGGCTTACTAATCCGAACGTTGTTTAGCTGACATTCGGGCTAGTATATGGGGATTACTTGACCACTTTCAAGCGAGGCTTTTCCTGTTTCTTTGTGGCCCGCTTGTCCACAGGGTTAATCTCATCATTTTCACCATCAGGTTCCGGTGTGCCACCCTCTTCATGAAAGTAAATACCCTGACCGTTTTCCCGGGCATAAATTGCCAGCACTGCACTAACCGGCACCTCTATATTCATCAACTGACCGGAGAAACGGGCACTGAATAGTATCCATTCATTGCCCAGCTCTAAACCCTGTACAGCAGAGAGACTGATGTTCAGAATTATCTGGCCATCATTGACAAATTGTGTGGGAACAACCACACCTTCTTCGAGGGCGTTAACCAGTAAATGAGGAGTCAGGTCGTTTTCGCAGGCCCATTCGTTGATTGCCCGGATCAGATACGGGCGTGTAGTAAGCAAGGGTGTGCCGACCAGTCAGATCAGGCTGACTTTTTCTGACGCAGACCCCGTTCGATTTCGCTCAGACTCTGCTGGAAGGCACGGCGACTGAACAGGCGATGAGCGTATTCACTAACCGACTTTGCCTGTGGGGGCATCTCTACGCCACAACTGGGTAAACGCCACAGTAGTGCTGCCATATAGCAGTCTACAAGGCTGAATTCCTCACCCAGCAAATACGCTTGTACAGCAAAAACAGGAGAAAGGGCGGTCAGGCCAACGCGGATAGCCATACGGGCTTCGGTAGCTTTTTTAGCATCTTTACCTATACAAGTCGGTAACAGACGAGTCCAGTCACGGTAGATACGCCTTACCATCAATCGCGCACGGGCGCGGCTGACAGGATCTACCGGCATCAGCGGTGGATGCGGCAGACGCTCGTCCAGATATTCATTAATTAATGTGGAACTGTATAGCACCAGCTCTCTATCAATAAGGGTTGGTGTTTCATTGTAAGGATTGAGGTCTGCCAGAACCTCTGATATTTCACTTGAATCCACATACTCAATTTTGCAATCAACGTCTTTCTCAAACAATACAATTCGAGAAGCATGGCTGTAGGTGCAGTCATAGCCTGAGTAGAGCGTCATGATAGGCTTTCTTGCT
>BTQX01000242.1:0-3029 GCA_036986095.1 Gammaproteobacteria bacterium
ACCAGTAAAAGCCTTCCATCAATGTCGCCAGTGGTAAAATGGACGAATATTATGATAACAATCAGGAATAACACTCCGATACCTGGTCGTGTTAACTGTTGCAGTGTCTGGTTTTGCATTAAGGGTTCTTGATAAGTGTGTTGTTGGTGTGTCGTTGTTGTATATTTTGATACCGAAAATGGTTGCTGATTATACCGAAAGACCCACTATACTGTTTAAAAATATGGGTGAAGTTCGAAAATTATTTTACTATCTTCCCTTGTAGAATTTTTTTTGGATATGAGCATGATTGTATACTTTGATCTACAGCCTGAATGCCGGAAGAAGCTTGTAGACTTGCTGGGTAGCACAGAAATCAACTGGAGCTGTTTTACGGTATGCTGGAGAGCGAAGTAGAATGGCATCTTGCACTGGGTGGGCTGCGTGAAAGCGAGCCCGGTGATGAGGCGATTCTTGCGACTACCAGCCGTAGTTTTAACGGTTGAAGAGGATGATGACGAAAAGATAGAAATTGCCATACCTCAGAACTATCTCAGGCACTAAGCAAGAATCAGTACTGCGCTTGCTGACAGCTTGCTTCTTATCCCACCCCTGACCTGATAGAATCCGCTTCCAGTCCACACCTGGCTTATGGGCACCTCAATTAATTCAGGCACAGGCAACTATATCTACAAGCATTTATATTCGAAATGGAAGACCTTAATCCACTACACAATCAACTCAAAGATATGAAAGACCGTGTGTTGTCTTTGAGGGGGTATCTTTGACTTTGACAGCAAATCAGAGCAGCTGACCGAGATACTTCGTGAACTGGAGAGCCCGGATGTCTGGAATGATCCGGAAAGAGCACAGTCACTGGGGCAGGAGCGCGCCAGGCTGGAAGCGGTAGTCGATGTCATCCTGATGCTGGAAAACGGCATCGAAGAATCCTCTGAATTACTCTCTATGATAGAAGAGGAAGATGATGAATCCATGCTGGAGGAAGTGCAGAGCGATCTGAATCGATTGCAAAGCAAGCTGGAAGAACTGGAATTTCGCCGTATGTTTTCCGGCAAGATGGATGCAAATAACGCCTGGGTGGATATACAGGCAGGCTCCGGGGGCACAGAAGCACAGGATTGGGCGAATATGCTGCTGCGCATGTATTTGCGCTGGGGAGAACGCCAGGGTTTGAAGACCGAGCTGATGGAAGTTTCTGAAGGTGAAGTGGCGGGAATCAAAAGTGCCACCATTAAGTATACCGGCGATTATGCCTTTGGTTACCTTCGAACAGAGACCGGTGTCCATCGTCTGGTCCGAAAGTCGCCATTTGATTCCGGTAATCGGCGCCATACTTCGTTTGCTTCTGTTTTTGTGTCGCCGGAAATTGATGACAGCATCGAAATTGAAATAAACCCTGCGGACCTGCGTATCGACACCTACCGAGCAAGTGGTGCCGGCGGTCAGCACGTTAATAAGACAGATTCAGCCGTGCGCCTGACTCACATCCCTACCGGTGTCGTTGTACAATGCCAGAATGATCGTTCACAGCACCGCAATAAGGCGCAGGCCATAGACATGATGAAAGCGCGCCTGTATGAACTGGAGATACAGAAGCAGCAGGATGAGCAGAAGGCAGTAGAGGAATCCAAGTCGGATATTGGCTGGGGTAGTCAGATTCGTTCATATGTACTGGATTCATCACGCATCAAGGATCTGCGTACTGGCGTTGAAACAGGTAATACCCAGGCCGTGCTGGATGGAGATCTTAACCAGTTTATAGAGGCCAGTTTGAAATCAGGACTTTAGGGCATTACACACAAACATTAATGAAAACAAGTTTATGACCGATACTACTAAAAACGAAAACGAGCAAATTAAACTGCGTCGCGAAAAGCTTGCAGCAATGCGGGAGAATGGTGGCACCCCGTTTCCCAATGATTTTCGCCGAAATACCATGGCAGCTGAAATCCTGGCCCGTTATGAGGGCAAGGAAAAGGAGGAGCTTGAGGAAGAAGCAGTACGGGTAAAAGTCGCTGGTCGTATGATGTCACGGCGTATCATGGGAAAAGCCAGTTTTGCGCATGTTGAAGACATGTCTGGTCGCATTCAGCTTTTCGTGCAGCGAGATTCCCTTCCGGAGGAATTCTATAATACCAGTTTCAAAAAGTGGGACATCGGCGACATTATTGGCGTAGAGGGCATACTGTTCCGGACTAAGACTGGTGAATTAACCATCCGTGTTGACGGTATTCAGCTACTGGTCAAGTCATTAAGGCCGCTACCGGAAAAATACCATGGCCTGACCGATCTGGAGATGCGCTATCGCCAGCGTTATGTCGACCTGATCATGAGTCAGGCATCACGCGATAGTTTTCGTAAACGCACGCGCATTATTTCGCTGATTCGTGAGTATCTGACAGACAGGGATTTTCTCGAAGTAGAAACGCCGATGATGCAGGCCGTACCCGGTGGAGCGGCGGCACGACCATTCAAGACTTTCCATAATGCACTGAATATCGATTTGTTCATGCGCATTGCACCGGAACTCTATCTAAAAAGACTGGTTGTGGGCGGATTCGAGCGAGTATTTGAGATCAACCGTAGTTTCCGCAATGAGGGTTTAAGTGCTCGTCACAATCCTGAATTCACCATGGTTGAGTTCTACCAGGCCTACGCAGATTACAATGAACTGATGGATTTGACAGAAGATATGCTGCGTCATATCACTGAAACCATCCAGAATAATAATACCGTAGTCAGTTATCAGGGCGATGAATATGATTTCGGCAAGCCCTTTACCCGCATGACCGTCAAAGAAGTGGTGCTTAAATATAACAAAGAGCTGTCAGCTGATCAGCTAGATGATAAAGATGCCCTGCGTAAATATGCAGAAAGCCTGAAGATTCCCCTGCGCGAGAGCTACGGGGTGGGCAAGCTGCTGATCGAGATATTTGAGAAAACGGGCGAACACCTGCTAAAAGATCCGACATTTATCACCGCCTTCCCGGTGGAGGTTTCCCCATTGTCGCGCCGTAATGATGATGACC
>BTQX01000243.1:0-3017 GCA_036986095.1 Gammaproteobacteria bacterium
CACTGCAGGCTGTGAGAAATGAACTGGAAGAAATACTTGCCGACAAAGTGTTTTGCAACTTCTCCATCTTCCAGTCCATGCCAGACGTGTGGGCGATTGATCAGGTATTCCCAATCGTACCACTGCAACGACTCGATGAAGAACCCGACCACCGCGCCATTCTGCACGACCTGACCTGTGATTCGGATGGAAGAATTGATCTCTATGTCGATCAGCACGGCATTGAAAACACCCTGCCCCTGCACAACATCAAAACCGACGAAAGATACTTACTGGGCTTCTTCATGCTCGGCGCCTATCAGGAAACGCTGGGCGACATACACAACCTGTTCGGCGACACGGCGAGCGCCAATGTCGTGCATGATAAAGACGGTAACATTTGTCTGGAAAATATTTTTCGTGGTGAGAACGTCAGTCAGTTACTTTACCGGGTGGAATATGATCCTGATCAGATTCGGCAACGTATCCTGGACAGGGCACAGGACTGCCATCTGGTTGATGACGAACGCGGGGAATTGATGGAGGAATTGCAGGCAAGTTTGTCATCCTATAGCTATTTGGTGGATTAAAATAGGGAGGGGTATTTTTACGTAAAAGAATGCTGACCCCTTTTCGCTTCAGGGTTCAGATACCAATTTTGCTATTTCTCTTTTTACAATTTTTTAAGTGCAATCAGGATGTCTTTTGGCTCCATACGCTGAGTGTAATCTGTATTGGCATAGGCTGCACGAATAATCCCTTTTTCATCAACAATATATGTAGCCGGCACGGGTAAACCGTAACGTCCTTCACCATTATAGTCCGCGAGATCAAGAGCAAATTTTTCGATATTTAACTTTTTAATGTACTCCGGTATTTCAAAGTACAGATTGTATTTCTTTAAAACCGAATAATCCAGATCACTCACTATTTCGAATGGATAACCGTCTTTTTTAATTTGCTCTTGCGACCGATCAGGCTTTTGAGGTGTGACCGCTAATAATTGCGCACCGTATTTTTTGAATGTCGGCAGGCTGGCATTTAAAGAGTGCAGTTGAATATTGCAAATCCCGCACCATGCACCACGATAAAACACCAAAATCACAGGCCCTTTTTTAGTGAAGGAAGATAAACTTATACTCTTTCCGAATGCATTCTTAAGATTAAAATCAGGAGCCCTGTCACCAACCTTCAAGCCCGGGTCAGGCATTTTTGCAGCCAGCTCTTTTTTATCTTTTTCAAATGCCGCCCAATCTTCCTTACTTAATGATTTGGCCGCTTCGCTGTTTTCAAAGGCTGTAAAAAAAGCCTGCACCTGTTCACTAATATTAGTATTTTCTGGCAGCTCGTCAGCAATAGTTAATTGAGTGAAAAGTAGTGTTACTGCGATGAAAATAGCCTTGTAAAATATCATTTAACGCTCTCCTTTTTATTATTAACAGAGCCTGACGGAGTCAGGCTCGATTCAGCCTGTATATGTATGACAGGATGTCCAGCAACTTCGTAAATTATTGCACATAGAGGTGTTAAATGACGCATTATATCCTCACAAAATATGGTAGCATTACCAGAACAATACCGGCAATTACAAGCACATACACATTAGATATAAAGTAGGGGAATAAAAACAGGGCAATACCGGCAACTAGTGGAACTACTGCTTTTTGCCTTCTACCATACGTAAAGAATCCAAGACCTACTGCGCCGAAAAGCATTCCCCAAATAAGTAGTGATGTGCCTTCCATTTTAAAATATTCAATTTTCTCAAAACCCGGCTCAGATCCCGATTTTTGCTTATATTAGAGAGAACCTGGTACTGACCCGGGTTCTTAGGGTCTGATCCTGGTTCTTAAGAAAATGGAGAATGACTTTTTCTACCGAGTCTTAACACGCTGGGTTTCCTTGGGCGCACAACGTGCACTCATATGTTTAGATCCCTGGCAAGCGAGTATATTTGGGCTCCATAAACTCTTAATATATGCGACGATATTTTGTGCGTCCTTCACTGAAAGTTTGTCCCTCCATGCCGGCATGCGTTTTGTACTTGGCGTGCCATTAAGAATTGTATTCACCATCTGTTCATCGGGATGATGCCAGGCATGTGATGTTTCATTCAGCGGCATAGCCGGAATGTAGCCAGGTTTACGTATAGCCATTGGAGCCGGCCTCTCGCCAACACCCTCTTTTTGATGACACGTCTGGCAGTTTTGCACATATAGTTTTTTCCCAAGTGAAACTGATGCCGGGTCAGGCTTCTTACCTGTTTCTGCGTATGCGATAGCACTGGGCATTACAATGAAAGTAAACAATATAAATTTAAACCCGGAATTCACGATAGACATATATTTAACTCCTCATAATAGATATAGCACCAAGTACTTAACCTGCGGGTGAAACCCTGCGGGGTCAGGCTCGATTAAACCCGGAAAATTATTACAGTATAGGGCACCTCTATTAATTCTGGATAATTCAGATTGGATTCAAAGGCTGTCAGATCAAGGCAAGAAACGCACGTAATAGCTAGCTATTGCGAAGGTTCTTAACGCAGAGATGGCAGATTTTGGATTCAAGATGATTATTCATGAATTAATAGAGGTGCCCTATAGTCAAACCAATAGCTTTAATTATAGCATTATGCATATGAGGTGTTAATGTTAAATGGCACGTCTCCCCCGATATGTCCTGCCTGGGTATCCCCAGCATATTATCCATGTACAAAATGGAATACACAATTCAAAAGCCAGCGGAAGTTGTCCGTGTCCGGCGCATTATTCATTGTTCGAGGGGCTTCCAAAAACCTGAGTACATTACCCCAGATAATATAGCCATTTCACGGTGCCATGTTGCAAGATCATCCTTATTGAATTTATTTAAATCATCATGGCCACAGGCTCGAGCCATTACTTGCATCAATTCAACGGAAGCATCAAAAAAGTTATGCAACTGGTTTGATGATTTTTCTATATTCAATCTCTGACGCAGCTCGGCTTTCTGGGTGGCGATTCCCGTAGGGCAGTTGTTTGTGTTGCACATTCTCG
>BTQX01000244.1:0-3015 GCA_036986095.1 Gammaproteobacteria bacterium
ATGCTGCCTTTGGTAGCTCCACTGCACAGGGCTGGATTAAATATTTTATTACTGGATGCACGCAATCATGGACGAAGTGACTCGGCAGGTTTTTCCTCCATGCCGAGATTTGCCGAAGATGCGGAAGCCGCTATCGACTGGCTCAAAGCACATAAGAAAGAATCAGCGGGGAGGCTGGCCCTGCTGGGGCATTCCGTTGGAGCCGCTGCTATGTTGCTAGCAGCTTCACGGCGAAATGATATCTTTGCCGTGATCAGTATTGCAGCCTTTGCCCACCCGGATTCAATGATGCGCAGTTATCTTAACCGTTTCTGGATACCGGAAATTTTTAAAACATGGGTGCTACGCTATGTGGAATGGGTGATTGGGCATCGTTTTAATGATATCGCACCAATGAACAGATTGCGCTATGTTCAGTGTCCAGTACTGCTTGTGCATGGCACAGCGGATAAGACAGTTCCGGTGACCGATGTGCATTTAATTCGTGAAAACGGAAAAGGCAAAAAGCCTGAGTTACTCTTAATTGAAGGTGGAGGGCACGAGTCTGTAGGCAAAATCAAGCAGCATGCAAAAGAGCTGATTGCTTTTCTGGAAAATATTATGCCGGTACGCGCATCGAATTAAGCTCATTTACAGGATAAGCACACAATCCAGCGATGATTTGTCTGGTATTTTTTGGCTTGAAATCGTTTAAAATAGCGTCAATACTGACAAAGCATGAGGAATATGGATGTTGTGGTTGAGTGAAGTATTGTTACAGAATCATGAACTGACATCTTTTGATGAGTTGATCGCTGTAGTGAAAAATGGCGGTGGAAAGGGCGAGATGTTCTTTCGCATGGACGTCAAGCCACCCTTCTTTGATACGCCAGACAACTGGGAAGAACAACTCGAAGCTTCATTCACTTCCCGAGGCCAGGTATCGTAGATATGTACTGGACTGAAAACGCCGATAAAGAGAACAAGCTCAAGATTCCTGACGACGTCGTCGATCTGAGCTTCAAACTCGATTGCAAATGCCTGGCCAATGACAATGTCTGGGAGTTGAGTCTGGCTATCCGAGAAATATTGCCCTGGCTTGCTGATGAACCACATGCCGGCATACATCAGATACATGGTGGCGAATCCATGAATGGCTGGAACAGGCCTGAAGAAGCAGATTCGCTTATCCATCTCAGCAAACGAACAAAGCTGACTCTGCGCGTACCCGGTTTACTGGTTGGAGATGCACTAGAACTTGAAGGCAAAACATTAATAGTATATGGTAAGTCATTGAAAATATGCAAGTCTTCTGTAAAGTTACTCAGTCTATACGAAGTCCAGTTTTCCCGTTATATTATTACTCGTCCCGACGTAAATGAAGAAGAATTTTTACAGAATGCCGTCGCAGAGCTAAGAAAACTCAACATACCTCCTCGAAAATTACTTAGCGGCAAAACCCAGTCATTTAAGACACCTGATGGTGACGTCATGACACGCAGTCTTATGATCGCTGATCTGGAGCCTATGGAAGCCATTAGACTACAGGAAGCGGGCATCGGTGAGGGGCGCCTGCTGGGTTGTGGTCTGTTTGTGCCACATAAAGGTATTAAACATGCCAGGGAATCCTGATGAAGGGTATCAAGATTCGTTTATGTCCAGATTAAACAGATTAATTGACGAATACGACTGAGTATTCGACAATATTAACGTTTGGTTATATTTGACTGATTTAACAGAGCAGGAGTAGATGATGGCAATCGAATTTGGCGACAAAACTATTGATACAACAGCAACCGGGTATCTCACCGACATTAGTGACTGGAGCGAAAGTCTCGGCGCATATATTGCTAAAGATGAAGGCATCGAGATGACTGACCGTCATTGGGATGTGGTTAAATATCTGCGTTCAGAATTTATTGAAAATGGTGGAAATCAGCCAAATACGCGCAATATGAATAAAGGCATGGGCAAGATATGGGGTGAGAAAATTAGTTCCAAAGAACTGTTTGACCTGTTCCCTGGTGGTCCTAGCAAACAGGCCGGGCGCATTGGCGGGTTGCCAGAGAGTCGTCGAAAAGGCGGCTATTAATAGCGGTTATTCATAGTTTATCCACTAAATACGGCTGGCAACTAGCCGGGCTAACCCCTTTGGGATATGGCGCTAACGGGTACATAAAGCTATATTCTCTCAACTAAATATGTGTGATTACTCAATGGAGACGATCAAATGAGCACTAAGCAGGAAAAAATCCAGAAAATGCTGGATATGCAGAAGAAATTTATCGAAAACGAACATGCAAACGGTTTCGATGCTAAAGATTATTACACACCTGAATCA
The DNA here is from genome assembly GCA_036986095.1 of Gammaproteobacteria bacterium. Taxonomy (GTDB): domain Bacteria; phylum Pseudomonadota; class Gammaproteobacteria; order BMS3Bbin11; family BMS3Bbin11; genus BMS3Bbin11. The sequence goes on from BTQX01000244.1 coordinate 2,321, forward strand.
GGCACTGTTCTTGATGGCTACATCGATGCCTACAACGATATCGCTGTTGATGTAATGAACGATGCTCATAAAGAACGAGGTTCAGAACGGTAGTTCATGCAGTATTGATTGAAAAGGGCCGCACAATGCGGCCTTTTTTATGAAAGATACCAGAGCAGGAATGATTTGCTGTAGGAGCGCCGTCCCGGCGCGATTTTTAGACGAAGGACGAAGGATTAAGGGCTAAAGATTAAAGATCAAGGATGAAAGATAAACAAATGTACATCCTACTCTTCTATCCATCATCTTTTATCTTTAATCCTTCGTCTTTTATCTAAAAAACAATCGCGCCGAGCGACGCTCTTACGAAAAAATAAAAGCGCCACTGAAACTTTATTTCAGACTTCAGCCCACATTCTGATTAGATTGATGTAGCTGGTACTGACCTTCTGAGCAACCGAACTTTTTGGGTCATCTTTTATCAGTTCATCGCGTGCCTGACTCAGGTTGTAAAGCAATTCCCGCTGCCCTGTATCCCGTATCATGCTCTGTGCCCATGTTACAGCAACCAGGCGGGTGCCTTTGCTGATGGGCTGTATCTTATGCAGACTACCGGAAGGGTAAAGAATCGCATCGCCGGCAGGAAGCTTATTGCTGATTTCGCCGTACTGGCTGGAGATTGTCAGTTCTCCGCCATCATATTCATCGGGTTCATT